>CAYTAP010000158.1:0-7069 GCA_964435775.1 uncultured Tepidisphaeraceae bacterium
TGAGAAGCCCGCGCCTGTCCCCGCCGAGGCGTTCGGACATGCGCCGACAGCCGACGCAAAGTGACCACAGGCCGATCATTCGTGGTTCCGCGCCCGCATCATCTCCCGGCGTGAGCGAAGCCGGGCTTTGGCCGGGGTCATCCTTGCACATTCCTTTCGCATGAGCAGGTCGCTCACGACAAAGCTCCCCACGATCAACGCAACCACGATCGAAACAACCATCATCATCTTTCAGCCTCCGCCGCAGCCGGCGGAAGTCCTTTCCATCTCGTCAATAATCGTCGGCGAAACCCGACGACAACATCACTCCATGCGGGCAAATCATATGCCACCGCGGTGAGTAATCCATTATTTCAGAAAAATATTCGGCCTTCGCGCTGCGAGGGCGTTCTCAAACCCGCGTAGCACGCGCGCCGATGATGAAAGGATGCCCCTTACCCCGCCCATCAAGCCATCGCACGCCGCCGGTGAGGTGGAATTGATTGTGGACGGGGCGCATTTTCAGCGAATCATCCGGGATGGACTGCTCCACGCGAAGGTGGGGATCGACATTGCGACGGCGGACTTCAAGGCGATGCTCGTCCCTGATCCGCGCTCGCGGGCGGCGCAGTCGATTGTGACGCACCTTCGGCGATTGGCTGGCCGTGGGGTGGAAATCCGGCTGTTGCACGCCGGTGTTCCCAGCGCACCGGCGCTTCGGGAACTTAAGGAAGGTCTGCCGCATGGGATGACGATTCGTCGCTGTCCGCGGCTGCATACGAAGATGGTGGTCATCGATTCATGCAAGATGTACCTCGGGAGCGCCAACCTCACGGGGGCGGGGCTGGGGGCGAAGTCGGATGGGCGGCGGAATTTTGAGATGGGAATCTGGACCGAATCGGCCGGTCTGATTGACGCGGCGCTGGCGGAGTTCAATCAACTATGGGAGGGGCGGCACTGTGAAAGCTGCCGACGGAAGGACATCTGTCCGGTTCCGCTGGAAGAGCCGGACTTGTGACATAAACATATGCCTATAATTGGCTTACGATGCGATTCGTGCATTGGATCGGCATTGGTTCCCGATTGGGTTGGCGCAAAAAAAATGTCGGCCGGTGACGTAGGGTTGGGGGGGAAACCCGGACGCCAGCAACGGCCGACACGCAGACTATAACCGAAGGCTTTTTAAAAATCCAGTGGTGGAAAAAAATGCTGACTGCGGGCGGCGCTGGGGGATTCGAGATTGGCTCAACTACCCATTTTCGATTTTTGATTTTTGATTTTGGATTGGAGACAGGGGCGGACGCCCGTCGTCAGCGCGCCGTAGAGATAGATGGCGGCGATGAGGACGACCATCCATCCCAAGCCGGGGTTCAGCGCTCGGAGGAACTCCAGCAACTTCGGCCAGTAGGAGGGGTTCATGTTGAGCATCGTGTGCGCCATGGGGAGTACCGCCACACAGGCAATGAGCACGCTCAGCAGCGCATAACCGGACGAAACACCGACGCCGATGGCGGTGATGGCGGCGGCGTATACGAGATAGCGCTCGTGCATCTGCGGCAGGATCGCATAAAAAACAAGCCAGGGCGCGGCGATCGCGAGCAGGGTTCGCGCGCTGCCGCGGCGGGCGTTGCGAGCGGCGCCCACGGCGCACAACACCAGCGCGATGACATAAATCCAGCGGAGCAGGTGCTGGACGGTGGGCTGCCCGCAGTCGGCCATCGCGTTGCCGAGCAGGGTGATGAGGTAAAAGCCGGCGATCCCCGCGAGGATCAGCGCGTCGAACCCCACGCCGCCGATCACCATCGCCCGACCAAGCGGGCGCTTCAACAGGCATCGAATCAATTTCGCGGCCAGCGCCACAAGCAGCGCAATGACAATAAAGCGCAATGACCAGAGGAGGATCGGGCGGAGGATTTCGATGGCCCAGGCGATGTCGGTGACATCCTTGAGTTGCCAGCCCCAGTACCCCCGCATGAGCGCCGCGACGTTGTACGTCGTGCCCATCGTCATCTGCAGCCAATGCTCGGTGCCGTATCCAAAGCCGATGCGATACCACGCATAGCCGCCGTCAAAAAGGATGGAGGACATGAACAGCCCGCCCGCCACCACGAACGCCAGCCAGAATCGCCACTTCAGCCGGGGACAGAGCCACGGAACCGCAATGATGATCCCTGCGACCAAGAGCAGGGGGAGCAGGGAATCAAGGCCGCCGGAGTGGAGCGCCGGCCAGACGATCAGGATCCCCGCCGCCGCGGCACACAACGCCCATATACGCATGGGCAAGCCCGCGGCGGTGCGCTTGAAAAGCAGCGGGGAGGCGATGGTGGCGGCAATGGCCAGGCTTGCGACGTAAAGCCATGCGGCGCTCGACGGCACGATCCAGGGGCTTGCGAGCAGTCCCACGCCAAGGAAAAAGCCAATCAGGAATCGGGCGGCCGTGGACCATCGCCCCTGAAAGATCGGCCAGAGTATCAGGATCGGCGCGCCCAGAAGAAGCTGCCCTTTCATCATGCAGCCGACGGCGATCGGCAGCCCGGCGCACAGCGCCCAATCGGTTGAGATCAACAGCGCCGCCAGCAGATAAAACGGAATAACCCATGTGTCCCACTGCGGCCAGGCATGGGCGTTGACAATGACCGCGGGATTGAACCAGATGAACAGGGCGGCGAGGTTGGCATAGAGGAAGGATGAAGGATGAAGGATGAAGGATGATGCGGGAAGGAGGGGGGTGTTTGGCGCGGGGTGGCGTGGATTTATTCCGAAGCTGGCGCGGTACCAATTTGCCAGCAGGCGGGCGCGGGAGGGGGTGAAGCGGTCGCGCGAGAGTTGATCTTGTCGGGCCCAATAAAAGACGAGCAGGGCGCCGACGAGGACCGACACCAATTCCAGCGCGAGGTTCAGTTGCAACATCGGCGCGATCGCTTCGTCGTCCCACGGCTGCCGCGGCGGGCCGGGAAGCGAGCGAATGTGTTGCGCCCACAAGGTGGCGATGAGCAATCGCAGCGGTGGATAATCAAGGTGGTATCGCCCGGCGGGGTGGTTGTCGCTCACCTGCCCGTACAGGTTGCGATACGCGGTCCAAAGAGGGCCATACCGGGCGCGGAGTGAATCGGCCGGGGCATCGGTGGGGATACTCGCGGCGTTCTCGACCACGCGCGTGCCCCAACTGACCGCGTTGTCAATATCACCCCTGAAGCGGACATCGCGCGTTTGATCCCACGCCCAATGGCGCGCCTCAATGCCTGCGGGAATCGCATACACCCAGAGCAGTGCGGTCAGCGCGATCATCAGGATCGGCCGACCCCACCGATCCATCGCGGATCGCGGCGAATCGTCGGCGTGCGCGGGCGGCGCTTCATGCACCCCGTCGGGCGATGCCGTTCCACTTGCGGATTGGAAAGAGGAATCGATCAAGTCACTCCCAGGAGCGCCAGCACCCCCTGGCCGACCAAGTCTGCATAAACCATCCGCACGAGTGCATCGGCCGACGCCAGCGAACCCGAGGCGGCTGCTTTCAACACCGGCGGCTCGCCGCCGCGCCCGCCGACCGCGGCGCGAATCGTCATCCCACTCTCCGATGCCGTCGCCAGGACGCCGATCGGCGAATGGCAGTCGCCTTGAAGCAGCGCCACAAGCTTCCGTTCGGCCACCACCATCGTCGCGGTGTGTGGATCATGCAACCGCGCCACGAGCAGCCGCGTCCGCGCATCATCCCGGCGGCACTGGATCGCCAGCGCCCCCTGCCCGGCGGCGGGGGTCATCTCATCAATCTCCAGCGGCGTCATTTTCGCCGGATCGTACAATCCGCCGCGCCGCAGGCCCGCCAGCGCGAGCACCATTGCGTCATAGTCCCCGGCCGCGAGCTTGTTGAGGCGGGTATCGATATTTCCGCGAATCGGCATGACCTTCAGCGCGGGATGGCGCGCCATGATCTGGCAGCGCCGACGCAAACTCCCCGTCGCCACGCGCGATCCCGGCGGCAAATCAGCGAGCGCCCCCGCCTGTGTCGAGATCAACACATCCCGGGCGTCTTCCCGCGCCGGCGTCGCGGCGATCACAAGCTTGTCCTGCGCGACCAGGGGCATCGTGACGGGCACATCCTTATAACTATGAACCGCCAGGTCGATCCTCCGGTCGAGCAATGCCAATTCCAGCTCGCGGACGAACAGCCCCTTGCCCCCCGCTTCATGGAGCGGGCGATCGGCGATCTGGTCGCCGCTGGTCGTGATGATCTCAAGCGCGATGCGCAAGCCCGGGTGCAGGCGCGCCAGTTGATCGGCCACCCACTGGCTCTGCATCCGCGCCAGGCGGCTGCCCCGCGTGCCCAGACGCAAGAGCGCCGGATCACGACTCGCTGACGATGGAATGGCGGAGTCACTCATGGGGCACCGCCCGCGATGCTACCGGATTGGGCGCCTAAACGTTATAGGAGGAAGGCGGGTATAAGGATCAGGCATCATGGGCATGGTCAGTCGATATCTCGATCCGGCGCTGATTGAGCGCTTGAACCACCTTCAGCTTTCAGCGCGGAGCGTGGTGGAGGGGAGCACGATCGGTCTGCACCGCAGCCCGGTGAAAGGGGCGAGCATCGAGTTTCGCCAGCATCGGCCATACGTCGCGGGGGATGAACTCCGTCGGCTCGATTGGCGGGTGCTGGGTCGTACAGACCGCCCGTTTATCAAGGAATATGACGAGGAAACGAACCTGCGCTGCGCGCTGTTGCTCGATTGCAGCGGTTCCATGTCGTACGCCGGCGGGGGGGAGATGAAGTTTGAATACGCGGCAAGGCTGGCGGCGGCGCTGGCGTATCTGATGCTCGGGCACACCGAAAGCGTGGGGATCGGACTCATCGGCGAGAAGCTTGAGCAATGGCTGACGCCGCGGGGGGGGACCGGGCAACTGTCGCGGGTCATCGAAGTGCTTGAACGAGCGACGCCGCATGGCGCATCATCGGCGAAGCAGGCGATGCACGATGTCGCCGACCGCCTGGGTCGGCGTGGGTTGGTCATCATCCTGTCCGACTGCTTTGCGCCGGTGAATGAGCTGCGAAGTGGATTGGCGCGCCTGCGGCATGATCGCCACGAGGTGATCCTCATGCGGGTGCTTGATCCCGACGAGCAGACGTTTCCCTTCAAAACCTGGTCGCGCTTTCGAGGCATGGAAGGGGAGCGCCCCCAGGTGTGCGAACCGGCGCTGGTTCGTCGAATTTACCTCGATAATTTTCAACGCCATCGCACCGCGCTGGAGCAGAGCTGCCGGTCGCTGGCCGTCTCGCTGCATCCTTTTGAAACCAGCCGACCGATCATTGATGCGCTGACATCGTTTCTTCACCAGCGCGCGACAAAGTACTGAGCCGGAAAAAGCGAACCTTGGAAGTCGCGAGGCGGCGAATTGAATAGGTCCGCGCAACCCACTTCAAGCCTTGAGGCAATCCGGCGGCGTGCATAAGATAAGGCGACGGGGGCGCACGCATTGGTTGCGGGGTAACGTAACCGATGGCACCGGTCCCGCGGGGATAACATGCACAATGGTTGCAATTCGGAAGGATGCTACAAGAATCATGCCCACCAACACCTATTCATTCGGCGCTGAACAGAATCTCTCCTCGGCGATGGGTGATCTGAAGATTTTTCGGCTGGATCGGTTGAACGAACTGGGGCTGGGCGACATCGGCCGGTTGCCGTTTTCGATCAAGGTGCTGCTGGAGAGCGCGCTGCGGAACTACGATGGTTTTGAAGTCCGTCAGGAGGATGTCAATGCGCTGGCGGCGTATGACCCCAGGAACGTCAATGCAGTGGAGCTGCCGTTCAAGCCGGCGCGCGTCATTTTGCAGGACTTTACGGGCGTGCCCGCCGTCGTCGATCTCGCGTCGATGCGTTCGGCGATGAAGCGGGCGGGGGGCGATCCGCAGAAGATCAACCCGCTCGTGCCGGTCGATCTGGTGATCGACCATAGCGTGCAGGTCGATCAATACGGGACGGAGTTCGCGCTGCTCTTCAACGCAAACCAAGAGTTCGAGCGCAACCGCGAGCGCTCTGAGTTCCTGAAATGGGGGCAGACGGCGTTCAAGCACTTCCGTGTCGTTCCGCCGGCGACGGGCATCGTTCACCAGGTCAACCTCGAATATCTGGCGAAGGTCGTCATGGTCAAGGGTGGCGTCGCGATGCCCGACAGCCTTGTCGGGACCGACAGCCACACGACGATGATCAACGGTCTTGGCGTCGTCGGGTGGGGCGTGGGGGGCATCGAGGCCGAGGCGTGCATGCTCGGGCAGGCGATTTACATGGTCACGCCGAAGGTCGTGGGCTTCAAACTGACCGGCAAGCTCCCCGAGGGCGCCACGGCGACCGATCTGGTCCTGACGATCACCCAGATTCTCCGCGCCCACGGCGTCGTGGAGAAGTTCGTCGAATACTTCGGCGAAGGGCTCGACGCGATGACCGTCGCCGACCGCGCGACGATCGGCAACATGTCGCCGGAATATGGCGCGACGATCGGGTTCTTCCCCATTGACGATCAAACGCTCAAATATCTGCGCCTGACCGGGCGGGATGAGGCGCAGGTCGATCTCGTCGAGCGCTATGCCAAGACGCAGGGATTGTGGCGTCAGGACAAGGCGCATCCGGAGTTCAACGAGGTGCTGGAGCTTGATTTGTCCACCGTGACGCCGAGCATCGCCGGCCCGCGCCGGCCGCAGGATCGCGTCGAGCTTCGCGCGGCCAAGCAAAGCTTCGCCAGCGCGCTGGTGGACACCTTCAAAAAATCGGTCGGACAGGCGGCCACGCCGCGGCTGGATCGCTGGAGCGATGAGGCGCCCGTTCAGGAAGGGTCGGCCAGGCAGGGCAGGACCAACGGCGATGCGCACGAAGCAGCCGTCACCTCGCATCTGAAGGATCAGAAAGCGACCGCCGACGCCGACGTGAACAACAAGTGGATGAAGCTGACGCATGGCGACATCGTGATCGCCGCCATCACCAGTTGTACGAACACGAGCAATCCGTCGGTCATGGTTGCGGCGGGGTTGGTGGCGAAGAAGGCCGTGGATAAGGGGTTGAAGGTTCCGCCTTATGTGAAGACGAGCCTCGCGCCG
>CAYTAP010000159.1:0-3593 GCA_964435775.1 uncultured Tepidisphaeraceae bacterium
TCTGCCGTAGGGTCAGCCACCGCCTCCGCTTTAGAGAACGACGGCCGCTGAAGCCGCCCCTACCAAAGAGAATTGCAACACCCTGGCTTTGGTCCGCCGCCAATAAATTGTCGCTCTGCCCCATGACCGGCAGCGGTCATGTGAGGCGAAATACGGCGAAGTAAGTATACTGTTGCGATGCCCTCAAACATTCAACCCAGACGCTCGCTCCGATTTGTTCACGCCACGGACATGCATGTGGTGGATGTCAATCACGCGCCGGAGGGGTGGGCGGCGGCGCTCGACGCCATCGCGCAGCTGGACCGACCGGCGGAGTTTCTCGTCACCGGCGGCGACCACATCGGTGATGCACTCGAAAAAACGGACCGCGCGCTGTTGGACAGGCACTGGAACCTCTATGACCAAACGTTGGCGAGGCATAACAAGCTGCCGATCAAACCCGTCATGGGCAATCACGATGTGTGGGGTTGGATCGCGCCGGATCTTTGCCCCGCGACGCCGGGCTATGGAAAAGCAATGGCGCTCGAGCGGCTGCACTTGAAAAAGGCCTATTACTCGTTCGATCACGGCGCGTGGCATTTCGTGGTGCTGGACAACATTCAACGGGCCGGTTTCATGTACGAGGGGAAGCTCGACGCCGAGCAAACGCGGTGGCTGGAAGCGGATTTGTTGGCCAACACCAAACCGGTTTGCCTCTTCTCGCACATCCCGCTCATGGCCGCGTGCGTGTTTGAAGCGCGCGGGCACCTGCGTGACGACTATTGGCATATCCCATATGCATGGCTGCATCGTGACGTGATGCCGCTGATCGACCTGCTGCGCGGTCATGGCGTGCGGCTCTGCATCTCCGGGCATATTCACATGGTCGATCGCGTCGATTTCATGGGACTGACTTTCATCTGCAATGGCAGCGTCTGCGGGCGATGGTGGAACGGTCCGTACCATGAATGCCCAGAGGGGTTCGGCATCTTCGACCTGTATGACGATGGTACGTTTGATCACCACTATCAAACCTTTGGATGGGACGCGGATGCGGTGAAGAAGGCGATGGGGAATCGCACCTAAATACGATGCGTCTATTCGTGTGAAGCGCGATGGCGGCTGAGATGAATCGCCAGCACCGTGATGTCGGCCGGTGTGATGCCGCTGATCCGTAGCGCCTGCCCCAGCGAGTGCGGCGTGAACTTTGTGAACTTATTCTTCGCCTCATTCCGCAATCCCGCGACGCGGTTGTAATCCGTGGCGGCGGGGATCAGCTTCTGTTCAAGCTGCGCGAAGCGTTCGATCTCCCGATCCTGGCGCGCGATGTACCCCGCGTATTTCAGTTCAATTTCAACGGCGCGGGTGCTGGCCGGGCATAGCCCACGCAACAGGGGAAGCTGATCGGCCAACTCGCCCCAAGTTGCATTGGGTCGGCGGAGATAATCGGCCGCCGCCACGCCATTGACGCGGGAGACCGACAGCACCGCCAGGATGCTCTCGATCTCTTCGCGACGGTGCTCATACGCCGCCAAACGATCGTCATTCACCAGTCCCGCGTCGTGTCCGATGCGCGTCAGGCGGGCGTCGGCGTTGTCGGCGCGGAGGTGCAGCCGATGCTCGGCCCGGCTGGTGAACATGCGATACGGCTCGGTCGGGGGCTTGGTGACCAAGTCGTCGATCATGACCCCGATGTACGCCTGATCGCGGCGGAGGATGAAATCTTCCTCCACACAGGCTGCGTATCGCGCCGCGTTGATTCCCGCGACAAGCCCCTGCCCCGCCGCCTCTTCGTAGCCGCTGGTGCCATTGATCTGCCCGGCGAGAAACAGCCCGCGAATCTTCTTGGTTTCAAGCGTCGATCGAATTTGTGTCGGCCAGACCATGTCATATTCGACCGCATAGCCATACCGAAGCACCTGCGCATGCTCCAATCCCGGAACAAGCCGCAGAATTTCATCCTGCACGTCGGCCGGGAGGCTTGTGGAGACGCCGTTGCAGTAGATTTCGTCAGTATCGAGCCCCTCCGGCTCCAGAAAAATATGGTGCTCGCTCTTGTCGGCGAATCGGACGATCTTGTCTTCGATGCTTGGGCAATAGCGCGGACCGATGGAATGGATTTGCCCGGAGTACATCGGGGCGCGATGTAAATTGGCGCGGATAAGGTCGTGGATGGCGCTGTTGGTCTGTCCGATGTGGCAGTTGACCTGTGGCAGGGGGGGGCGCCACTGAGGTAAGGATGAAGGATGAAGGATGAAGGATGAATTGGCCCCAGGATCAGCACTCTGTTTTCCTGGCGCGGTCTCGTACTCGTTGAGATATGAGAAGGGCATGGGGTGGGCATCGCCGGGCTGGACTTCAAATTGTGAGAAGTCGATGGTCTGCTTCTTCAGTCGCGGAGGCGTGCCGGTTTTCAGGCGACCCAATTCAAGTCCAAGGCGAGTGAGACAATCGGATAGTGTCTTGGCAGCCGGTTCCGTCACGCGCCCGCCGACAGTCTTGGCTTCGCCGGTGTGCATGAGCGCCTTGAGAAATGTTCCCGTCGTCACAATCACCGCGCGACACGTCAACCGCCGTCCATCCGCGATCGCAATTCCGCGAACATGCGATATAGCCGAGCTTACAGATGAGGCGGAAGCATCGGATGTATTTTCATCCTTCATCCTTCCTCCTTCATCCTTATCCACAATGATGTCCGCAACCTCGCCCTGAAGGATGGTCAGGTTGGGCGTGTTGCCGAGCAGGCGTTGCACTTCCCGAGCATATTTATATTTGTCCGCCTGCGCCCTGGGTCCCCAGACGGCAGGACCTTTGGAAAGATTGAGCATTCGAAACTGAATGCCGGTGTTGTCGGTGGCGATGCCCATCAGCCCGCCGAGCGCGTCGATCTCACGGATCATCTGCCCCTTGGCCAGTCCCCCCATCGCCGGGTTGCAGGAAAGCGCGCCGATCTTGGATGAATCGAATGTGATCAGCGCGGTCGCTGCGCCGAGGCGCGACGCCGCGTGTGCGGCCTCCGCGCCGGCGTGCCCGCCGCCGATGACGATGATGTCGAAATCATTGGACATGGTGGATCATGAGGAATGCTTCAAAATACTGCTGGGGAGATATCCGATGTCGTTCGCCGACCTCATCGATCCGGGGAATGCCTCTCGCGGACACCGGCGAAGAACAATGCCAGGCACATGCCGCCGGCCAGAAAGTATAGCGCGATCTTCCACGCTGGAACAAGCCCCTGCGGCGCGTGCATCGCCTTGTATCCTGTCCAGAAGAGATAGGCGGCGATGATCAAAAATGAAAATGCCAGGCGGGCAAGCCAGGGGCGCATGGGTTCCTTTCAAGAATCAAGTCCGTGTGGCGCGGAGGCCGGTTGACGAGTGTTTTGTTGAACATGACTGACAATCGCCTCCATGAGCGACTCAATCGAAGGCGTTTTCGCCTGCATCGTTGTCCGCATGCCCAGTTCCCTGAGCGTGGCGGTGGTCTGCTCGCCGATGCTGGCTGTGTTGATCTTCTTCAACTGGTTGTGAAGATGCGATGGGACCAGAGACACGAGGTTTTTCGCTGTGGAACTGCTCGTGAACGTCAACCAGGTGACGGTTCCAGACTCGAGC
>CAYTAP010000159.1:3603-7063 GCA_964435775.1 uncultured Tepidisphaeraceae bacterium
GAGCTTTTCGAGAATGTTTTCACCTAGTTGGGCGGCCGGGACGGTCTGATAGATGGCCAGGTCTTTCACAATCGCCGCGCCGGCTTTAATCAACCGATCAGTCAATACCGGCCGGGCAATGTCCGCACGGAGCAGCAAAAACCGTTTCCCCCGGATGGTATTCTGTTTCTCCAATGCCCCCGCCAATGCCTCGGCGCTTCCATCATCCGGGCATAGATCAACGTTCAGGCACAACTCCTCGTCAATAGCCTCGGCGGTCGCCCGACCGACGGCCGCCACTTTCATCCCGACAAACAACCGCGCATCACGATTGAGCGCCTTCAGTCGCTCGCGGGTGGCGCGCACACCGTTTGGGCTGGTGAACAGCAGCCAGTCATACAGGGCATGAACATTCCCCATTGGCTTCCGCGCGGATTCAATCTCCAACAGCGCGGCGTCAATGGGCTTCCAGTCCTCCGGCGGCCGCAGCTCGATGGTGGGCGCCTCGATCACCTGGGCGCCCAGTTCCATGAGTTGTGCCGACAATGTGCCCGCCTGCTGGCGCGTGCGGGTGACGAGGATCGTCTGACCAAACAACGGGCGGTTCTCGAACCAGTTCAGTTGATCCCGTAATTCCACCACGCGCCCGACGATCGTCATTGCCGGCGGGGTGATGCCTGCCTGCGCAACCAACGCCGGCAAGGTGTGCAGCGTGCCGACGATCGTCCGCTGGTCGGCGCGAGTTCCCCAGCGGATGGTGGCCGCCGGCATGTCGGGATTCATTCCATGCGAGATGAGATTTTCGCAGATGCGCGGGAGGGATTTGACGCCCATGTAAAAAGCGAGGCAGGGGAGCTTGGCCAGCACATCCCAGTCCACGTCGGTTGAACCGGCGGCCGGCGACCGGGCCAGGGCTTCTTCATCCTTGTACGCGTCTTCCTTTTCATGCCCGGTTACAAGCGTGAACGATGAATTGAGATCGCGATGGGTGACTGGAATTCCCGCGTACGCCGGCGCTGCAACCGCCGACGTGATGCCGGGCACCACTTCAAAACCAACACCCGCTTCTCTCAGCGCCTGGCACTCTTCAGCGCCCCGACCAAAGACGTAGGGATCCCCTCCTTTGAGTCGGACGACCGTCTTTCCCGCCCGCGCGCGCTCGATCAGAATCTCGTTGATGTGCTCCTGCCGCACCGAGTGGGCGGCCGCCTTTTTCCCCACATACACATGCTCAGCCTGTGGCGCATGAACGAGCAACGCGGGATTGGCCAGAGAATCGTAGACAACCACCTGAGCGCGACGCAGCACTTGGGCGCCGCGAAGCGTAAGCAGCCCTGGATCGCCCGGGCCGGCGCCGACGAGATAAACGATGCCAGACATGCCGACAACTTAAGCACGCCGGGCAGGCGGTACAAGCTGAACAGGAATGTCGTTGGACCGTCAACCGACGAGGGAGGTGATGCAGGTGTTTCAATTCTCTTTGGTAGGGGCGGCTTCAGCCGCCGTCTTCCTCTAAAACGGCGGCTGAAGCCGCCCCTACGGAAGATCCATTCGAGGATTGAAAGACCCAGGGCGGTGATGTGAACCACGCGCCCCTGACAAGCCTCAGGCTGCCATCGGGATGGGATCGAACTCGACGGCGATTTTGTAACCCGTCACGCTGGGGTGACAGCGAAGGACGCGGCCAACCGCGGTCCATCCGCCTCGCGATTCCGCTGGCGGGAAGAAAACATCGAGGCGTTCCCCAGCGTTCAACGGATGGTCGACGCTGGCGGCCAAACCGCCGAGGGACAGATCGTGCAATGACAAGGTGAGCTTTGGCTGCTTCAATGCGGGGATCGAATAATCAAGGCGACGGGACTGGACCTCGGCGTGAATCTCCCGCCGGGGGAACACCCGACGGTCCGCAGGATTCATGGGGATGACGTTTTCGGGCATCTTCAGCAATGCGACCATGACCTAACTCCTGTCGTGACTACATTTTCCGTAACATTTCCGCGTCGGATTCCGTGAACACGGTACTTGGCTCTGTAGCTTCTATCGGCGATAGGGGCGGCGTAGATTACCTATCTTTACAAAACCAGAAGTTTCGATTCCGTGTGCCGATTAAAAAATGACATGACAATGGGTGTAGCTATACATACCGTAATAGAAAATGTACATTGTCGGCTGCACGGTTGTGTGAGCGACGGGTTGTTTTGATGCGAGGCAAGCGATGTTGAGCAAGGAACAAGTGGCGTTCTATCACGAGCGCGGGTGGCTGCACATTCCGCGTGTCTTTTCACCGGAGGAGACCCGGCAATTGCAGGAGGCCCTTGACTGGGTGATCGGCAACTGGGCGGTGAAAGACAAGGGATGGAGCGGTCCATGGCGACAGAAGTACATGGATGAGATCACGGAGAAAAAGAGCAAGCTGATCGCCTTGCACGACCTGCAATATTATTCGCAGGCGTGGATGTCGGCCGTCACCAATCGCCGGGTGGCCGAGGCAATGCATGATTTACTGGATGGCCCGGTGGAGTTTCATCATTCCACGCTCCATGTGAAGCCGCCGGGGTCGGGGCATCCGTTCCCGATGCACCAGGATTGGCCGTTCTATGAGCACACTGACGGGAGATATGTCGATGTACTCGTCCATCTGGACGACACGCGGCATGAGAATGGCGAGATCCGGTTTCTCGAGGGTTCGCACAAGCGGGAAAAGATCAAGCATGTGACCGAGACGGCGACCGGGCCTTGTACGCCGCATTTGCCGGTGGACGAGTACAGGCTGGAGGACACGGTGCCTGTCCCGGCCAAGGCCGGCGACCTGGTGCTGTTCAACATCTACACCATTCACGGTTCATACATCAACACGACCGACAAGATG
The DNA here is from genome assembly GCA_964435775.1 of uncultured Tepidisphaeraceae bacterium. Taxonomy (GTDB): domain Bacteria; phylum Planctomycetota; class Phycisphaerae; order Tepidisphaerales; family Tepidisphaeraceae; genus CAYTAP01. The sequence continues at coordinate 6,452 of CAYTAP010000159.1, forward strand.
CGTCGCTTGGTGCGCGTGGGGTATCGGCATCCGGAGAATCGTCAGATGGCGGGGCAGAGCTTTGGTCGGCCCGGCTGGATGGTGTGGGGCCAGCGCGAACGCGGCGACGGAGACGCGCCCTTCAAGTTGGAATAGCCGGGCGTCTGCGCTTTCTGCGGGACGATGAGGAGTACATCGCACCATCGCGCCCGCCGCGCGTGGGTGTGGTGGCGTATAATCGCAATTACGGCTCTGCAATCGTGATTCGATGCGCGATCAGGATTGTCGTGTCGCCCCGTTCGATGCGCTGACGCTGTTGCAATTGACCCGCGATGTTCACTTCATGATTCTCCGCGGCGGCGGCTTGTTTCTTCACGAGTGCAACATCGACTTCATAAAGCTCTCGCCCGGAGGCATCGACCAGGCTCCAGCCGGTGTGCTCGCCGCCGATGGCCATCTGCCCGGAGACGAGGACGCCGCTGTAGAGACGCTCGGGCGCTGGCTGCGTGGATGACGACTCGTCAATTGATGTGGCGCATCCGACCAGCGCGGTTGCAACAATCGCAAGGAAAAGCCAGTTCATCATGCGTGGGCTCCCAAACAGGTGTCCTTCGAAGGAACGATGGGTCGGGC
>CAYTAP010000160.1:0-6985 GCA_964435775.1 uncultured Tepidisphaeraceae bacterium
GTCCGCCTTGGTCTGCTGGAAGGTGATCGGCACGCTGCTGAGCTGATTGAACGTGACGGTCTTGCTCAACATGAGCTGACCGTTGCCTTCGCCCAGAACTTCCAACTGGACATCAAAAGCCTCCGGCCAGGATGCCGTCCACCCCGAGCTTCCCAGAACCGTCGAGCCGGCGTATGCCGTGCCCACCAACGCCATGCAACCGGCCGCCGCTGCAATCGCACCCACTGAACGCACCATCCATGTTTTGCCAATCATGAGCTGAACTCCAATCGAATAAACATCCCGAATGGGGGCGTTCCAGCCTTCCATTCGACCATACAACAACAAGGGACCGACGAAAGCGGTTCCCACACGGCTGATAATCGTGCGTTTGAGGCCGAGTGGTGCAATTTTCTCGGATGACGGACCGTCATCGAATCGACGTCCGATAATACCGGCCAAGCCGCGCTATTCGACAGTTTGACGCGCAATCGTGATTTTCAACAACGCAAAGAATCCAGTAGACTGGATGTTTCCTATTTTCAGGAGTTGCCTTGTCCGAATCAGTCATGGCGGTTGTCAGCGTGTTGGGCAAAGACCAGAAGGGCGTGGTTGCGCAGTTCGCCACGTACATGGCCGAGCGCGGCATCAACATCGAAGACATCGAGCAGCGGGTTGTCCGCGGTTTTTTTGTCATGGACATGCTCGTGGATTTGAAGGATCTGTCCGGCGATCTGTCCGAGCTCATCCCCGGCCTGTTGCAATTGGGCAGGAAGATGGAGATGGAGGTGCGGGTTCATCTGCACAGCCAGCGGAAGCCCAAAAAGATCGCGGTGCTCGTCAGCCGCGAGCCGCACTGCCTGGAGCAATTGATTGCCGATCAGCAGGCCGGGAAGCTCTATGGGCAGATCGTCGGGGTTTATTCCAACCACCCTGACCTGGAACCGCTGGCCGCCAAGGCGGGTTTGCCGTTCCATTGGAAGTCTTCGAACAACCCGGCCGATCATTTTGACTGGTTGCGCGAAACCCTGCAGGCGAGCGAAATCGACCTGGTCGTCCTCGCGCGTTACATGCGAATCCTGCCGGCGGACCTGGTCAAGCGCTTCGCCAACCGGATCATCAACATGCACCCATCCCTGCTGCCTTATTTCCCCGGCGCGTCGGCGTACAAACAGGTGTTTGAATCGGGGATGCGCGTTCATGGATGCACGGCGCATTTTGTGACCGAGCAGTTGGATGCCGGGCCGGTCATCATGCAGGATGTGTTTCACATCAACGTGGAGGAGGATTCATTGGACGATGTGAAAGCCAGGGGCTGGGAGCTTGAGGCGCGGACGTTGAGCAAGGCGGTGCAGCTTTTCCTGGACGAGGAGCTCGTGGTGCTCGACAACAAGGTCATTTTCAAGCCGGGAATCAGCCGGTTTATGAAGGCGAAGCATTCCGTCGAACACCAGAGCGCTCGCGGGGCGTGAACGGTCGGCCATGGCTCAATTGGGCAAAAGTGTCTTTCATGCGACGGCGGGGTATCAACCGGTCTTGCGCGAGGTGGGGCTTGATGCCGATGCGGTGTTCACCGATCCGCGGATCAAGCCCTGGCGGCAATTGCCCGAGCGCGACAACGCGACGCTCGATGCAGCGCTTCACGATGGGCGCAACATTCGATTGCACATCAAACGCCATCGCCCGTCGGGCAGCGCGGTGACGTCGGCGGAATTGGAAGCGCGGGGGATCAAGGCGCTCGAGGACGCCGGTTTGCCGACGGTTTCGCTGGTGGGGTGGGGGCAAGTGGAGGATGGCCGATCCTTTTTGATCACCGAAGACCTGGCGGGGCATCAGGCGCTCGATCGCCTGCTGAAAGAGGGCCTGTCATTCGATCGCGTGCGCGATGCGACGGCGGCGCTGGCGGCGCGGCTGCATGGCGCGGGGCTGCATCATCGGGATTTGTACTTGTGTCATTATTTCGCCGAGCCGTCGGACCCGGCCGGGACATTGAAACTGATCGATGCGGCGCGGGTGCGGCGGTTGCCCGGCTGGCCGATGCGGACGCGGTGGATCGTGAAGGACCTGGCGCAGTTCTGGTACAGCACGGGGGAGCATGACATTGCCGATGAGGCGCGCGTGGCCTGGCTCCGTCATTACGCGATGGAGCGGGAGAGCCTTGGGATGCCGGTGCGGTCGGTATCGCGGCTGCAACGGCGCATCGAGCGCAAGGCGCGGTGGATCGCGCGTCATGATGCGAAGTTGAACGCCGCGCAGCCGGATCGGAATGTATCCATCCCGCATTGAAGCGTGGCGGTTCGATCGACAGACCTCTTCGAGGGTCCATGACACTTCCGGCGGCTTTTCTCCCTCCCCCGGTACCCCGGGGGAGGGTCGGGGAGGGGGCCGTTATTTGACGAACGCGTCGCATGAGGCGCATCATTTTTCCGATGTCTTTCAAGCGCGATCATGGTCCGCGGCTGATCGCCTTCGCGCCAAGCATGCGCAATAAGCAGGAAGAGATTGATCGAGAGCTGACCGAAAAACCCCCTTCCTAACCCTCCCCCGGTGTACCGGGGGAGGGAATAGGAGAACCGCCGATTCCGTCATGGACCCCCCTTCGATGGGATTGACCCGCCCATCTGTTGCCGTGGCGCGATCGTCGAATATCCTTGTTCACCGTGAAGATTCTCCTGGTCATCCTCCATGCCAACGCCGCACGCGGCGGGGCCGAGCGGTATACGCTCGACCTGGCGGCGGCGCTCGTGGCGCGGGGGCATCGCGTGACCCTGGCGGCCGGTTCATTTGAAAATATCCCTGACGGGGTTGAGCGCATCGACCTGGGAATGTCGGGGGCGACGCGGGTCGGGCGGTATCGCCGGTTTCTGGGCGCGCTCGATGCGCATCTTGCCCAAGCGGATTACGACGTTGTTCATGCGATGCTGCCGGTGCGGCGATGCGATGTGTACCACCCGCACGCCGGGCTGGCGGCGGAGGCGATGGCGGCGGGGCATCTCAAATACGATCAACCGGCCGCCCGCATGGTTGCGCGGTGGTCCAATCGACTCAATGCGCGGCGGCGCGCGTTTTGCAATGTCGAAAAGCAGCTCCTCAACGATCCGAATCCGCCGGTTGTCCTGTGTCTTTCCCAAGCGATGCAAGCCATCGTGCGGCGGCATTATGACCTGACGGCGGATCGATTGGTCACGCTCTTTAACGCGGTTGATTTGCGCCGCTATGATCCGGCCGCCCGTCCGGATGCGCGATCGCACATGCGCCGGAAACTTGGCGCATCACACGATCAGCCTGTGGCGCTGATGATCGCACAGGATTTTTCCCGCAAGGGGTTGCCCGAAGCGCTCGAAGCATTGGCGCGGCTGCCGCGCGGGCAGGGCGAGTCATCAGGGCCTTCGCCTCGCCTTGTGGTGGTGGGTCGGGGGGATGTCGCGCCCCATCAGCGCAAGGCGCGTGAATTGGGCATCGAGGCGCTCGTGACGTTTGCCGGTCCGACGGCCGACCCGTATTCATTTTACGCTTCCGCCGATCTGTTCGTGCTTCCCACCCATCACGATCCATGCAGCCTGGTGGTGCTCGAGGCGCTGGCGATGGGCGTGCCGGTCATCACGACCCGGCAGAATGGCGCCGCGGAAATCATGACGCAAGGCCAGGAAGGGTTCATCCTCGATTCGCCTGCGGATCGCGTCGGATTGATTGAGGCATGGAAAGCACTGTGTGATCCAACCACGCGAGCCCGCATGTCGAAGGCGGCGATGGCGCTTCGCCCGAAGCTTGCGTATGAACGGCATCTGGACGCGCTGCTCTCGGTCTATGAGAGCATTATTTCCGCACGTACCCCTTCGCTTCCACCCGTCGGACGAGACCTTTGAGGCTCAGGAACATCAGCTCCTGCAGGACTACCTCCGCCGCCAGCCCGGTGCGGTCGATCAGCGTCTCGACGGCGATCTCCTCGCCGTCCATCTGGGACAGCAGCTCCTGTTGACGCGCCGTCAGCGTCGGCGGGATTGCGTGATGTTCCGATGGATCGGCCTGGGATGCTTTGTCATTGTTGTCAGCGGATTGGGATGAAGAAGGCATCGCATCGAGCGCGCCCTGGGGAAGCGGTCCAAGCCCGTCGAGAATGTCTTCGAGGTTTGTCACCAGAGCCGCGCCGTCGCGGATGAGTAGATGCGGCCCGGCCGACAGGGCGTTGTCCACCCGGCCGGGAAGCGCGAATACGGGGCGGTTGTGATCGTCGGCCGCCTGGCGCGCGGTGATCAAAGCGCCCGAGCGCACATCCGCCTCGATGACCAAAACGCCGCGCGACATCCCCGAGACAATTCGATTGCGCCGGGGAAAGTTTTCGCGGTTGGGCGGCGTGCCGAATGGCATTTCCGTAATCACCGCGCCGCGCGTGGCGATTTGATCGAACAGCGCCTTGTTTTCCGGTGGGTAGATTACATCCATCCCGCATCCGAGCACCGCGATGGTTCGACCGAGCTGCGGCATCATCGCCCCGCGATGGGCGGCCGAATCCGTGCCCCGCGCGCCGCCGGAGATCACGGTCACGCCGGCGCCCGCGAGCAGCGCGCCGAATCGCTCGGCTTGTTCCCGGCCATAGAATGAGCACTTGCGACTGCCCACAACCGCGACCGCATTCAAATCCCGCGGCTCAATCGTCCCTTTGACATACAACACCACCGGCGGATCGGGAATCTCGCGGAGCAGCGCGGGGTATTCCTCATCCCCCAGGCAAATGAGGCGCACCCCCAGCGCCTTGGCCGATTCGATTTCACCCTCCACTTTGCCGGCCGCTTCACGCAAGGCGCTGCGAATCTGCAACGCCTTCACCGTGCCGATTCCTTCAATGTTTCCCAACATGGCCGCCGACGCCGCGCACGCCGATTCGGCATCGCCGGCGGCGGCGATCAGTCGCCCGATCAGGATCGGCCCGATGCCGTTCGTGAGCGTCAGTTGCAGGTGGGATCGAAGTGCCACGATGCAAAAGTTTATCGAGCCGGGGGGAGGCGGTGGTAAAAATACCCCCGTCCGCGAGAGCCTACATGCCCAAGTGCCCGGAGGCGTGATAGGCGTCGATGCCCCGTTGCAGATTGAATTGGGGATGATAGCCGAGGTTGGCGGCGGATTGGGTCAGGTCGGTTTCGGTCCAATCCTGGGTGAACGAATAAGGATTCTGGAAGTAATCCGGCGTCAGGTTCGTTTTGAGCACGCGGTTGAGTTCCGCAACCACCTGGTTGAAGGTCCATGAAGCGCCGGCGCCGACGTTGTACGCGCCGCTGGTTTTGGCATTCATGGCGTTGAGATTGGCCTGCACGACATCGTCGATGTAAACGAAGTCGCGGCGCTGATCGCCGGGAGTGAAGATGCGCGGGCGCTTGCCCTGTCGCATCTGGCTGGCAAGCTGGTGGATCATCGACGCCAACTTTCCTTTGTGCGCTTCGCCGGGTCCGTACACGTTGGAATAGCGCAGACCGACAATTGGGTAAGCGAGCTTTTCCGCGTATCGTCCGGCCAATCGCTCCATGCACAGCTTGCTGAAGGCGTAGATGTTGAGCGGATCGGGCTTGGCGGATTCGCGTTGGGGCGCGGGGGTTCGGCCGTAAATGCTGCAACTGCTCGCGTAGATGATGCGCGCCCGCGTTTCGACCGCGTGATCGAGCAGGCGGCGAAACGTCTCGACATTGTTGCGCATCATCCGGTGTTGCCCGGCCGGTCCGGACAGATCGGCGCCGTCGGTCCCCACGACGCCGGTGAGGCTCGCTTCATGAAAGATCGCGGCGAAGGGTCCGAGCGCCGCCAGTGAAGCGGTGTCCTCCGGGTCTTTGAGGGTCAACACATCGCCGGGGAAATCAATCAGGTTGGAAAAATTGGAGGAGAGAAAGGCGTCGGCGGCCACCACATCATGCCCGAGCGCGGCAAGACGTTTTGCCAGTTGTGAACCAATGAATCCCGCCGCGCCGGTAACCAGTATTCGCATCATGAGGGGACTCTACCTTTTCAGCATGTCGGCGGAAAGTCCCTAAAAGGCTCCGTGTCGTGACGTGCCGCCGGGGCGAATCTCGCGTACGCTTGAGGCATGGGATTGATCGCCATCGAGCGCGCGGATGATCCGCGATTGTCGCATTACCAGAACCCGCGCGACAGGGAACTCGCCCGCGAGGGGGAGTTGTTTGTCGCCGAGAGCGAGTTGGTCGTGCGTCGCATGATCGCCGCCGGCATTGAAGTGGCATCGATTCTCGCCGTTCATCGCAAGGCGGAGGCGCTGGCGAAGCTGGTGGGGGATGATGTTCCCGTGTACACGGCGGACCCCCAGGTGCTCCATGAGGTCATGGGATTCAAGTTTCATTCCGGCGTTCTGGGGGTGGGACGTCGGCCGGGCGGACGGCTGCTGTCGGAGGTGATGCCGGCGACTGGTCCGTGCGGCGTGGTCGTCGTGCCGGATTCCAACAACACCGAAAACCTCGGGCTGATCCTGCGGGTGGCCAGCGGCTTTGGGGTTGATGTCATCCTGCTCGGCGAGCGCTGCTGCGATCCGTACTATCGGCAGGCGATCCGCGTCTCAATGGGAAATGTATTCAACCTGAACATCGTGCGGAGTGATGATCTTGAGCGCGACCTGATTGCGCTCGGGCGGGATTGGAATGCCGAGCTTTTCGCCACAGTTCTTGATGCCGATGCCGAACCGCTCGCGGGTATCAAGGCATCCCCACGATGGGCGCTTCTTTTCGGCAACGAAGCACAGGGACTGGACGAGCGCTGGCTGCGCCACTGTGATCGGCGGGTGGTCATTCCAATGAGGCGGGGCACCGATTCACTGAATCTCGCAGTGGCGGCGGGGGTCTTCTTATACCACTTTTCGTTAAGGCAATGATCTGGAAGCCCAACACCCTGATCTTTGAACGTACATGGCTATGCCAAATGGACAGGGCCTTTCAATTCTCGAATGGATCTGCCGTAGGGGCGGCTTCAGCCGCACTGCTGTGAACATCTTCACATGGCCAATTTGATT
>CAYTAP010000161.1:0-6917 GCA_964435775.1 uncultured Tepidisphaeraceae bacterium
GTTGCTTCTCTTTTCCCCCTTTCTCCGCTATTGCCGCCGTGACTTTAAAAGTAGAGAAACCGACGGACTTGCCGGTGGTCTGATATGCGGAAGTGAGGGCCGCGTTGGATGCTGCACTCTTCCCGCCATCATGCTTCCATCGCGTATCCTCCAGGTTGTCGGTGAGGACCAAGTCTTTAAGCGTGATCCCCGAAGGAATAGGGAGTGGGTTGGCCGGTGCTGCGGCGTCTTGGTTAAGAGTGACTTCCCGCACTGCATCGCCAAAGCGCACCTTGGCGACGGTGTGCTTCTGGGCATCTTTCAGAACAAACACGCAGGTGGACACCTGCGGAATCACATATTTGCTTGCCTGGTCTTTGTCCTTCCAGTAGTAGTTCAACACTTTGCCGTCGAATACGACGCGAAGGATGGTCTTGGGGGAGGTGTCATCTTTGAAATCGTTCGCAACGGTATATAGCTCAATGGTGCGACCATTGCCCCTCACGCGCAGTTGAATGGTGGTGAGCGATTTGCCGTCTACGTTGCATTGGGTCGAGTTATCCTTCCACGCCATGGAAAGAGTCTGGACGCTTTCCAGCGGAGGCAGGTTGTTGCCACCCGGTGTCCAGCGACCATCCTTATCACAAGTAGTGGGAGGTGCTTCTGTTATCCTCAGCACGCGGGGTGGGTCCTTACTGTCATTGATAATGCTGGAATCATCCAGTGCGACCATCTTCAACGGTTGTGCTGCCGTTGCTGCTGGCGTCGTTTCAGTCGGCGAGGGATTGATTGTGGGTTGAGACGGGCTCTTTTGTGCGATGAGATTCGCCGGCGTTTCGAATCCCTTCTTGTCTAGCGTTTCAGGCTTGGTCGCAGGCGTGCCTTGCTGCGTTTGCCCATCGTTTCCCTTGCCATTCCTAGCCGTGTCGGAGGGCTTGGCATTTGGTTGTGATGGAGGTTTATCCGGGTTCCGGTGTTTGTCGCCATCGCTTGCCGCCCGCGCGATCTCCCTTTCATCCACTGGTCGGGCGGTGGGTGAGATATTCGTCGTGGGTAATGGTGTCGATGCCTCCCCGGCCGGCTGGGTCGTCGCCACTTGCGCGGGGGCATGCAGGTTTGTCGTGTACACCAGGTATCCAGCGATGCCGCCGATGACCAGGCACGCGGCGACAATGGAGGTGACGGCCCACCAAGGCATGCCTCGCCTTTTAGAAGGCGGTGAGGGTTTGTACGAGGGAGGTGTCCCCACCGTCAGGCTATTCAGGTCCACTGGTTCGTCTTTGAGATCAAAATCCTCTGGCTTCCCGCCCAGACGCTTTCCACGGTCTCCTCGCCCGCGGGCAAGGCTGGCGGCGACGAGTTCTTCCTCGACTTTCAGGGCGACTTTCGTGTCATCCAGGTTGCCGGGCTTGGCGGGTGTCGCTTTTACCGCCGAGGCCGCCGCCGTTCCGGGCGCGCTGGCCGCAAACGCACGAGGCGCCACCGGCCCGCTTCCCGCGCGGGCGGCGTCGGCATACGGGCTGTCCGGCGCGGCGGTTGTCGGCGGCTTGGTCAAGTTCAACACCAGCGCCCGCGGTCCCATCGCGACGGCTTCCTTGGCCGCCTTCGTACCGGCGACCACGCCGCGCCAGGCGCAACTCATGTTTAGCGGTAGCTCGGAAAAGAACGTGCTGAACGTCACCGCCCATCGCTTCTCCGGGGGCAACAGCGACAACGCTTCCTCAAAGAGCGCCAGCACATCGGTCCCCGGCGTGTAAATGACATACGCCGGCTTGCTCGGTGCGCTGATGAATGATTCGGCGAGCACACCGCCCCAGCCGGCATCCCCCATCGCCCTGCTCCATGCGGCGCAAGGGCGCGGCGCGCGATCGCCCTTGGGAAGATCGGGCCCGGCCGACAGGTGCTGCGGCTCGCCGCTCCAATCGCTTTGGAGTACGTTCGCGTGGGTCATCATCCATGCCGGCCCGCCGGGCGATTGCTCGGAAGGCTCCACGAGCACATGCGCCGCGAGCCGATTGGACCGTTGGGAGTAATCCGCCCCGTAAAAAGCGACGCGTGACAGCACGCTGCGCGAGTTGCCGGATACGGAGACCCGCCAGTGGCAAAAATTGACCGGATTATTTTGGGATTTGGCATCCCCCAGGGGATAAATCGGACGGTATCCGCTGAGCGATTCCAGCCGTGCCACCCAGGCATCGCTCAAGCCGGCGGTCATTGCAACCGTGCAAAAGCCCTGGCTGCCGGGTTTCAGTCCTTTGGGGGCCGATGTGTTGATCAGTTGCTGACTCATGTTGCCGTGACGGTCCTTGCTTTGGCAGAGGTTCGTTGAATTGTTTGGCAGGGTGTCTCTTGCGCCACCAGACCGGGCTTTCGTCCACGCTTTGATGGATCGCTACCAGCGCCCACCTGTTGCAGTTGGTTCAATTCTTCTGAGCCGCGTCATTCCTCCCCGACGACGCGCCTCCGACGGCGACGTTGCTTGCGATCAATCCCGTCGTCCACTTGGCGAACAGATACAGCAGGGGCACCGCCGTCCAATGGGGGGTGATCTTGCCCGGGCGGATGAAGAGCCCCGTTCCGCCGCCGGGCAACGGGGTTTCCTCGGGGCTGGTCCCCAGCGCGCTGACGGGGATGTAAACGACCGGCTGACAGAAATCCTCCGCCGCCGCGACGAGTTCAGGCGTCTCTTTCAGAAGCAGTGCCCGCAACTTCCTGGAAACGCGTTCGATCCGGCGCACATCAACCGCCGCCAACAATCCACCGACCGCGCCGGGCAGAATCGGTTCGCTCACGAGGTCCTCGTCGATCAATGACCCCCAGATATCACTTTTGGGGACGATCACCAGGAGCGGCCGGTCGTGCCTCCTGCCCGTCGGAAGATTGGCGTATCGCCGCACGCGGGCGGCGGCCTCGCTCAGAAGGGTTTCCTGCCGCTGGACGACACGTCCGGCAGTCAGTTGGGGATCGTGATTGAAATGCCGGCACTTTTCCCGGAATCTGGGGTCTTGCGTCGGATCGAACAGGAACATGAGCACCTTCGCCTTGGCCAGATGCTGGGTTACGGGGGACGTCGCCGTGTCCTTGCCGGGCTGAAAGCTCTCGCCGGCGTTGTCGTACAGGCACAAGACCCGTCCCAATTGTTCGACTTGCTTTGCATGCGGATGATGGGGCGCGGGGCGCACATTGAACAGGAACGGGCGGGGCAGCGAGACCGCGTGCCCGTTGATGTTTGCCTGGTCATACAGATCACCGCTTTCATCCGTCTTGGCTAGCGCCACGAGTTTGTCGGGGTCTTGGGCGAGAAAGAGCGTGGCTTCATATTCATTCAGATGCACATTGGCCTCAGCGTCGGCGTCATTGAAGACCACCGCGAATTGCGAGGGCAACTGGTTGCGCGATTGCCAGGTCATCGCGGAGAGCAGATATGATTTGCCGGTTTTGGGTCCGCCGATGATGGAGATGAACAGTGGTTGCGTTTCGATGGCCGCCCGGGGGACGCCGAGATGACATCGGGGGCATGCCAGTTGCTGACAGGGCACATTACGTGCATCCAGCGCCTGGCCATCGATGGTGAAGCGCGTCGGCAAAAAACGCCGCGCCTTTTCCGTCGATCCCAGTACCGCGTCACCCTTCAAGTCCTGGTGCGCGGAAATCCACAGGACATCCTGCCGTGGGAACACATGCCAGCAATGAGGGCAGGTGATTCGTGAGCTAAGCCCGAACGATGGCGAAGCGCCGTGGCCGTGCTGGGCGGCGGTCGTCCTGTTTGCAGACGATGAGGTATCGGCGGACTCCAATGCCATGCCCGCGCATGCGGCGCAATAATAATTCCCCGCCTCGTCTTTCTGACGAGGTCGTCCCGCCACATCCACGCCACATTTTACGCAGACCTTCCCCGCCGTCGTAGCTGCTACCGCGCCTTCCGACATGTCTTATTCCCTCAAAACAAAAATGAGATGCTGTACCATGTCGCCGGTAAAAATCATGCCCATTCAGGGCAGAGTCCCTCATGACCGACGTAAATCAAAGGCGATTATACCAGCCTCACCGATTCCCTGTAAAGTAAAAAGCGATCTGTTGCGAAAAAGTCGCGGAAAGAGCTTTTTTCGCAACATGCCGGAGTTGCGAGTATAATCCCATTAATCGCCTCTGTGCCGGGGATATCGCTAAGGGCCAGAGGCGGCATGTCCAAGACGGAGAAAATCGGATGATGAGATGCCCCACTTGCCGCGTTCCCATGCGCACCACGGCCAACGGTTCACTTTTGCAGTGTCCAATCTGTGACCAAACACAACCCGTTGCAAACATTGAGCGCCACGCACCGGATGGGCCGATCGCACCGACGGCAGGCACAATCGGAGCCAGACGCAACCGCAAAGTATGTGAATCTTGTGGCGCTGATGTGACCTTTGCCGACCGGGTTGACACGGGTTCAGGGGGCTATCGATGCGCGAAATGCGCGGAGGCGGCATTCGAAGGTGCCCTTGACGCATTGGAGACTCCGATGACCCCGGAGATCGGATCGGATGTTCATGAAGATATCGCCGCTGTAGCCGAAGACCGTCTCCAGCCCCGTCGCACGAACAATACAAAATCTCTCGTATGGATCAGCCTGGGCGCGGCTGTGCTTGTCATCGGGCTGGTCATTTTCGCTCTCGTCATCAATTCCTCTTCATGGACAACGACAAATCAGGCACGCCTGCTATCCATCAAATCGGAAGCGGACCAGCTTCTTGTGGCGAATAAACCAAGGGAAGCTTTTTACAAATATCAGGAACTCGCCGATGCCGTGAAGGGACATGACATTGATGAGAACACCATCATGCCCGGCGCCCTCCGGGAAGCGGCCGCGGCGCAACAACGCGCGTATGCGTTGGCGAAGCCGATCATTGATCGTGAAATCGCCGAGGAGAAAGCCCGCGTCGCGGCGGCGGCGAAGGCGGAGGAAGAGCGTCTCGCGCAGGCACGCGCCGCCGCTGAAGCCCGGCGTGTTGAACAGGAGCGGCAGGCCGCCGCTCAAGCCAAAGCCGATCGTGATGCAAGGCAGGCGGCAGTGGAGCGAAGCCGGCGCGCCCTGGCGCTGGCGGCGGTTCGCAAGTCCGCGGCGTATGCCGAACTCCGGGACCGCGCCGATGGCATTGTCAGGGATTTTCACAGCGGACAGATTGGCGAAGATTCCGCCTACCGCGCGATGAGCCGCGCCGCCGGGGCGCAACGTGATCTTTTGGCCGTCTTCGTCACCCTTGAAGGAATGCTGAATGAGAACGATGTCTCCAGCAGCGTGAACTCCGCCATCTCCGCATCCGACAGGGCCCTCATCGGTGAGGATTCGGCCATTCGGGAAGTATATAAGAAAGACAGCGCTAGCTTCGAGCTCCTTGGGGTCTGGGCGCGGGTTCTTGATCGGCGCTATCCTGGCTTGTTGCAGAGCTACGAGGAGCGGCGGCGCTCCGTGACGTCCGCGATGATTGGAGAGGATTCCGCGCCACGGGCGATCGAACATTACACCGCGGGCAACATGATGATGTTGGGGTTGATCTCAACCCGCTTGTATCCCGGCGTTGGCGGGGACGACATCGCAAGCAAAGCCCTGCGCGATAATATCGGCGAGGATTCCACCTGGCGTGCGTCGATGCGCGAATCCAATGCGTCGGCCCGCATCCTCCTTCTGCTCTTGCAACAGTCCAATCCGGAGGCGGCCAATCGCCTTCGGAAAGGTTTAATCGCGGACACCGCGGACGAGGACTCGGCGTTACGCGATCACGCGCGGAGCCAGGAAACCGCCGTCGAGGCTTTATACCAACTGATCCATGCGACTTGATTTTCAAAAGTCCTCCCGCGCCCGGAGGGCTTGAGATGTATTTGGAAGGCGCACCGGCATCGCAATCAGTTGCAAGCCGACCGATGGGGTGTACACATGCCTCCGACGCTCTCGTCTTGGATGACTGGCCCAGCTTCCCCACGGCAAGACACCGCTTGCCCCGTGCGGAAGGGAATGGCCGCCATAGTGACATTGGAGCGCCCCACTGGCACATTCATACCCTGAGAAAGCGTGTGTGAAGCCTGCCTATCATGTTGCATGGCACGGACGCCTTACCCATTGGACTTACCGACCAGCAGTGGTCGATCATCGCGCCATTGATCCCGCCGGCCGAGCCGGGCGGACGGCGGCGGTCGGTTGACATGCGTGAAGTCTTCAACGGCATTTTATATCTCAACCGCACCGGCTGTTCCTGGCGGCACTTGCCCCACGAGTTTCCGCCGTGGGGGACGGTACACTATTATTACAGGCGATTTCGGCTGGACGGCACCTGGGAGTTGATTCATGACAAGCTCCGCGAAAAGGTTCGACGAAAGGCCGGGCGAAAACCCACCCCCAGCGCCGCCGTCATCGACAGACAGTCGGTCAAGACCGTCGGGCCGCAAAAAAAGGGACGCGTGGATATGACGCGGGCAAGAAAATCACCGGTAGACAGCGGCACATCTGCGTCGAAACGCTGGGGTTGATACTGGCCGTCGTCGTGCATGCCGCCAACATCCAGGATCGTGACGGCGGCCTGGAAGTGCTGATGCGGATGATCGGGCGGTTTGGCCGATTGAAGCTCATCTGGGCCGATGGCGGCTACGCCGGGATGTTTGTGAAGGAAGCCGCATGGTATTGCCGCAGGGTGATTCGGATCGTCACGCGGCCACAACTCAAACGGTTTGTCGTGTTGCCCAAGCGCTGGATCGTGGAGCGGACGTTTGGATGGTTCGGCCGATATCGCCGCCTGAGCAGGGACTATGAAACACTGTCCGAGAGCAGCGAGTCGATGATTCATCTCGCCATGATCAATTTGATGCTTCATCGACTTCAGTTCGGATAATTATACTTCTCACACGCGTTCTTATATTGAGCAGCTATGGTGAAGGTCACAACTCTCAACGGCTGGTGACGG
>CAYTAP010000162.1:0-1094 GCA_964435775.1 uncultured Tepidisphaeraceae bacterium
GCGGATTTTACGATTCAATTCGGTACAATTCGCTGGCCCCGATTTTACCGGCGGAGATGCTGCTGGTGGCCGGGCTGTTGGATCGAGTGCGCGGGGAAGGGCCGGTCGAAAGCGAGCGGACATGAATGGATCGAGTGACACCTTGAGTCCGCCATCGATTCGCTCGTCGGAGGGGATTGGTCATTGGCTGGCGGCGCCTTGGCATCGCTATCGGTTGTATTTGCTCGTGGCCGCGGCGCTCTATGTGGCGGCGTACGCGCTCCTGGGGTTGAAAGCGTACACGAAGCATGTGCCGATGGATTTTCTGGTCAATGATGCGCCGGGGTATTACGCGTATCTGCCTTCGCTGGTCATCGACCATGACCTGGACTTCAGCAATCAGATTGTCGATCAGTTTCATGAGCGGGGGAACACGGTAGGCCCGTACAACGCCGAGCCGCGCTGGCCGACGGGGTTGGCGGTGACGATTTTCCCGGCGTTCATGGTGGCGCATGCCGCGAGCTGGGGCATGTTTGCGCTGACGGGGAGCGGTCTGTTCGAACCCAATGGCTATTCGGTGCTGTATCAGCCAATCTGCGCGGCGTTCATCATGCTGATCGGGATGTGGTGCATGGTGCTGATCGACAAGCTGCTCGTCGAGCGGTTTGCGATCTCCGGGATGAGCATTGCGCTGGGGGTGCTCGTCTATTGGCTGGGGACGCAGTACACGTGGTATTACTTCCGCGAGCCGTTCATGGTGCATGGGGTGGGGGCGTTCTGGGTGATGGCGGTGGTGTTCATCGTTCATCGGATGCTCATTGAGGTGGATCAGGGCAAGCTCCGGGGGTGGCCGCTGTTTCTGCTGGCGTTTTCGGTGTCGATGGCGCTGATCTGCCGGGCGACCAACGCAATGGTGCTCCCGTTTTTCATTTACCTGCTTTACCGGATCATCAAGGCGGGCCTGCTCGGGCGGATGTTGGCGTGGCTGCCGGTGGCGCTCCTGGGGCTGGCGCCGATTGTGCTTCAACTGCTCGTGCAGCGCGCGATTCATGGAAGCGCGACGCCGGAGAATGTGCAGCAGGTGGGGTATGATCCGCGCGAAGGGTTCCGATATG
>CAYTAP010000162.1:1104-2571 GCA_964435775.1 uncultured Tepidisphaeraceae bacterium
AACTATTCAAGATTTTATTTTCATCACGGCATGGGCTGTTTTTCTGGGCACCGGTGCTGACGCTGTCGGTGGTGGGGCTGATGCTCCATCTCGTGCGCGGGCCGATCAAGTCGAGGCTCGCGTCGGCGCGATCTGTGGCGGCGGGGTTGCCGGCGCGGTGGGACCCGGTGCTGATTTGTTTCATCGCGTCGGCGGGGATTCTCTGGTACATCAACAGCGCCTGGTATGCGTGGTGGTTTGGATCGGCGTTTGGCGCGCGGGCGTTCATCGAAATCAGCGGGCTGTTCGTCATCGGGCTGGTCTTCGCGTTTGAGTTCGCGCGGGTGGGGGCGCGGTATTGGCGCTATTTGGCCGGGGCGGTTGTGGTGATCGGCTTCGGCGTCACCTACCTGCTCATGGCGGCCAGGATGCTGGATCGAATTCCACGGGACGGATATTTGTTCGATCAGAATTATCACTTGCGGGGATCGGATCTGAAACATTAACGTTCCCGCATGTAAACACCGCGTCAGGTTGCTCGTATTGGTTGATGGAAACGATTGCACCGCCCGCTCGCAAAGAGATGGAAGTTTTTTTATGACCCAGCCGCCGTACCTTTCCCTGGTGATCCCCGCTTACAACGAAGTGGAGACGGTGGACGTGCTCCTGGAGCGCGTTGGCGCGGCGCTGGAATTGGTGGACAGGCCGTTCGAGGTGATCGTCGTGGATGATGGGAGCAAGGACGGGACGGCCGAGAAGCTGGCGGCCGGCGGGGTGAAGTATCCCTGGCTGCGGATCCTGCGGATGGCGAAAAATGGGGGGCAGAGCGCCGCGTTTGATGCGGGGTTCAAGGCGGCGCGGGGCGAGATCATCGCGACGATCGACGCCGATCTGCAAAATGATCCGGAGGAGATTCCGCGGCTGCTGCCCATGCTGGACGGCGTGGACATGATCAACGGCTGGCGCAACAAACGCCATGACAGCAAGTTTCGCCTGCTTCAAACGCGGATCGCCAACGGCGTGCGGAATTGGATCAGCGAGGAGACGATCCAGGATTCGGCGTGCAGCTTGAAGCTCTACAAGCGGCATTGTCTTGAGGGGATTCAACTTTACAACGGAATGCACCGGTTCATGCCGACGCTCGTGAAGATGCGCGGATACACGGTGCGCGAGGTGCCGGTCAAGCATTCGGCGCGATTCGCCGGGACCGCGAAGTATGGACTGTCGAACCGCGCCTGGCGGGCGTTCATTGATCTGCTGGCGGTGCGGTGGATGAAGAAGCGATATTTGCGGTATGAGGTGAGGGAGGTGGAAGGGATAAGGATGAAGGATGAAGGATGAAGGATGAGGGAGGAAATGCGGAACGATGAATGCGGAATGCGGAATGAGGGGGCGAGTCGTAAGGTCCGTGGTACTCCGCGGACCATTGCCGCGATTGTCGCACTGGTCCGCGAAGTACCACGGACCCTATAAAACAGAATGCGGCAG
>CAYTAP010000162.1:2581-3916 GCA_964435775.1 uncultured Tepidisphaeraceae bacterium
GGGGGGGGGGGGGAGGGGGGGGGGGGGGTTACCATCGGTTCGGCAAAGCTGCGATGATGGGGGGCGATGACGGCTCCAACACTTCAAGCGGGCGGGTCCAATCGTTCCGGCTCAACGGTGCGCGCGGCGCGGTCGGCGCTGGTGCTGTTACTGGCGATCAACCTCTTCAACTATGTTGATCGATCGATTCTGTTTTCGGTGACCGAGACGATCCGGGGGGAGTTCGGCGTCACCAAGGGGGCGATGGGGTGGCTGGTCACGGCGTTCCTTGTCACATACATGATCCTGGCGCCCTTGTTTGGGTGGCTGGCGGATCGGTTTCGACGGTGGGTGCTCATCGGGATCGGCGTCATTTTATGGTCGCTGGCGTCCGGGGCGTCGGGACTGGCGCAGACATATGGCGTGCTGCTGCTCATGCGCTGTTTGATCGGCGTGGGGGAGGCGGCGTATGGACCGATCGCGCCGACGCTCATCGCCGATTTGTATCCGGTCGCCGAGCGCGGACGGGTGCTCTCCTGGTTTTATTGTGCGATTCCGGTGGGATCGGCCCTGGGGTATATGCTGGGTGGGTTTTTCGCGTATCCGGGGAAGTGGCATCACGCGTTTTTGCTGACGGTTCCGCCGGGGTTGATCCTGGGAGCGATCTGCTTCTTTTATCGTGAACCGGCGAGGGGGGCGGCCGATGCGGCGTCGGGACATGGCGCTGACACCGAACCCGCGCAGAGAAAGCTGAAACTCGCGGATTATCTGGCGCTGGCGCGGATCAAGAGTTACACGATCAACACCGCCGCGATGACCGCGATGACCTTCGCCATCGGCGGCGTGGCGGCATGGATGCCGACCTATTTGACGGAAGATCGCAAGCTCTCGCCGGAGTCGGCGAACCTGGGCTTGGGGGCGATCGTGGTGGTCGCGGGATTGGTCGCCACCCTGGCCGGGGGCATTGTGGGGGACCGACTTCGGCCGAGGTTTCCAGGGTCCTATTTTCTGGTGTCGGGCTTCGGGATGCTCGCGGGATTTCCACTGTTTCTGCTCGTGTTGGTGACGCCGTTCCCCTATGCGTGGATCGTTTTGTCGGCGGCGGTCTTCTTCCTGTTCTTCAACACCGGGCCATCGAATACGGCGCTGGCGAACGTCGCCCCCCCGGCGGTGCGGGCCGGGGCGTTTGCGGTGAACATCCTGATCATCCACGCGCTCGGCGATGCGATCTCGCCCCCCTTGATCGGGATCATCGCCGATCACTATTCCATGGCGGCGGGCTTCGCGGTGATTTCAATCACGATGGCGCTCGGCGGCATTCTGTGGGTGTGGGGCGCCCGCTATCTCCCGGCCGAC
>CAYTAP010000162.1:3926-6912 GCA_964435775.1 uncultured Tepidisphaeraceae bacterium
AGATGTCAATAATTAGAATTGTAATTGAGGGCGATAAGGTGCAGTGTCCCCCTTCTCCTTGCCCCTTCTCCTTGCCTTGCAAGAAGCACGAGCCAATGGACCAATCGCTGATCGAATGTGATCCCATATAAAAAAACGATTGGCGTTCCTGTTAAGGAGCGCCAATCGCGGGCTATGGGATCCGACCCGGAACCCAAGGGGATGGGCGGGTCGGCTTACAGGGGCTGATTGAACGAACGACCGCCGTTGAAACGACGCCATGTCGCTCGCAGGCCGGACGCCGATCGGCAACGGCCTCACGCCTTGTTGAGAACAAAACGCATGCCACTTCGCACAAAAATTTAAAAGGGTTGTAAGCCGAGCATCGGAGAATGCGCATAAAGGCCAGAGGCTGCTTGGACGGATGAGGCCTCGGACGGCTTGGCGAGCTGTGGATGGCCAGGGGTGGCCATAATGTCATTGGCACACCTGACAGGCTGACGCGGCGCGATCAAATCAACCGCTCCGCGATCTGCACCGCGTTGGTTGCGGCGCCTTTGCGGACCTGATCGCCACTGACGAACAGCTCGATGCCCCGCCCGTCGTCGCGGCTGATGTCCTGCCGAATTCGACCGACGAGGACATCGTCCTGACCGGCCGCCTCAAGGGGCATGGGGAAGTGGTTCTTCTCCGCGTCATCCACGATGCGCACGCCGGGAGCTTTGCTCAGGATGTCGCGGACCTGTTGGGGCGTCATCGGGCGCTCGAACTCGATGTTGATGCTCTCGCTGTGGGCGCGGGGGACCGGGACACGGACGCAGGTGGCGGCGATCATGATCCGGGGGTCGCCGAAAATCTTTCGCGTCTCGCCGACCATCTTGTTCTCTTCCTCGTTGTAGCCGTTGGGCCCGATGGTCGTGTTGTGGCTGAAGACGTTGTTGGCGATCTGATGGGGGAACTTCTCATGCTTGATGGGCTGCCCCGCGGCGTAGGCTTTCATCTGCGCATCGAGTTCGTACAAGCCCCACGCGCCCGCGCCGCTGACGGCTTGGTATGTACTGACGATGATCCGCTTGACGCGATTGACCTTGTGCAGCGGCCAGACCGGCACGTTCATGATGATCGTGCTGCAATTGGGGTTGGCGATCAGTCCGTTGTGCCTGTGAATCTGCTCGGGGTTCACCTCCGGCACGACCAGCGGAATGCCATCCTTCATGCGATAGGCGCTGGTGTTGTCCACCACAACCGCCTTGGCGGCGACGGCGGCGGGGGCGAACTCGCGGCTGATTGATCCGCCGGCCGAGAAAAAGGCGATGTCGATTCCGTCGAAGCTCTCCCTGGTCAATTCGTGCACGGTCTGCTTTTCGCCGGCGAACTCAACCGTTTTTCCCGCGCTGCGGCTGCTGGCCAGCAGCCGCAGCGATTTCATCGGGAACTGGCGCTGCGCCAGAACGGTCAAAAACTCCTGCCCCACCGCGCCGGTGGCGCCGACGATCGCAACATTCACGCCCATAGCTTGCTCCACGATACGAAAAAGCCGCGCCAAACCCGGCGCGGATGATCAATCATAGCACGCCTGTCGCGGCAAAGCACGGAGGGTGGATTTTCGATTTTTGATTTGCGATTTTCGATTGGGAAGGCCGGCACGGATCCACACGATGACCCTCAATCGAAAATCAACAATCAAAAATAGAAAATCCATCTACGGTCTTCCCAATCCTCCATCGGGTCGGCGAAGCTGCGTCCATTTGACCACCTCGTTGGTGCAGGGGTATTTCGCGGCGGCCTTTTCAGCCAGATCGATTCCGATCCCTGGTTTGGCGTTGGGATAGAGGTATCCGCCGCGCTGTTCGGGGGCGCCGGGGAAGACTTCGTGCACGGCGTCGTTGAACCCCGCGAACTCCTGGATGCCGAAATTGATGGACGACACGTCGAGATGAACGTTGGCGGCGTGGCCGATGGGAGAGGTGTCCTGCGGCCCGTGCCATGCGGTGCGCACGCCATGCAACTCGCCGAGGATCGCCGCCTTGTGGGCCGGCGTGATTCCCCCCATCTGGCTGACGTGCATGCGCATGAAGTCGATCCGCCGGGATGTGATCAAAGGCGTCCATTCGCGCGGGTGGTTGAACAGTTCGCCCATCGCCAGCGGCGTGGCTGTTACGGCGCGAACGTTTTCAAACCAGTCGATGTCCTCGGGCGCCAGGAGGTCCTCGAGGAAGAACAGGCGCAATGGCTCGAGCTCCTTTGCGAAGGCCACCGCCTCGGCGGGCGCGAGGCGGGAATGAACATCGTGCATCAGCTCCAGGTCCGGGTACTTGCTTCTGATGTGGGAGAGCGCCTTGATCGCGCCTCGCATGTAGTGATGGGGATTGAAATAGGTTCCCTCCAGCGCCCCGTCCGGGCGGCCGGACATCTCATCCTTCCCGCCATACCCACCCATCTGCACCCGCAAGTGCCGCACGCCATCAGCCATGAACTTGTCCACCGACTCGGCGATTCGCTCGGGCGTCGTTCCGTCGGCATGACGATAGACGGCGGCCGCCTCGCGCACCTTGCCGCCGAGCAGGTCATACACCGGCATTCCGGCGCGTTTGCCCTTGATGTCCCAGAGCGCCTGATCCACACCGGAGATCGCATTGTTCAAAACCGGCCCGTTGCGCCAGTAGCCGTTGACGTGCATCAACTGCCAGAGTTCCTCGATGCGATCGACTTCCCGTCCGATGAGCAGCGGGCGAAAATGCTCCTCAATCGCGGCCTTCACCGCCAGGTAGCGCTGCGTGAATGTCGCGCATCCGACGCCATGCAGCCCGGCTTCAGAGGTCTCGATCTTTACGATGACGAGTGGCGTATTCTGTGGCGCGGTTGTGATGACGCGAATATTTTGAATTGTCACCATCGGTGGCTCTCCTCATGTCCAAATAGATGCTCGTATTGGCCGGTTGTGCTGTAATGCCAGCCGTAGGGTCCGCCTCGCGGACCATCATGTGTGGCCTGCAAAAATGGTCCG
>CAYTAP010000163.1:0-6835 GCA_964435775.1 uncultured Tepidisphaeraceae bacterium
TGGGATTGGGCGTACCACATGTCCAGGTGCAGCACGAAGCTCTTGGAGTAGGGTTTGGGGGAGTAAAACTCCGGATACGGGTCACTCCAGTTGCCGAACATCCCCCGGTACGCCTTGCGGCGATGCAGGCGATAGACGTTGTCCAGCACATGCCCGGCCTCGTGGCGCATGATCCGCATGCACGAGCGGGTGGTTCCCCCTTCGACTTCGAGCATCTGCTTTTTCTCCAGGGCTTTGAGCCGCGGATGCGCCAGGTAAAACGGAATCGCCATTCCCCCCATCCCATCGGGGGTGAACCATTCGGTGCTCAGCCAGAAGTACGGGCGGTATTCGATGTCGTGCGCCGCCAGTTCATCCCAGAGCCGCTGAATGCACGGTTGCAGTTCCGTCTCCTCGAGCTTGATCTCGAGATCGCGGAAGCGGACCTTGAGCAATTGTTCGTCGGGAAGGTCAACCCACCACAAGGGCTTGCGGCGACCCGCGCGACCTGCCCTGGCTTCAGTCGTCCTGCGATGAACGGAGCTTGTGGTTGGCACGGGTGTTGAGTCCTCCTTGGCGGGTCGGGCCATTACATGTCGGCCACTGTGATTCGTTTTCCACTGCGAGCGCTCTCGATGGCCGCCAGCACCATCGCCAGTGAATGAATGTTGTCGTGGCACTCGGTCTGCGGGCGTTGGCCGGTGCGAAGGTATCGCAACATTTCACACAACCCGCCGTGCATTTCGCTGGCCTCGACGGGTACGGGCGAAATGCCCAGCGCCTTGGTGGGTCGGATGAAACCTCCCGCCCCGACCGGCGCCTCGCCGACGGGATCCCGATCCCCGGCGTAAATCAGCGTTCCACCGTCCCCAATGATTCGCCAGTCCCCATGCCAGCTTGTCGCGCATCCTTCGGCGCACCATGAACCGCGATACGCGAATCGCACCCCATCCTCCATCTCAAACAGGCAATTGGCCGCCACGTCCCCCTTGTACCATGATCCCTTTGGATTGAACTCTTCGGCGTACACGCGCACCGCGTTGCGGCCGCAGAACATGCGCGCCAGGTCGAAATGGTGAATCGCCATGTCGAGGATGAGCGGGCTGGGCATTTCGTCCCGAAACCCGCCGAAATGCGCCCCCAGGAAAAAATCGCAGTTCAGGGTCGTCACGTCGCCGATCCGTCTGTTGGCGAGGGTGGTTGCGATCGTTCGATGTCGTGTGTTCCATCGCCGCGACTGGCTGACCATGTAAAGCTTGCCCGTTTGCTCCGACGCTTCCAGCATCCGGCGCGCCTCATCCATCGTCGTCGCCATCGGCTTTTCGCCGATGACCGGAAATCCCGCGCGCAGCGACTTGGTCGTCACCTCGCAGTGGACGCCGGGGGTGGTGAGGTCCAACACGAAATCGGCCTTCACCTCCGCGAGGGCCCGGGCCAACTCGGTATGGATGGCCACATCTCCCAAGCCGTATTTTTCGATTTGTCCGCGCGCCGCCTCCTCGCGCAGTTCCACGATGGCGGCGACGCGAACCCCTTCCAGCTTCAACGGTCCAAACCACGCATTGGAAATGCCGCCCGCCCCCACCCCGATCACCCGTTCGTTCGCCATGACCATCCGTTGCACGAGAAGCCCCGCTTTGCGGCAAATCGTAACGCATCCCCCATGTCGAGCAACATGTCGAGCACATTGCAGCCATGCCGCCGGCATTGATGACCATACCTTCAAGCGAGCGCTGTACCCGTCGGCGCCCTGTCGCGAAAGTAGATGAAAGGATTGGATACCCGTCATCATTTGTAAAATGTCAGCCAATCACCTCCCCCTCCCCATCCAGGGGGTTTTCACGTCGTACCGGGCCGGTGGGGTATGCCGCGTCAGGAAGGAGCAGGCCATGCGTCGTCTGCGTTACAGTCCTTCGTGTTGCATGGAATCCGCATTCACACTGGTTGAGCTGCTGGTGGCGATTGCGATCATCGCGCTGCTGGTGGCGCTTCTGCTCCCGGCGGTGTCCAGCGCCAGGCGACGGGCCGATGCGCTGGTGTGCATGGGAAACCTGCGGGCAATCGCGCAGGCGATGAGGCTGTATGCGCTGGAGAATCACGGGTACATCGCGGGATCGGGTTTGACGAGCGGGCGGCATTTGTGGAAGGCGGTCGGATCGCAATGCGTCCCGGCCGACGGGATCAGCATCGATCATTGCCCGGAGGTGAATGAGCCGTGCGATTACATCGGCCCGCTGGCGCGCGAAATGAACATTCACGCGCCCGAGCTCGATGGCACGGATGGACGGGCGCGGTTTCGTTTTTATTGTCATCTCAAGCAGTTCAAGTGCCCGAGTTACGACGCGGTGTGGACGCCCCTGGGCGGCGTCGCCAGCGAAGGCGCCCAGCCGGCGCTGAGCTACAACACCGCGATGGCGTTTTTGAACGTTTCATGGGAGCAATATCCATACAGCGCATCCAACGGTTTCGCGGGCAATGTGACGATTCCCACCCCGCAGCGCGACAGCGCGGGCAATCCATATCCCAACAGCGCGCATTGGCTGGCGCCGGCGGGATACACCCCCAGGGTGACGCGGGTGGGGAACGCGGCGCATAAGATTTATGTGGCCGATGGCGCGCGTCACACGGTGTACACCATCGGCGGCGACGCCATGATTCACGGGCCGACCTATGCTCTTGAAACGGATCCCCGGCTTGTGAAATGGAGCGATACCATGTTCAGCGACTACGGCGCGTTTGGAGGGTTGTCGCAGTCGTACAACCGCGCGGCCGTACCGGGCAACGCGGCCGCCGGCGAGCATTACGCGCAGGATGCCCGCTTGCTCGCGTATCGTCACGGGACACGAGAGCCATTTCAGCCGGCGGGCGCTTATCGCATCAACGCCGCCTTTTATGACGGCCATGTTGAAAGCCTCAACGATTTCGACGCCTGTGATCCATCGCTCTGGCTGCCGCGGGGAACCAAACTCTGGAATCCCACCCGCGGCGCGACGGGGGAGGTTCGGGCGGGGTGGAAAATCGTCTGGAGCGACTATCAGCGCAAGCGACTTGCGGGAAGTTGGGGGAGCGGGACGTTCCTGATGATTGATTGAATCCGGCATCTCCGACGTACGTGCGTTGGGGACACGATGCACCGACGCGCCGTCACGCGGGGGCGCATCAATGGTTTCGGAAGATCAAGACGTAGGCCAGAACGCCAAGGGCGTTGAAGAGGGTGATGAGCGCCACCTTGCCCGTCGCGTTGCGCAGGGGATCGGGCAGGAGGTTCAACGGGGCGTTGAGCCACACCAACGGGCGGAGGGGCCAGGGGACCGGAGAATTGTCGTCTTCGTCGAAGAAGGGATTCGAGTCGCCGTCGTCAACAGCGACGGCGTGGAACTCGTCGGCTGCCAGCATTGCGCGGGCAGCGGCATCGGTGTCTTCAGTTCCGCCGGGGAAATCCGGATCATCGCTGACGGATTGCACCGATGCCTGCGTGAAGTCCACATCGTTCAGATCTTCACTTTTCAAATGAACCGCGGCGGCGAGTGTGGCGTCGAGATCGGCGGCGTTGAACTCCTGCGATGCGGCGGCGGGTTCAACTGATGCGTCGCCAGCGGGCTCAGCGATGGGGGATGCGGCTTGATGTGCTTGTGCCGTTTGGGGCGATGACGATGCGGCGGCGGGGTCAACAGGGGAATGAGGATCGCCCGCGGCATCCTGATCGGCTGTTGAAGTGGCAGAAGTCGGTGGGGCGGATTCGTCGGCATCCTCGGCCAGGAGACGGTCAATCTCGTCGCTGGCAAGCTGGGACAACAGATCGTCGTTCCCCGCGGCCGGGCCGTCGGGTATTGCAGTTTCGTCCAGAGGATCGGGCAGGTCCACAGCAGGGGCGCCCATGAGAACTCCATTCTCCCTTCGTGTTCGGCATCTCCATCGCCTACATCGACAAATTGCGCGGACATCTTAACCCTCATTCCGCATCGTCGCAAATCGCAGGGGAAAACTGAGTGAACAACAAAGACACGAAGAACACGAAGCGGCGCCTGAAACACGCGGCGAAGTCGGCAGGCGAGGTATTGCATTCACAAAAAAAAATAACAAGCGCGATTGCCGGGCTGCGCAATGCGTCGATGAACCGCTTCGTGGTCTTTGTGGCTTCGCGGTTCAATTTTATCCTTTTCCTGCGCCCCGCTGCCGGCATGGCTTTGAGTCGCGGGGCGGCTACAATTTTCAATCATGAAGTTCACCAAGATGCACGGGATTGGCAATGATTACGTCTACGTCAACGGCTTTGAGGAAAAGGTCACGGACCCGGCCGCGCTCGCCCGGCGGGTCTCGGATCGCCACTTCGGGATCGGCGGCGACGGGCTCATCCTGATTCTCCCCTCCGACCAGGCCGATGTGAAAATGCGGATGTTCAACGCCGACGGGTCGGAATCCGAGATGTGTGGCAACGGCGTCCGTTGCGTGGCGAAATATGCGTTCGATCACGGACTCAGCCGCGCCAACCCGATGGCGGTCGAAACAGGGCGCGGCGTGTTGACGCTCGATCTGCATGTGGAGAACGGCCTGGCCGAGCGGATCACCGTCAACATGGGCCAGCCCATCCTCGACCTGCCGCGCATCCCCGTGGATGAAAAACACCTGCTGCTCAAAAATGGCGCGGCGTGGGATTTCAACATCTCACCCAGCGAGGAGCGGGGGAAAATCGCCGTTCAGCTTCAGGCGGTGGAACCGACGACGCTCAGCGCTGTTTTTGTGTCGATGGGCAATCCCCACGCGTGCATCTTCATCGAGAACATCGAGTCGCCGAACATCAGCTATCTCGGACCGATGGTGGAGCATCACAAGGCGTTCCCCCGGCGGATCAACGCCCATTGGGTGCAGGTGATCTCGCGGCAGGAGGTCATCATGAGAACCTGGGAGCGGGGCAGCGGCATCACGATGGCGTGCGGCACGGGCGCGTGCGCGGTGTGTGTGGCGGGGGTGCTCAGCGGACGGACCGGGCGAAAAATCCTCGCGCATCTGCCCGGCGGCGACCTCACGCTCGAATGGCGCGAAAGCGACAACAACGTATACATGACTGGTCCGGCGGTGGAGGTGTTTGAGGGGCGGATCGACGGGTGAAGCGGATTGCGGGTTGTGCGATCACGCGTGCCCGCCGAAGTTGAGGCGGACGAGCTTGCCGTTGATGATGACGAGGTAGCCGACCCAAATGAGGCAGGGGAGGACGACCAGCGCCGCCCGCCCTGAAACGCGCGCGAGCGTGATGAGCAGAAGCGCGACGGCGAACCAGAGGAAAATGATCAGCTCAAACGCGGCGATCAGCTCGTGGCGGGCGAAGAAGACATAAAACCACAAGATCGCCAGCAGCGCTTGAAAAAGAAAAGCGCCGAGCGCGATGCGGACGTTGTCGGGGGGAATCACCCTCCGCCACGCGATGAACGCGCCCAGACTCGACAAAAGACACGAGACGAGCCATCCCCACATGAAAAGCGGAGCTGTCGGCGCGATGGACGGAAGCGCCAAGCTGCTTATCCATGTAACATGGCGATGCGCCAGGACAGCTCCGGTCCCCGCGACGATCAGGCCGACGGCCAGTGAGAGCATCAGACGAACGAGGTCGGGCAGACGAGCCATCCATTGCATCCTATTCGCACGGGGTTTTGCGACAAAGGGGGCACTATTTTCCCAAGGTCTTTCAATTCTGTATGAAATCGAACCACAGATGAACACGGATAAACACGGATGGAAATAACCTGCATTGATCTGCGTTGATCTGAGTTTATCTGTGGTTCATTTTCTGATGATATTACGCGACGGCGGAGAATTGAATAATTCTGATTGTTTTCCGTCGGCAATGGTTTGCGCGACCGGCTGAAATGCGCACAATGCGGCCATGAAGCTGGCATTTTCAACCAACGCCTACACGCGCCACGGGCTGTTTGAGGCGCTGCGAAGCATTCGGGATGCGGGATTTGAGGGGGTGGAGATTCTGGCGGATGTCCCGCATGCCTGGCCGGGCGATTTGACGCCGGCGCGGGCGCGCGAGGTCTTGGCGGAATTGCGCCGGCTGAACCTGGCGTGCGGCAACGTCAACGCGAATTGCTCGTTTGGATATTGGAAGGATGCTCCGCCGGAGCCTTATTTCGAGCCGAGTTTGATCAGTCCGAATCCGCGGCATCGAGAGGATCGGCGCAAGCTCATTGTGAAGGTGCTCGACTTCGCATCCGCCATCGGCGCGGGGAACATCAGCATCACCAGCGGGCGGCTGCTTGGCGGGATGCCGCCGGAGCGGGCGGCGATTCAATTCGCCGAATCGATCGCCCCGATCCTCGACCATGCCGACAAGGTGAACGTCAACGTCGGCATCGAGTGCGAGCCGGGATTGTATGTCGAATACATCGCCGAGCTGCGCGAATGGATCGACCGGCTCAATCATCCACGACTGGGGGCGAACCTCGATATCGGGCACAGCGTGGTTATCGGGGAGTCGGTCCCGGAGGTGATCCACCTCATGCGCGGCCGCATCTGGAACATGCACGTTGAAGACCTGCCGGGCCGCAAGCATTATCACATGATTCCCGGCGAGGGAACGTTCGACTGGCCGCTGTTGCGAAGGTCGCTCGTGGATATTGCGTACAACCGGTTTGTGACGGTCGAGCTTTATACGCACACCGAGCGGCCAGAAGAGGCGGCGATCAAGAGCGCGGCGTTTCTCAAGCGGTTATTTGGGGATTAAGGATGAGGGACGGAGTTTTTCAATTATCGAGTAAATCTTCTGTAGGGGCGGCTTCAGCCGCCGCTTTAGAGGCTGGCGGCGGCTTCAGCCGCACTGCTGTGAACATCTTCACATGGCCAATTTGATTCGCGC
>CAYTAP010000164.1:0-6696 GCA_964435775.1 uncultured Tepidisphaeraceae bacterium
GCACCCGGGCAGGTCAGGCACATAAACACTAAATGTGCCATCTGGCGCAGGCTCGATGATGACTGTGTATTCCACTGCCATGTGGCTCATTGTAGCCCTGCCTGACGAAGAATGGAACGCAATGTGCCTGGCGGGATGTCGTGCGCGAGTTTGCCGCCGGACGGGACGGTCACCAAGCCTGGTTTCGTCGGGTGTTTAAAATGGAAATGGCTGCCAGTGGTGCGGATATGCCGCCAACCGTCGTCGTGAAGCAGCTTGAGCAGGTCTCGGTATTTCATTTCAGGATGCCAGGCGGCTTCACCGGTTCAGGCGGTCTCGGACGGTGCCTGGCATGATGGAGATCGATCCAAGAGGCGAGGGATCGACAAAGGACCGGAACATAGATAAACAGCAGGATCAGCAAAAAGAGCAGAACCACCACATATCCGCCCTGATTGTCCTCGTCCACGCCGCGTGGAACATGCCAGGCGCTCAATGCGAGAAAAGCGCGATCGTTCCAATCGCTGCCAGCCAGAGAGAGCGAGCCTGCTTGCTCATGGTTTGCGTCTCACGGTCTGAACCCTCATCGCC
Organism: uncultured Tepidisphaeraceae bacterium; assembly: GCA_964435775.1. Classification (GTDB taxonomy): domain Bacteria; phylum Planctomycetota; class Phycisphaerae; order Tepidisphaerales; family Tepidisphaeraceae; genus CAYTAP01. The sequence goes on from CAYTAP010000164.1 coordinate 571, forward strand.
TCTTCTTTTTCTTCTTATTCCGATCCTTCTTCTCCATAAACCCGCTCTTCTTCGTCCGCAGGAGCGATCCGCCGCCTCCGCCGCCGCCCATGGCGCCCAGGCCGCCGGACATCAGCCCCTTCATGAGCTTCATCCGCCCCATCACCCCCATGCCGCCGACGGCGCGCATCATGTCGCGCGACATTTCAAATTGCTTCATGAACTGCCCCACCTCGTTGAGCGGCACGCCCGCCCCCCGTGCGATCCGGCGGCGGCGGTTGCCGTCGAGCATGTCCGTATCGAGACGCTCCTTGCTCGTCATCGAGTTGTAGATCGCCTCCATCCGCCCCATCTGCCCCTCCACATCCCCCTCCCCCATGTTGACGGACTTGCTCAACTCGCTCATGCCGGGAATCATCCCCATGATCTTCCCCATCGGGCCAAGCTTCTTGATCTGCCGCATCTGCGACATGAAATCGTCAAGGGTAAACGTCCCCTTCTGCATCTTCGCCTGAAGCCTGGCCGTCTCCTCGGCATCGAACTTCTCCATCGCCTCGCTGACCAGCCCGACGATGTCGCCCATCCCGAGGATGCGCTGCGCCATCCCCTCCGGGCGAAACTCCTCCAGCCGATCCAGCTTCTCCCCGATCCCCAGAAACTTGACCGGCTTGCCCGTCACCATCTTCGCCGAGAGCAGCGCTCCGCCGCGCGTGTCGGAGTCGAACTTGGTCAGGATCAAGCCATCGAGCTCGAGCTGTTCGTTGAACGCCTTGGCCGAGTTGACGGCGTCCTGACCGCTCATCGAGTCGAGCACAAGGTAGATCTGATGCGGGCTCAGTTGGCTGTTGATCTCCTTGAGTTCATCCATCAATTCCTGATCGACGTGCAATCGACCGGCCGTGTCGAGGATGACAATGTCCCGTCCGGTTTCCTTCGCCTGGGCAATGGCCGCCCGCGCCACCGCCGTCGCGGCCCCCTTGGGCACCTCGCCATACGGCGCAACCTTCGACTCATCGACATAAACCGGAACCCCCACTTGCTCGCCGAGGACACGCAGTTGTTCCACCGCCGCCGGGCGCTGCAAATCCACCGCCGCCAGAAGCGGGTTATGCCCCTTCCCTTTCAGGAACAGTGCCAGCTTCCCGCACGTCGTTGTTTTCCCCGACCCCTGCAACCCCGCCATCATGATGACCGTCGGCGGCGGCTGAACCAGGTAAATCCGCGTGTCCACCGGCCCCATCAGGTTGACCAGTTCGTCATGGACGATCTTGATCATCACCTGCCCCGGCTGGAGTGATTTGATCACATCCTGCCCCATCGCCTTCTGGCTGACTTGCGCGATGAAGTCGTTGACCACCTTGAAGTTGACATCCGCTTCAAGCAGCGCCGTCCGCACCTCCCGCAGCGCTTCGCGCACGTTCTCCTCGGAAATGCGACCTCGCCCGGCCAATCCTCGAAACACACCGGATAATTTTTCAGTCAACTGATCAAGCATGACGGTTCTTTAGTAGTCCAATATCCCAACACCGCCCCCATTCCCGGCCGCACCCTTCCCCACCGATTATGGCCACTAATCCCTTCCGTGGAAAGGCGGGCAACCATCAAAGCCCAATCCAACCCAAACGGATGTAACGTCCGCTTGACACGACCAGCCGCAACCCTACAATCCCATGAACAATCGCGGGGTAGAGCAGCCTGGTAGCTCGTCGGGCTCATAACCCGGAGGTCGGAGGTTCGAATCCTCCCCCCGCTACTGAATCTTGGGCTTCGAGGAATCGAGGCCCTGCGGTTAACGGATGACGCCGAGGCCCACACGCCTCGGCGTTGTCGTTTGCACTCCATGTCTGACAAGGGGTTACGCGTGTTCATGTTATAGCCAGTAGAACTGTCACCCCATAGTTCAAATAGAAGTGTCGCCGCCGGGCGACGGTGGTGAAGGCCGGACTGCGTGGGAAGAGGAAGCGTACGATTGTGAAGAACAGGCCGTACAAGCCCGGCCCGCATCATCTGATTCGTATGCCGGGCTCACGGCCCCATCGTCCGGAGACGGCGCTGGCGAGCGTCAGTGGACCATGAAGTTGATCGGCGGCAACCCACCCCATGGGATGGAGGCATTCCGCTGCCCCTCACGAGCGATTTCATGCTGCGCCGCAGTGGTGACCTTTTCATTGCGTGGCGACACCCAAAGCCGGCGACATGGAAATCGGATAATTGGTAAAGCCCGCCATGCGCCGCGGCTACCGCCCATCCCATCGCGCGCTCACCTGGCCGCTGAGTCTGGCGGCGTGCAGGCCGGTCTGATATCCGGGTACGGATTCATCGGGCTTGCCATTCTTAAAACTCTCGGCGTGTCCATCGCAGAATGACACAACGGCGCTGTTCGCATGGCGATAGGCGATCATGCCATGACTTGTGCCGCCTGTGGAGTTATAGGGGCTCGGTTCATCGTAGTAGTATTTTTCCCACTGATCGCCATTGTAAACGTCCGCCAGCATGATGACCGTGGGCGCATTGCGAACCAGCGCCAATTTCTTGTACACGCCGTCCGACTTTCGAAAAATGCCGCTTCCGTAACGGACGTTCACGCCATACCCCAGGTCGGAGTTCGTCCCGTGCTGATACGCCGGGCAGTAGAGAAACGAGGCGCGCGGATCGTAATAACTGCGCCATTCCTGCTCCACAAAGGTGCTGGGCTTGTAATCCTTACCCACCGTTTTGATTGAAAGATATTGCCCCGCCAGTTGCTGACACCACCAATCAACGTATGCGCCCGATGGTGCAATGTCGCCTGACCCGGCCTTATAGCTCGCCGGGGGCGTGTACCCCGAATGCTCCTGGGCATACATGAAAAACGCCGTCGTGATCTGCCGCTGGTTGGCCATGCACTGCACCTGAATGGCGGCGGCGCGGGCCTTGTTCAGCGCCGGGAGCAGGATGGCGATCAATACTGCGATGATTCCAATCACCACCAGCAATTCAACGAGCGTGAAACCGGATTGTCGTTTCATGATCGGCTCCTTGGATCCGCCGGATTCAACCCGGCATTGGACTGGCCGTCGTCCCCCGCGCGGCCAGACGGGGCGTGAAGGTTTCACAAATGCCGCGGCGTTCTTCCAGCAACTTTCCGCTTTCGATAATCTCAATCAGAAGTTCGGCCCCGCGCCGCCCCATCTCGCTGAGCGGGTGGGCGATGCTGCTCAGCGCCGGCGTCACCATGCGGCACCACTCCGAATCGTCCACGCCCATGAGGCTGATATCCTGCGGCAGGCGCACGCCCGCGGCCTGCAGATGGCGCATCGCATGAACCGCCACGAGGTCGCCATACGCGACCCACGCCGTCGGACCCTCTTTTCCGAGCCGCAGGATGTGCTCAGCGCCCCACAGCCCCTCGGTCTCGCAGACACCTTCGTCGGCCCGCAGCGGGCGCTCGGAACGCATCAGATCGAAGACCCATTCGGAGCGCACCTCGACCTTCAGCTCCGTCGCCCGTTTGAGAAAGGCAAGTTGACGGATCATCCCATCCTGGCTCACCGGATCCCGGCATGAACCGAGGAAGCCGATCTTGCGATGACCGAGTTCAACAAGATGATCGACGGCCATGCCGCCGACGGCCGCGTTGTCGAAGACCATCGCGTTTAAACCAGTTTCGGGGTTGGCGTAATCGACCGCGACGATGTCGCACTCGGCCTCCAGAAGATCACGAACCCATCCGCTGCCCGGTTCGGCATGAACGAGAAGGAGCCCATCCATCCGCCGCTCGGTGAACTTGTCGAGGCACGCATGGGGCGGCTGATCGCCGGTCAGGTTGATCAGAAGCAGGTCATATCCCTTGAGTCCGCACGCCTTTTCGATCCCCTTGAGGATTTCACCATCGTACGAGAAGCCCGGCCCGGACCACGGCCCCGGTGGGATGTAAACGCCGAGCGTGCGCGTGCGGTTGGAGATCAAGCTGCGGCTGGCGAAGTTGGGGCGATACCCAAGTTCCTTGGCCACGCGCTGCACGCGCTGACGCAGCTCACGACTGACCAGGGTGTTGCCTCTTGCGCGGTTGATCACGGTGGACACCACCGCTGTCGAACAATCGGCGGCCAGTGCCACATCCTTGAGCGTGATCGATGCCCGCGAGCGCGTCTGTGTCATCGTTGGTTCCTTCGAGCCTGAAAGTGCCTCAGCATTTGCGACGCCGACGCCGAATCATCCCCATCCCCGCGACGCCGAACAGGCCGAGCATCGACGGTTCGGGGACCGCCGTCAGCGTGACAGTGTGCGCATTGTAATCGAGGCGATATGTGTTCGATCCAACCGTCACATCCGGGCCGATGCCGTTGACGGGCGCCAGATCGCGGAAATAGCCGCTGATGTTGCCCCAGCTTTGCAACAAGGTGAAGACGGTGTTGGGCGCGACGACGGCGTTGCCCATGTCGCTCAGTTGAAGCAGCGCCAAGCCATCGCCCAGCGTGATCGGGCCGCCGGCGTTCACATGGTCGCGAATGAGCAGGTTGGTGTCCAACTGCACTGCGAGCGAGCCGTCGCTGTTGAACGTCAGCGCGCCCACGGTAAAGCCGCTGATCGGCGTGGTGAGGCTGCCCGGGGAAAGTGTGGAGTCATCGGTGCCGCCCCCGTCACCGATGGTCACGGCGCTGGTGATCGATCCCGTGCCGCCGAACACGCCGGCGGACATGGTCACCGCGCCGCTACCGGTGCCGGAACCCGTGGCATTGTTCACTAAAAGCGTTCCGCTGGTGATGGTCGTGCCACCCGTATAAGCATTATCGCCACTCAGAATCCATGTGCCGGCGTTGCTCTTGGCGACGCTGATGACGCGGTTGCTTCCGTCGGCAATGATGCTGGTCAGCGTGTTGGCGTCTGTATTCGTCCCCTTCAGCGTTAGCTTGCCGGCATTCCAGACTGCCTGCCCCGCGACCATCGGTCCGGTAATCACAAGGGCGCCGGTGCCGCTGGAGTCGAAGGCGGCGCTGGTGTTCGTCACCGTGTACCCGCGATCAATCGTGACGGCGGCGCCGGTGTACTTCAACGTTCCGCCGAGTTTCAGATTGGCCGCATCGCTGCTCGATTGCCCGATCGCGCTCGCCTGCCCTCCATTGGAAAGAAGGTCAACGCTCAGTGTGCCGGCGCGAATCGTGGTCCCGCCGGCGTATGTGTAGCTGCTGCCGCTGGCAATGTTGGTGCTGTTGCCATAGCTCATCGCCAGGTTGCCGTCGATCAAGCCGGAAATTGTCTGTATGTTGTAAGGATGCGTGCTCATCGTTCGGATGGTGCTCGATGAACCCGTCAGCGTGGCGCCCCCGGACAAATTCAGGTTCTTGACCGAGACATTGGTGCCATACAAGTCGTATGTGCCGCCGGTATTCACCATCAGGTTTTGATCGTTGCCCAGCCCGCCGGAACCGGCGATGGCTCGAACGATGCCAGCGTCAACGTTTAAGTTGAACCCGCCGCCGCCATTTAATTCCAGAACACCGTTCCCACTCTTGACGATTGCTCCGCCGCCGCTGATGGCCGTGCGACTCACATCCCCAAAAACCGCCAACGTCCCGCCGGCGGCGATGCTAAATCCCGTCGCCGGCGAGTCTTTCGTCGCGATCGATACGTTCGTGTTGATCGTGTTCGTTCCACTTGTGTTGGTGGTGACGATCCCCCCACCGCCGGGTTGACCCGATCCCAGAATCGTCAGCTTTTGCCCGCTGCCGCCGACGGTCCACCCGCTGCCGTCGAACCGCATGCCGGTCAGACCCTGGCTGGCCGTCACGACGGGCTGATTGGCCGTCACCGTGGCAGGCAACACCGCGACATCACCGCTGGAGGTGTAGCTGTCGGCCGGTGCCGCATTGCCAATCCAATTGTCCCCCTCGTTGAATGTGGTGGGCGACGATCCGCCGCCCTGCCAGGTGACCTCCGACGCCATCCCATGCGCCGACCCGACCAACAAAATTCCCGCTCCGACGCCGTAAATCAACGAACTTCGCATCTGCGTCCTCCTGAGAACTGAGGTTGAGGAACGAAATGACCGTGCGATTCGGTGCGGCCCACACAAATTTAATCGAATCGCCTGCACCAATCGTTTAGTTAGATTACACCCAACGGAATTGGTGTCAAGCAAAAATTTTTAACGGGACCGAAAAGGCA
>CAYTAP010000165.1:0-6534 GCA_964435775.1 uncultured Tepidisphaeraceae bacterium
AGCCAATCCGCGCCCACTGTGCGCGTCACTCGCGGCCGTCGCTCCGGCGTCGCCGCGCCCCTGCGGGAGCGACGCCCTCCAATTTCCGCCGGCGCCGCGCGCGAGGTCACAAATATCGGCTACGCCCTTGGTCACGCTGGTTCGCCCCCTTCACGCCGCGGCTTTGTTGGTTTATCGTTTGAGTCACGCCCGGTTGTCGGGCATGAATGACGCAGAACGGTTCAATCATTATTCGAAGGAGATGTCATGGCGCGTCCCGTCACCTTGTTCACCGGCCAGTGGGCCGACCTGCCCCTTGAAACCCTTTGTAAAAAGGCCAAGGCCTTCGGCTACGACGGCCTGGAACTCGCCTGCTGGGGCGATCACTTTGAAGTCGATAAGGCCCTGGCCGACAAGGGGTACGTCAAGAGCCGTTGGGACTTGCTCGCCCAGCACGGGCTCAATTGCTTCGCCATTTCCGCCCACCTCGTCGGCCAGGCGATCTGCGACCATATCGACGACCGCCACAAGGCCATTCTTCCCCCCGACGTTTGGGGCGATGGTGACCCCGAATCCGTCCGCCAGCGCGCCGCCAAACGCCTCGGCGACACGGCCCGCGCCTGCCGCCTGTTCATGGATGCGCGTCCCGACGCCCCATCCACCAAGGCGCTCCCCGAGTTCACTCCGGTTGTCAATGGCTTCACCGGATCGAGCGTCTGGCACAGCATCTACGCCTTCCCGCCGACCGATCAAAAATATTGGCAAAAGGGGTTCGACGATTTCGCCAAGCGGTTTGGACCGATCCTCGCGGAGTTCGAAAAATCCAACGTCAACTTCGCCCTCGAAGTGCATCCCACCGAGATTGCCTTCGACACCGCCTCCGCCGCCCGGGCCGTCGAGGCCGTCAAGGGTCACAAGCGCTTTGGCTTCAACTACGATCCTTCCCATCTCGGCTATCAGGGCGTGGATTATGTGAAGTTCATCCGCACCTTCCCGACGCGGATCAATCACGTTCACATGAAGGATGCCTGGTGGGGTCACGGCGACGGCACCGTCGGCGTCTTTGGCGGCCACACCGATTTCGCCGATCCCCGCCGCTATTGGGACTTCCGCTCGCTCGGGCGAGGCGACATTGTTTTTGAAGACATCATCGTCGCCCTCAATGACATCGCCTACCAGGGCCCGCTGAGCGTCGAATGGGAAGACAGCCGCATGGACCGCGAACACGGTGCGACTGAGGCCGCCGCTTTCGTCAAGCGGATCGACTTTAAACCCTCGAACATCGCCTTCGACGCCCAGTTTGATCGGTGAGTTTTCTGGATCGTGCCGATGCGCTTATGTAGGGTCCGTGGTACCCCGCGGACCATTGTCTTCGCGCTGCCCGTGTCCCCGTTGTCGCACCGCCTCGAACAGGAGGATGGCCGCCGTGTTGGATGCGTTGAGCGAATCCACCACCGAGGGCGTCATGGGAATGGTGATCAGGGCGTCGGCGGCCGCCCGCCAGGCGGGGGTGACGCCGGTATCCTCCGCGCCGATGACGATCGCGGCGGGCTTTGTGAAATCCGCATCCGTGTAACGGAGCGTTGCATCCGGCGTGGCGGAAAAAATGGCGATGCCGTGGTCGCGCAGAAATCGGATCAGTTCCTCTGATGAACCGCTGATGACGGGCAGGGTGAACACCGCGCCCGTACTCGCGCGGATCGCGTTGGGATTGAACGCGTCCACATCCGCATCGGCGGCCAGCAGCGCCGCAGCGCCCGCCGCCGCCGCCGTCCGCGCCATCGCGCCGAGGTTCCCCGGCTTGTTGGTCCCATTGGCGATCAGATACAGCGGTATTCCCTCGCCCGCCGCCCTCATGTCGTCGGCCAGTTGTTCGAGGCTCCAGAGTGGCTTTCGGAACACGCCCAGGATGCCCTCCGGCTCATCCAGATAGGTGATTTTCGCCAGCAGCGTCGGCGGCAACTCGATCAGCCGCCCTTGTGATTGCGCCAATTCCGGCAGCCTCGCAAGTAATTCCGCATGCCTCAAGCCGGTTTGCTTTTCGGACCAAAACAGCTCCAACAGTTCCAAGCCCGCTTGCAGCGCCCGACCGACCTCCCTGAACCCCTCGGCCACGAACACCCCCTCCTCCCGGCGATTTCGCTGCTTGCGCAAATGAACAACCCGCTTGAGGCGGGGGTTGTCGAGGCTGGTTAATCGTAAGGGTGCCTGCACGCCAGCCATCATAGAAGCCGGCGCGGCCTTCATAAAGAACCTCCGCATCGCTTTCGTTGACTCCATCGCCGCGATGAATCGCCCCAGCCAGCTTGACGGACCATGCCATTGCCCTTAACAATCCAGTTTGCAAGAGTGTCCAAACCGGACTCTGGAAGGATATATGTCCCAATCGATTCAACACCCCGCGCTGCCCCTGCTCAAGGCGCGATTCAGTGAAGTGAAGCTCCGCGTGCGCGAATTCCGCGGTATGGTCACCGTTGTTGTCCCGCGGGAGCACCTGGTCGAGGTCTGCCGATACCTCCGCGACGAGCCCAAGCTTCGCTTCGATCTGCTCGCGGAATTGAACGGCGTTGATTACCTCAACTATCCCGGCGCCACCCATCGATTCGGCGTCAACTACGGCCTCTCGAGCGTGAATCATAACCTCCGCCTATGGCTCAAGGTCTTCCTCGACCCCGAGCACGACACCGCTCCCGGCAAAGCGCCCCGTGACGAGGATGTCATGGAAGTGGGGGACCCGGGATTGAAGATTCCTTCGGTCACCTGCATCTGGCCGGGCGCGGAATGGTTTGAGCGCGAATGCTACGACATGATCGGCACGATCTTCACCGATCATCCCGACCTTCGCCGTCTGCTCACCTGGAGCGGCTACGGTTCCTATCCCCTGCGAAAAGACTACCCCCTTCGTGGCGTCGGCGAGCGGGAAAACTACCAGATCATCACCCGTGAAGGCGCGTAACGGATTTGCGATTTTTGATTGATGATTTTTGATTGAAATGCGCAACAGCACCCTTCATTCAATCCGGATCATTGATCAACAAATCGAAAATCGAAAATCAAAAATCGAAACTCCATGAGTGAATCCTTCATCCAGCGCCGTTACCTTTTGCCGTTCAAGGCCGCGCGGCTTCAGCAGCAGTTCACCGATGTGCTCATCATCGGATGCGGCGTCGCCGGCTTGCGGGCCGCCATCGCCGCCGCCGATGCCGGCGCGGAGGTGCTGGTCCTCACGAAGGACACGGTGGATGAATCGAACACCTGGTATGCCCAGGGGGGCATCGCCGCCGTGCTTCAGCCGCACGACAGCTATGAATTGCATATGAGCGACACCAAGGTCGCCGGAGCGGGTTTGTGCGATGACGCGGCCGTCCGCATCACCGTCGAGGAAGGCCCCGAGCGTGTGCTCGAACTGCTCAAATGGGGCGCTCACTTCGACAAGCAGGCGGGCAATTCGCACGACCTCGCCTTTACCCGCGAGGGGGGGCACAGCTTCGCCCGAATCGTCCACGCCTTCGGCGACGCCACCGGACGCGATGTTGCCGAAACCCTCATCAAGACAACCCGCGCCCGCGAATCGGTCCGCATTTCCGAAAACAGCTTCGTCATCGACCTGCTCAGCGACGAGGGGCGATGTCTCGGCGTGCTCGCGCTGATCAACGGGCAGGTCGGCATCATCTGGGCCAAGCGGACGATCCTCGCCAGCGGCGGGGCGGGGCAGTTGTACCGCGAATCGACCAACCCCGCGATCGCCACCGCCGACGGCCACGCGATGGCCTATCGCGCCGGCGCGACGCTCCGCGACATGGAAATGGTGCAGTTTCATCCGACGACGCTCTATGTCGCCGGATCAAGCCGGGCGCTCGTCACCGAGGCGGTGCGTGGCGAAGGCGCCTTTCTCGTTGATCGCAACGGCGTTCGCTTCATGAGCGACTATCACCCGCAGGCCGACCTCGCCCCCCGCGACATCGTCAGCCGCGCGATCATCTCGCAGATTCACAAGACCAACTTCACACACGTTTACCTCGACGTGCGGCACCTGCCCACACACCAGTTCCGAGAGCGGTTTCCGCAATTGGCGCAGCTCGTCGATCAGTTTGAGATTGATGTCTCCAAGGACCTCATCCCCATTCATCCCGCCGCCCACTACATGATCGGCGGCATCAACGTCGATCTCGTCGGGCGCACAAGCCTTCCCGGTCTCTATGCGGTGGGGGAGGCGAGCTGCACCGGGCTTCACGGCGCCAATCGATTGGGCAGCAATTCGCTCCTGGAAGGTTTGGCGTTCGGCGCCCGCGCGGGCGCTGATGCCGCACACCAAGCCGCGGAAAACCACATCCGTTTCCCGCTCCAGCTCGAACACCAGGCATCCCCGGCCGCCCGCAGTGAACTCGACATCACCGACGTCAAGAGCAGCCTCAGGAGCATCATGTGGCGCAACGTCGGCATCGAACGCACCGGCGAGCGCCTGACCGAAACACGCGAGATCATCGCCTTCTGGAGTCGCTATGTGATGGACAAGACCTTTGGCCCCGGGCGCTCGGCGATCGTCCCCACCGCCGGCTGGGAACTCCAGAATATGCTGACCGTCTCCGCGCTGATCACCCACGCCGCCTATGCCCGGACCGAATCCCGCGGCGCTCATTACCGCTTGGATTACCCGGAACGCGACGACCAGCACTGGCGGCTCCACCTGCTCTGGAAGCGCCCGGCCGAAACGCCCACGCCCCAGCCAGTCGATGATCGTGAAGATTTGGCGTGAGCGTCCCAAGCGATGCCGCCAGATGTTGGAGGGCGATGCTCCCGCAACACCGCGGCGTCGCGGGCGCGACGCCCTCCATGCCGCACATAGGCGGAGAAAATGGTGACCTCCCGATTGAATCGCGTCCTCGGAATGAATGGGTATAGTATCGCCGGGGCGCGGATGTAGACGGACGGCCAACTTATGCCCAAACGCTATCTCATCACCGGCGGCGCTGGATTCATTGGTTCGCACCTGGCGGCGCGATTGCTGGCCGGCGGGCACAGCGTTGTTCTGCTCGACGATCTATCCACCGGCCGACTCGACAACCTGGTGGACATCGCCAACCATCCGCATGTCCAGCTTGTCCGCGATTCCGTTGAAAACCATCACACCGTCGGCCTGCTCATGAGCCAGTGCGACGCGGTGTATCACCTGGCGTCGGCGGTGGGGGTGCAACTGATCGTCGATGAACCGGTCCGCACGATTCAAACGACCATTCACGGCACGGAAGTCGTCCTGCAAGCTGCCCATCGCTTCGGCCGACCCGTGTTGATCACCAGCTCCTCGGAGGTGTACGGCAAAGGGATGCGCGTCCCATTCTCGGAAGAGGATGACGTGGTGATGGGTCCGACCTGCCACAGCCGCTGGTGTTATGCCTACAGCAAGGGGATCGACGAGTTTCTCGGGCTGGCGTATCACCGCCAGTTCGGGCTGCCCGTGACGATCGTTCGCCTTTTTAATACGGTGGGACCAAGGCAGGTGGGGATGTATGGCATGGTGCTTCCCCGGTTCGTCACCGCCGCACTGGCCGGTCGGCCGCTTCAGGTGTACGGCGATGGTTCGCAAACCCGCTGCTTCTGCCATGTCGATGATGTCATCGGCGCGATGATCGAGCTGTCGCAAACCCCGGCGGCGACAGGGCAGATCTTCAACATCGGCGGCGATGAGGAGATTTCGATCAATGACCTCGCCCATCGAGTGGTGCAATTGAGCGGATCAGCCAGCACCATTGAACACATCACCTACGAACAAGCTTACGGCCGACGCTTCGACGACATGCAGAGGCGCATTCCCAAGCTCGACAAGATTCGCTCAGTCATCCGCTTTGAACGCCGCCACGCCCTGGAGGATATCATCCGTTCGGTGATTGACTTTCAGAGCAGGCATCCCGCTTGACGTCACCCCGGCGAGCCAGTGCAATATGTTGCACGACGCGATGGGTTTATGGGCATGGCGATGCCGTCGCGTATATCCATTGCGGGAAAAATGTCCGCACGCAACGGTTTCTTCATCAATTTCCGGGGTAAATTTGTCGGTTGATCTATCCGACGTATACTGAGGGAATGGTTTGGGCGGTGGAAAAATCCACGCCAACTCGTGCCTCGGAGCCGGCCGTCGCAAGAAATAGATAATCTCGACAGATGGGTTTCCCATAGTCTAAAGTGTGAATCTAGGCTGTTTCGCGCTACGGACAGGGCGAGAAGTGTCGGATCGAACTGAGAACTGGTCATGAATTTGCTTGCACAAGCCTCATATGGCCCGCTCAGCGCCGACCAGGTGTTGTCGCCTTACATGTACGTTTTTTATGTGGCGTTCCTCGTCTCCTTCTTTTTCACGCCGATCATGCGGCAGGTGGCGACCTATTACGGCATCATTGACGCGCCGGATAGCGCCCGCAAGATGCACAAGGCACCCGTGGCGTATCTGGGGGGGGTGGCCGTCTTCCTGGGGTGGATTGCGGGGATGGCGATCAGCCAGTTCCTCCACTTGCATCGTCACGATCTCGGATTGAGCGATTACGACCGCGTGAATTTCAG
>CAYTAP010000166.1:0-6268 GCA_964435775.1 uncultured Tepidisphaeraceae bacterium
TTGCCGCCGATGCGGTTCATGGCGATGGCGAGGTTTTCGTGCGCTTCGCGCGAGATGGAACCGAAACTCATCGCGCCGGTGACGAAACGCTTGACGATGTCGGCGGCCGGCTCCACTTCCGCAATGGGAACGGGCGTCCCCTTCTTGAACTCAAGCAGCCCGCGAAGCGTGCAGCGGCTGCGGGATTCGTCGTTGACGAGCTTGGTGTATTCCTTGAACTTGGCGAAGCCATCGACGCGCACGCCGCGCGCCAGTTGCTCCCCGGCCGACAGGTCGAACCGCACCGCGTGCTGCAGCTTGGCGACGGTGTCGGGGTTGTACATGTGGAACTCGCCGAACTTGCGGTACTGATAGAAACCGCCGGGTTCGAGCACGCTCCCATCCACGGCGATCGGGGGAAATCCCCGACGATGTCGGGCAAGCGACTCCTGGGCGATCGTTTCCAGCCCAATGCCGTTGATGCGGCTTGCGGTGCCTGTGAAGTAGCGGGCGATCAGCTCCTTGCCCAAGCCGATCGCTTCGAAAATCTGGGCGCCGCGATAGCTCTGGACCGTCGATATCCCCATCTTCGACGCCACCTTGATGATCCCCTTGTTGGCGGCCTTGATGTAGTTCTTCTCGGCGTCCTTGAGCGACAACTCCTTGGGGAGAATGCCGTCGCGGTGGAGGTCGGCGATGGTCTCGAACGCGAGGTAGGGGTTGACCGCGCCGGCGCCGTAGCCGATGAGGAGGCAGAAGTGATGAACTTCGCGGGCCTCGCCGGTTTCGATGACCAAGCCCGCCTGGGTGCGGGTTCCTTCGCGGATCAGGTGATGATGCACCGCCGCGGTCGCCAGCAGGCTGGGGATCGGCGCGTGATCGGCATTGACGCCACGGTCGGACAAAATCAGAATCGACTTGCCCTCGGCGATCGCCCTGCTGGCCGCGGCGCACAAATCATCCAACGCCCGCGTCAATCCATCGGCGCCGTCGGCGGCGACAAAGAGCATCGGCAGTGTGACCGCGCGGAGGTCGCCGGCGTTCACTTCTCGCAGCTTTTCGAGGTCTTCGTTGGACAGGATCGGCTGGCGAAGCTTGATCAGGTGGCAATGGCGCGGCGTCTCCTCAAGCAGGTTTTCCTCGCGCCCGAGGTAGGTGTAGAGGCTGGTGACGAGCGACTCGAAGTTGGCGTCGAGCGGCGGGTTGGTCACCTGCGCGAAAAGCTGCTTGAAATAATTGTAAAGCAATTGCGGACGGTCGGATAAACACGCCAGCGCGGTGTCGGTGCCCATCGAACCGATCGCCTCATACCCGTTGACCGCCATCGGGCTCATGATCAGACGGATGTCTTCGACGGTGTACCCGAAGGCATGCTGACGGACGCGCAGGGTGTCATGGTCCGGCTGGTGAACCGCGCCCGGCGTGGGGAGCGAATCGAGATCAACGAGGTTTTCGTCGATCCAGCGGCGCCAGGGGCGCTTATCGACCAGCTCGCGCTTCACTTCCTTGTCGTCGATGATGCGCCCCTGCTTCATGTCGATGAGGAAGATTTTACCCGGCTGAAGCCGCCACTTGGTCGCGACGTTGGCCGGGTCCACCTGCATCGCGCCGACTTCCGACGCCATGATGACCAGGTCATCCTTCGTGACGTAATAGCGGCTGGGACGCAGGCCGTTGCGGTCAAGCACCGCGCCGATGAGCGACCCGTTGGTGAACGCGATCGACGCCGGGCCATCCCACGGTTCCATCAGGCAGGCGTGATATTCGTAGAAAGCCCGCAGCTCCGGGTCCATCAGCTTGTGGTTTTGCCACGCCTCTGGAATCATCATCAACACCGAATGGGGCAGCGAGCGCCCGTTGACGGTGAGGAATTGCAAGGCATTGTCGAGCGTCGCCGAATCCGAACCGCTCTCGGTGACAACGGGGAACATTTTCTGAAGCTCATCGCCGAAGATTTCGGATTGGAGCAGCGCCTGGCGGGCCCGCATCCAGTTGCGGTTGCCGCGGAGGGTGTTGATTTCGCCATTGTGGGCCAAATAGCGATACGGATGGGCAAGCTGCCACGAGGGGAAGGTGTTGGTGGAAAAACGGGAATGGACCATCGCCAAGGCGCTGACGAACTGGGGGTCGGTCAGGTCGGGGTAATAGTCACGGACCTGACCGGCCGTCAGCATCCCTTTGTAGATGATCCGGTTGGCGCTGAGGGCGCAGATGTAAAACCCCTCCCGCGCGTCATCCGAAAGATCGGGATCGAACTCGATCACGTTCTCAGCTCGCTGGCGGACCAGGTACAACCGCCGGTCAAAATCCTTGCGGTTGTAGAAATTGGACCCCATCGTCACAAATACTTGTCGAATCTCGGGTTCGGATCGCAGCGGGGTGCCGCCAAGGACTTCCGGGCGGGTGGGGACGTCGCGCCAGCCGAGGGTGATGACTCCATATTCCTTCGCGGTACGCTCGAAAATCCGTTCGCAGGCATGACGGTCGGCCAGATCGCGTGGGAGGAAGACCATTCCGACGCCGTATTGCCCGTGCGGAGGAAGGGAAATGCCCAGTTTCTTGCATTCCTTGCGGAAAAATGCGTCGGGGGTGAGCGTGAGAATGCCGGCGCCATCGCCGGAGTTGACTTCGCAGCCACATCCGCCGCGGTGATTCATGTTCTCCAGCATCTGGAGCGCCTGGGTCACGATTTGATTTGAGGCATGTCCTTTCATGTGGCAGACAAAGCCGACGCCACAAGAATCATGCTCAAATTCCGGCAGATAGAGGCCCTGAGCGGGCGGTAGGAATCTCATGTTATCCAGGGGTAAAAATCACCGAACTCACTCGCAAAGCCCAGAAATACACCGAAGGTCCGGCGCATTATACAAATTCAATGCCGCGTCACAATGCGACTGTTGCCGTGGGGCATGATGAACCGCGCACCAGCAGTGTAGGCCAAACTGTGCGCGATCGCGCGGAAGAATCCAAGACTTTTTTTCCCGCCTTAAAGCCGCCGCGAGCGAGGTTCGATAATGTACATGGACCTCGCCACCGCCAACAACGGGAATGCCCGCCTTATGACTCAAGCCACCCAATCGCCACCAATCGCCGCACCACACAAGGAATTGCGCGAGTCGCCGCGCATGAAGCGAAACGAACAGGTGACGATCACCCTGTACGACGGCGTCGAGGCGTCGATCACCGCGACCTTGCAGGATCTGTCCCCAACGGGATTCAGCTTCTGTTCGCCCCGCCACATCGAGCCCGGCCAACTCTGCGCCATCACCCTGCCCCGCGGGCACGGCGATCCGGTGGTCATCATCTGCAAGACAATCAATTGCCGACCACTGGACCACGGCAAGTATCGGGTGGGAAGCATGTTCGTTCGCACGATCGCCAAGTCCGCGCCGCGACGGCGATAGAGCGGAGGCCACGGAACAATCCGCACCATCGCCGCCATTCCCATCGCGATTTGGCGTATAATGGAACGTATGAATGTCGTCGTGGACACTTCCGTCGTAATCGCGGTGGTCGCGGATGAACCTCAAAAGCCCGCCTTGATTGCGCAAACGCAAGGCGCCGACCTATTGGCGCCGCAGTCTCTGCGCTGGGAAATCGGCAATGCTTTTTCCGCGGTGCTGAAGCGACGACGCATCACGATTGATCAGGCACAGGCGGCGATCACAGTGAATAAACCACAGATGAACACGGATAAACACAGGTTTTCCGCACCCGCATTTATCAGTGTTCATCCGTGTTCATCTGTGGTTCGGTTCTCTGCAGCATTGTAAGACCATGCGGCCAAGGCCGCGGGAATTGACATACTGGAGGCGTCTTCCAATGCAGACGTATCTTGAAAATCAACAAACTCTCTCCGCCCTCCTGGAGCAGGCCGACCTCAAAGGCGAAGTCCGCATCCAACGCGCCGACGGACAGGTCTTCGTGCTCAAACGCGAAGCTGGACAACGGTCGCCGCTGGATGTGGAGGGCGTCAACCTGGGCGTCTCCCGCGAAGAAATCGTCGAGTTCATTCACGAAGGGAGAAAAGGGATGTGAGAATCTCTTCAAGCGCTTCATCTCATGAAACATCATCCGTTCGCTGCCACAGAAAAACATGTCGCTGACCACCGCATCCTCAGCATCGCATTGGGTTGTTGACGACCGGCATCGTTTGGTTCTTTTCCGTGATTTGTTTCGCCGGGTTGCCAGGGACGATTGGCGCGCTCTGCGGCGAGGTGATTTTCGTCCTTCCAGTTATTGTTCAGTTGGGCCTGAATCTTCATTTGCTTCGGGGTACCCCATGGCTGCTGCCCGCTTCCGGCATCTGCGGCAACGCCGGCTGGCCACACGCTTGTGAGGCCCCTTCCAGTTACGGCAGCGAAGCGGCATGCAATGGTTTGATACGGTCAAAATCCGTCAAGCATCGTTTCGTCTTTGCAGACACGCCTCCAAATACCTCGCGTGACTAAGTCACAACGGCACCCTTTTCACCACTTGAGCAAAACCGCCGTGGCGTCGTCGGAGAGCGCTGCGCCCTGCGCGTGAGACACGACGGCCTGGAAAAGGGAGGCCACGGGGTCGGAGGCGCTGGATTGGGCGGCGGCGGCAAGCGCATCCCGCACTCTCGGCAGCCCAAATTGCGCCGCCTCCGCGCCAGGCGAGGCGGTGGGCGAGGCGGCGGGCGAATATTGCTCGATGATCCCGTCGCTCACCACGATTGCCCGGCCGGTCTCGGGCATTGCAACAAGCTCGGCGCGATACTCTTCGCCGTCATCAACCCCCACGGGCAAACCAGCGCCGCTGGCGAGCGATTCGATGCTCGAGGCATCACGCATCAACAGGGCATAGCCATGCCCGGCATCGACATAGCTGATCGTGTGCGCTGCAAGGTCGAACAGGCCGACCCAGAGCGTGACGAACTTTCCGGTCGGGCAGCGCGGCGCGATGTAGCGGTTGAGGTGGTTGACGGCTTTGGCGACATCGGCGTGTTCGATCAAGGCCGCGTGAAGAAATCCCTGCGCGGCCGTCATCAGCACCGAGGCGCTGATCCCCTTGCCCGAAACATCGCCGAGGGCGAGCGCCACGCGATGATCGTCGAGCCGCATCACATCGAAGAAATCCCCGCCGACGTATTGCCCCGCGCGCGATTCGCCAAGGTAGGTGAACGCGCCATGAACACCCGTGCGCGGCGGCATGATCAATTTCTGGGCGGCGGCGGCGGCGCTCAATTCGGCGAGAAATGCGGCCTGACGCCGTTCGATCTCCTGACGCTTCAGGTTGCTCATCGCAAGGCTCGCCATGCGGCCCAGCGCCTGGCAAAAAGTTGAGGCGTTGGAACGAAGCGCCGGGCGATGCCGCGCCGAGGACGAGGCGTCGCGGGCGTCGAGGTGGAGATACCCCGCCACGGTGCCGTTGAGCATGAGGGGGACGCAGATCGCGGCGCTGATGTGCAGCTCGACGATGCTGGCGGAGATGGGGGCATCCGCGGAGGCCGACAATTCAGCGACGACGCCGGTCGACGCCATCTTGAGCAATGAGCGGCTGAAGGTTGCCGGCGCATCGGGCTGCGAGGAGTGCGCGGCAATGATCTCCAGCCCGCCGGCATTATCAAGCGGGCGGATCAACGCCGCATTGGGCAAACCGGCGCCGCGCACGGCGGCATTGAGGATCACCTGGGCGAGCGTCTGTTCATCGGGCGCGGCATGAAGTCCGGCGGCCGCCTCGAGCAGCAGCGCGAGCAGATCATTGGCCAGCGGCGCGGCGGTTTGCGGTTCGACGGCTCGAACCAGCGTGCGGTTGATCTCATCATCCTCGACGCTTTGCAGCGCCCGCCGCGCGGGCCCGGTGGTGCTGAAGCTGAACGTCCAGGGCATGATGCGGATCAAATCACCCTCGGCCAGCGGCACTTCAATGCCCGCTTCGAGGCGCACACCGTTGAGAAATGTCCCCCAGCGGCTTTGCAGATCGGCCAGGCGCCAGTGGCCGCCGTCACTGGTCAATCGAGCGTGGGCGCGGGAGACGGTTTCGGCATCCGAGGGAAGGCGCAGGTCGCAACGCTCATGTCGGCCGATGCGATGAGGCTTGCCATCCGCGGGCACCTCGATCGCCGGCAACGGCGGCCCGGAGATCGGGACAAGATGGGCGAAGGTGTGTGCGGGGGATGTCATGATGAATCAGTGACGCCGAGCCCATGATAAGATAGCGATTGTTGGTCGGTTGTTCCAAAGCGATTGTGAAATGGCTTTGGGGCCGTGGTGGTGGGCGGTGCGGGACTTATGAAGGGTCGCATATTCGAGAGATGTGGATT
>CAYTAP010000167.1:0-6232 GCA_964435775.1 uncultured Tepidisphaeraceae bacterium
TCGAACGCAATCCCGTGCGGGCGCGCATGGTGGCGCGGGCGCAGGATTGGGCATACGGCGGCGTGGCGCTGCGGCGGTCTCGCCCGTCATGGCTGCTGGATCAAAAGGATTGGCCGGTGATTCCGACGGCGCGCTGGACGACATGGGTGAATCGCGCTGAGACGACCAGGGAACTGGAGGCGGCGCGCTTGTCGGTCAAGCGTGGCCGGCCGTTCGGGGATGCGGATTGGCAAGAGCGAACTGCGAGGCGCCTGGGGCTGGAGTCCACCCTGAGGGCACGCGGGCGACAGCGGGTCAAATCAATCAAAGACTCCCGACCCCTTTGAATGGACCCAAGTCGCTGTAACTTTGTCAGGGTCTCATGATCTATTCCCTGAATATGAAGCTTGGATTTCCTCGCCCAAGAACGGCAAGGAATATATTTATGATCGGCCTCCAACTGATTCAGGGCCCACCATATACAACTTAAATGAGTTAACCACTATTGAAGGTTCCACTACATATATCTCGACGGCAACAGTAAGCTGTTGATCGAAACACGACACTTTACTATCCTGTTATGCCTGTTGACTTCACTCCATTTATTGTCATCGCCTTGGCTGTCCTCGGTATCATGGCGCCGTTGTGCCTGTTGATCGCATGGGGCTGGCGAGTGGGCGGGGGACTGCTTGCCTTGGAAATACTGGCGGTCACGGTCGCCTTCCTGATCATCCATGTGCCAAAATGGAAGCTCGAACATAGGGCACAAAAGGGCGACCCGACCGCGCAGTTCGAATTGAGTCGGTGGTATGCGGCCAAGGGTTTTCACAACTACGATAGCACCCAGTGGGCTCCTTGTTTTCATTGGCTGGCCCTCTCGGCTGGGCAAGACTATCCTCCGGCGCTTTATTCATTAGGAATTATCTATAAATATGGAAATTTTGCTTCTTCGCCCTCGGGTCAACTAGAGGTTCCCGCCAAACAGCGACAGCTTGCGAAAGGACAGGCATTAATTGACAAGGCCTTAGTCCTCGGCTTCAAACCGCCGGTGTTTAATCCCTCCATTCCCGAAGATGACTTCTTTAATGCGGTGTATACTATGCCCGATCGACCTATTTCCCCGGGCCCCCAATGGCCTCGGCAAGCAAGTACTAAAGTAGGAAAATGAACCCGATAACGTGTCAAACATCAATTCCGGGTCATGATACGGGGGTCACTACTCAATTCCGCTGAAAAATAAGAAAAGGCCAATTCACGGACACTCAAAGGGGTCGGGAGTCTTTGAATGGGACACTCAAGGAAAAGAAGGACACTCAAGGAAAAGAAAAAGGGGACATCACTTTTTTGGGGGGCCGAGTGATGGGAGGAAGAAAAGCGGGCTCCCGCGCATTCCGCCACTCGTCGAGGTGTCCGCAAAGACTTCCGACGCTTTTGCAGCTTCTTGCCTTTTGCGATGTTGTCCTATTTTTCGATCTCAGACGAGCCGATATGTTCAATGGATCAAACAGGGAGCGCAATGAAGCAGGAGTCCAAAGTGGGGATGCCGTCGGATGAATTGAGCGAACGGACGGCCTCGTTTTTCAGTTCTTTTGCCGCCAAGTATCATTCCAGCTACAAGCGGATGACGCCGGGCGGGTATGCCCTGCGGGTGCGGCATGATCGCGTGCTGGAAGTGATGGATGGTGCCAGCGGCAAGGTGCTTGATGTCGGGTGCGGGCCGGGCGAGTTGGTGCAGGCGCTGGCAAAAAAAGGCCTGGCTGTTCATGGCATCGACGCGGCCGAGGGGATGATCGAACAAGCCCACCAATTGACCGACGGACTGCCCAACGTGACGTTGGCGGTGGGGGATGCCACCCGGCTGAAACCGGCGGATCACACGTTTGACACGGTGACCTGTATTGGCGTGATCGAGCGGATCACGCCCAACTCGGCCGCTTTTGAAGAGATGGCGCGGGTGGTCAAGGATGAGGGCACGGTGGTGATCTCGTTTCCCAACTCCCTCAGCCCCTATGTGACGTGGAAGAAGATGGTTTTCTACCCCGTGGTCGCGTCGGTCAAACGCATGCTCGCCAAGGTGGGCCTGGGGCATTTTCGTCCGCTTGTTTTGGCGCCGGTGCGAAACGCATACACGCCCAGCCGGGTTGCGCGGCAATTGGAGAAGCACAACTTGCGCATCGATGAGGTTGCATTCTGCAACTTCAACGTGTGCCTGTCGCCGCTGGATGAATGGTTTCCGTGCGTGACGGTGCGATTGTCCAAGCTGCTGGAGCGGCTGCACTCAAGCCCGCTGCGTTGGCTGGGCTGCGTCATGGTGGTGAAGGCGACGAAGATGGGACTGGAAGCCGCAGCGATCGCCGCATGAGCGGCGTACGGCATTGGCAACGATCGCATTCGCCACCAAGTTAACCATGAGGTCAACGCCCTCCTGGTCAACGTGGTGGCCAATCGCATGCCCGATCGCCGAGCCTTGACTCTCCTTCATTTCCGCAACATCCTTGTCGCCATGAGCGACACCGACACCATCTTTCAGAAGATCGCCGACGGCAGGATTCCCGCGAGGATCGCCTATCAGGACGAGCGCTATATCGCCATCCATGACCTGCACCCGCAGGCGCCCGTTCATCTCCTGGTCATCCCCCGGCGGGTCATTCCCACGCTCAACGACCTCAAGCCCGCCGACAACGCCCTCGTCGGCGGCATGTTCCAGGTCGCCCGGCAGTTGATGGAGCAGCTTGGCCACACCGATTACCGCACGGTCTTCAATTGCGGCGCGTCGGCCGGTCAGACGGTCTGGCATCTTCATCTGCATGTCCTTGCCGGTCGAGCCTTCGCCTGGCCGCCGGGGTGAGGCGAAGTGGGCAGTGGGCAGTCCAAATCAAAAATCAAAAATCGGCAATCGAAAATGGGCCCGGCGTGCCCAGCGAGGCCACTGATGAAAATCCGGGCCGGATGTCCATTCTTTTTGACTCGCCCCGACACTATTTTTACACTCATCCGTTTTCGCCCTTTGCGGAGATGATGTGCGATGACGGACGCGGCCTTGGATAAGACATCAGCGCTGGTGGAGGCCCTTGGCTACATCCAGCGATTCCACAACAAGGTCGTCGTCGTCAAGATCGGGGGCTCGATCATGGATGATGACGTCGCGCTGTCCAACATCCTCACCGACATCGTCTTCATGAACTATGTCGGGATGCAGCCGGTCCTCATCCACGGCGGGGGCAAGGCGATCAACCACCGGATGGAACAGGCCGGGCTTCAGCCGCAGATGGTCATGGGCCGACGCTACACCGATGACCGCGTTCTCGCCATCGCCGAGCAGGTGCTCTGCAAGGACATCAACCGCTTCATCGTCAACTTCATCCAGAGCCAGGGGTGTGAGGCGATGGGGCTGCACTCGCTGTCGAGCAACGTTCTGTTCGCGGAGAAAATGTTTCTGCAGGATTCGGATGGACGTCGGATCGACCTCGGTCGGGTGGGGGAGGTCAAGAGCGTCAACGCGCGACTGCTCCACCTGCTTGTGCAGGCCGACTCCGTGCCGTGCATCGCATCAATTGCCCGCGACCCGGCCGGGTTGGGGCTCAACGTCAACGCCGACACCGCCGCCGGCGCAGTTGCCGCCGCGATGAAGGCGGAGAAGCTCGTCATGGTCTCCGACACCCACGGCATCCGCTCCGATCCGAAGGATCCCGAAAGCCGGATCCCATCGATCACCGTTGCGCAGGTTCAGGAGATGATCGACAACAAGGTGATCTCCAGCGGCATGCTCCCCAAGGTGGAGGCCTGCATCACCGCCCTCAACGCCGGGGTCGGCAAGGCCCACGTGATCGACGGGCGAATCCCGCACTCGCTGCTGCAGGAAATTTACACCGAATCGGGCATCGGCACTGAAATTGTCCTTTAGGATCAGGTGCGTTGCTCACGACGCCTGGCGCCGCCGGGCGTTTTGCTTTTCCCGTTGGTCTTGTTTTGGCAGGGTTGACCATGACACATTTCATTTCCTTGTCACAGTTGGATTTCGCGTCGCTCCGGCGCCTGCTCGATGTGGCGCGGCGGCTTAAGTCGCAATACAAATCGACCGGGCGAAATGATCCGATCCTCGCCGGCAAAACGCTCGCCATGATTTTTGAAAAGCCGTCGTTGCGCACGCGGGTGAGTTTCGCCGCCGCCGCCGTTCATCTCGGTGCGGCGCCCTTGTTGCTTCGACAGGAGGAGGTGGGCCTTGATACCCGCGAACCGACGGAGGATGTCGCGCGGGTGCTGTCGGGGATGTGCGATGGGATCATGGCGCGGACCTTCGCGCACGACAAGCTCGAACGTCTGGCGGCCAATTCCAGCGTGCCGGTCATCAACGGTTTGACCGACTACAGCCATCCATGCCAGGCGATGGCGGACCTCATGACGATGGAGGAGCACTTCGGCAACCTCCAGGGGCGAACCCTCGCGTATATCGGCGACGGCAACAACGTTGCCCGCTCGCTGGCCGAGGCGTGTGGCAAGTTCGGCGTCCGCTTTGTGATCGCGTCCCCGAAGGGATACGAGCTGCCGTCGGACGAGGTGAAGCGAGTCCGCAGCCAGATGCCGGGCATGGATTTCGTCATCGCGCCCACCCCGCGCGATGCGGCCAAGGATGCCGATGTGCTCTACACCGACACGTGGGTCAGCATGGGGCAGGAAAAGGAAAAGGCCAGGCGCATCGCCGATTTCAAGGGCTATCAGATTGATGCGGCCTTGCTGGCCGTCGCGCCGCCACAGGCGATGGTCATGCACTGCCTGCCGGCGTATCGGGGTCTTGAAATCAGCGCCGAGGTGATGGAAGGGCCGCGGAGTTTGATTTTCCCGGAGGCGGAAAACCGCTTGCACTTTCAAAAGGGATTGATGGCGGTGTTGATGGGGAATATCGCGTCGTAAGCAGCGGCTTGGATGCGATCAGGGCGCCAGTGCGACGACTGGCTTGATCGCAGCGGACACATGCGCCAGCGAGTCGGCGCTCACCGCCGCATTGGCCTCAATGGGGGTGGCGCCCTTCGGCTCCATGTAGATGCTGCCCCAGGTGGACGGGCGCAATTGCGTCCGCACTTCCTTGGGCGCCGACCAGAAGTAATCCAGCGCGTGTTGGAAGTTGTGGACGTGAATGTTGAACGCCATCGCCGGCTGCTTCAGCGGATCCCACCCGTGCATCGCCTTGGCCGGAATGAAGACCTCCAGCACATAGCGGTTGGAGAGGACGCGCACGGCGTAGCGCACGTTGGGCGCGGGGATCAGGCTGTCCTTGAGTCCATCACCCGGCCGATGCCATCGCCCCATGACTCCGGTAATGCCGTTGGCATCGGGGAAGCTCTGTGGGACAAAGAAAAATTGATGGCAATAGGGATCATAGCCATTCTGGTCCGACGCCACCGGGCGGGTGGAGAGGAAGAACTCCACGTTGTCGCGCGTCCACCACCACCCATCCGCCGGCGCGCCCATGATGTCGTTGTCGAAGACTTCCATCCCCAGGTACAAGCCTTCTTTGGTCCATCCGATGTACACCTTGGGCAGCGGCACGCTTGAGCGCTCCAACCCGATCGTTTGCGAGTGACGCACGCCCGCCAGCCGCGCGTCGGCGGGCCAGTCGCTCAATTCCCCATTGAGCACCGGCGGTTTGGTCAGGAACGGTACGTGCATCACCGGCTTGTTCGCGAAGCTTTCCCGCCAGATGTCCTTGCCCGAATCCTTTGGACTGTCGGCGTGCAGCGGATCGAGCAGGGGGGTTGTCTTGCGGATCGAATCCACGAGCAGCGGATAGGGGCGGTCGTCCACATCGACGATCCCGAAGTTCACATCCTCGCCGTCGTTGGATCGCCCCGAAGGGGGTTCATCCATCCACTGAAACCAGTCGGCGCCGATGATGTAGGGTACGCGCGCCAGGCGTGTCGTCAGCAACCGATACCCATCCGCGCGGGCCTGTTGATCGAGCACCTGCGCCGAAAAGCCCACCGTGTTTCGATTGCCGGAGCGCCCATCGAGCGAATGGAACGAGTATTCGGTGATGATGATCGGCTGCCCCGACTCCTTGTGCATCATCTCGAACAAGCTCGCGTCAAGCAGACCGTCGCCGACGTACATGTTGAGCGACTGGGCATCGGTGTATCCCTTGGAGGCCCGCACGACTTCCAGCGGCGCCCACCCCTTGAACCGCACGCCGAGGATCAGGTGGTTCGGATCATACTTGCGGGTTAGTTGCGTCGTCAGCTTGAAGTAATCTTCCGAC
>CAYTAP010000168.1:0-6201 GCA_964435775.1 uncultured Tepidisphaeraceae bacterium
GCCCAAGGGGCTGTATCACTATTCCCTCACCATGAACAATTCGTATGACCTGAGCACCAGCCAATACGGTGTTTTGGGAATGTGGGCCTTGGCGCAAACCGGATTTGATATTCCCCGTGTTTATTGGGAGTGGGTGGACGCCATCTGGAAGCAAAAACAGCGCCACGATGGCGGCTGGGCCTACAATGACGGCTCCAAGGAATCAACCGCCTCCATGACCGCCGCCGGCATCGCCACGCTCTTCATCACGCAGGATTACCTTTACGCCAATGCAGGCATCAATTGCCAGGGCAACATCTCCAGTCCGGCCATCGAAAAGGGCCTTGAGTGGATGAGTAAAAACTTCAAGAAGGTCAACGGTGGCTATACCTGGTACGGGATCGAGCGCATCGGGGTCGCCAGCGGCTACAAGTACTTCGGCACGACCAACTGGTACCAGGAAGGCGCCAACATCTTTGTGCGCAGCCAGAGCAAAGCGGGTTCGTGGGACTCGCATGGCCCCATCCCCGGCACATCCTTTGGCCTTTTGTTTCTCGTGCGCGGCCGCGCCCCGGTGGTGATGAACAAGCTTCAGTACACGGTTCAGCCGAAGGAGAAGTCGGGGAAGGTCGAGGAGGGTCACTGGAATGAGCGTCCCCGTGACGCGGCGAACGTGACGAAGTACATCGCGTTGAACCTCGAGAAGGATTTGAACTGGCAGATCGTGAACCTGAAGGTGGATGTGGAGGAGCTTCATGACGCCCCGATCTTGTACATCAGCGGCAACCAGGCATTGAACTTCAGCGAGGCCGAGGAGGCGAAGCTCAAGCAGTTTATGGACCAGGGGGGCTTGATCTTCGGGAACGCCGACTGTGGCGCCAGCGGGGGCCGCGCGTTCACACAGTCGTTCGTGAAGCTGGGTCAGAAGCTTTATCCGTATGAGTTTCGGGAATTGCCGGCGGACCACGCGATCTACACCCGCGAGCAGTACCCCCGGGACAAGTGGCGGAACAAGCCGAGCGTGCTGGGGTTGAGCAACGGGGTTCGGGAGCTGATGCTGCTGGTCCCGACGGCCGACCCGGCGCGTCAGTGGCAGTTGCAGATGTCGGGCAAGGGACGGGATGAGCTGTTCCAGTTGATGGCGAACATCTTTTTGTACGCGGTGGACAAGAGCAACCTTCGCTTCAAGGGTCAGACCTACACGGTGAAGGCGGATCCGAAGATCAAGGCGACGAGCACGCTGAAGCTGGCTCGGATTCAGTATGCGTTGAACTGGAACCCCGAGCCGGGCGGTTGGACGCGTCTGGCGGCGATTCTGCACAATCAGGACAAGATTGATCTGGTGGTGGATCCGGTGCAACTGGGTCAGGGGAAGCTGGCCGGTCACCAGGTGGCGCATCTGACGGGGACGACGAAGTTCACGTTCACGGAAGCCGAGCGGAATGAGTTGAAGCAGTTCGTGGAGGGGGGCGGGACCTTGATCGTGGATGCGGCGGGAGGCTCGACGGACTTTGTACACTCGGCCGAGCAGATGCTGTCGCAGACGTTCCCGGAGCACGCCGCGGAGTTGTCTCAGGCGATCAAGCAGGACAGCGCGGTGTACACTCGGACGGGTCCGATGGACATAGGGTACCGGTCCTTTGCGCGGACGGCGTTGTCGGGATCGATGACGGTGGGTCGTTTGCGAGGGATGACGTTTGGGAACCGGTTGGGGGTGATCTTCAGCCGGGAGGATTTGAGCACGGGTTTGGTGGGTGAGCCGGTGGACGGTGTGATGGGATACGATCCGGCGACGGCGACGCGGTTGATGGAGAACATCCTGCTGTATGTGCAAAACCCCAACGCGGCGCCGGCGGTAAAACCAGCGGCCGGAGCGGCGGCAAAGCCAGCGGCCAAATAGCCATGGGTGCAACCCGGCGAGTGAAGCTCTCTTGAGATGCTCCATCAGCCGTGATGCATCATGAGGTAGTATTGCAGGGTGGAGATCGAGTTGAACAGCGCGTGCATCGTAATGGGGACGTACAGGTTTCCGGTTCGTTCGTAGGAATATCCCAGGCAGACGGAGAGAACGAAAATCGATGGCGCCATCCACGACGGGTGGACCGATGCGAAGAGCAGGGAGGTCAGGATGATGGCGATCCAGGCGGGGTAGGACGCCTGTCGTCGGGTCCTGGCCTGCGGCGCCGCGTTCGAAGGGGTTTGCGTTGCGTCGGTGGTGGGGGAGGCATCGGCCCAGTCATGTGATGCGGCCGCCACAACCTGAAACTCCGGTTTTTTTATTTCAAACGCCCGTCGAAGAAGCGTTTGAATGTGCCCGCGAAACAGGAACTCCTCAAAAATCGGAGCGATCACGGCGGCGGCGCAAACCACAAGAACCTGCGTGATCGGTCCGGCGTGATTGAGGACCTGTAGCAGCTCGTGCGCTGTGGGCGACTTGTAGCCCGTGAGACGATAAATCACCTCGACGATCGATGAGAACCAGGTGACGATCGGCATTGCGATCAGGATGCCGATGATGCCCAGCCACACGCCTCGCGGGATATTGGACCGTTGAAAGCCCAGCGTCCGCGCCCCCCGCGGCATGAGCAGCAGATTGAGCGCGATCAGCGGGAGCAGACCCAGCACTGGTGGGGCGATGCTCAGGAACAAAATATCGCGCGAATCGACTGCCGCGGTTTCCTGCGGAGGGGGATTCTCAGGTGCGGTGACGAATCGCGTCGTGGCGGGCTGGGTGCTGACGGGGCGCGTGGGGAGGATGACCGACGGTGGATTGGCCGGTTCGACAACCACCTCCGGCCCGCGGGCGATCTGAAGGTAGCTGCCATAGAGCAGCGACACCCCAAGCCACAGCGTCCCGGCGGCAACGGTGATGTACAGGAGCGTCATGGGGGAATCGTCGGGCAACAGCCGCGACGGACCAAGCACGCTTCCACTGCGGAAGACGCCCGTGCGCACCGCCAGCACGGCGGCGATGGCGGTGAACACCAGCAATACCCAGATGAACGCCGGTGGTGCGGAGTCGGCGGCGGCAAGAACAATTGACATTCGATCGGTCTCGTTTAGTCTCAATGCGGCGATGTTCACTGACCCATCCCAAGGATGGATCGGTGATCCGAGCGCGGTTCAAGGTTCTCAATCGGCGGGCCATTTTACCAGTGACTTAGCCAGCGATGACGCTCGATATTATTGCAGCATTGTAATGTAAGTCGGGGAAATCACCTATTCACGCGCCTATAACTGCTATCGCCGTGCCTCCAACCCGTTGAATCCGCTGAAGGAACCGCTATGCCGTCCATTCTTGACCAGATCATCCAGACGAAGCGACAGGAAGTGGCCGAACGCAAGGAAAAGACGCCTTTGTCGCTGCTCAAAGAGCAGATTGCCGAGCTCGGTCGGCCGCGCAATTTCTTTGATGCGGTGACGAAAAAGAGGAATCAGACGGTTAATTTGATCGCGGAAGTCAAGAAAGCGAGCCCCAGCGCCGGTGTGATCCGTGAGGATTTTGATCCGGTCGTCATTGCCCAGGCGTATGCGGCCGGGGGGGCTGACGCGCTGAGCGTGCTCACGGATGAACATTACTTTCAAGGCCGCCTGCAGTATGTGCATGAGATCCGCGACAAGGTGAAGCTGCCGGTGCTGCGGAAGGACTTCATCATCGACCCCTATCAGGTCTACGAATCGCGGGCGGCCGGGGCTGATGCCATTTTGTTGATCGCCGAATGTCTGGAAACCAGCGAGATGATCGACCTGCAAATTCTCGCCACGGAAATGGCGCTGACCTGCCTCATTGAAGTGCATGACATCGACAACCTGATGCGGGTGCGGGATCACGTCATTGGGTTTCCCCACAAGAGCTATTCATTGCTCGGGATCAACAACCGCGATTTGAGGACGTTCAAGACGGATTTGGGGACGACGCTGCGGATGGCGGAACTCGTGGAAGACCGCGGCGTGCTCGTCAGCGAGAGCGGCATTCACACGTCATCGGACATTCGCAAGCTCGCGGAAGCGGGTGTTCGCGCGGTGCTCGTGGGGGAGAGTTTGATGCGGCAGGATGATATCTCAGCGGCCGTACGCAAGCTGATGGGGACGGGCTGAACTCGGCGCGCCGCCGTATTTGCACCAAGGAGCCACGCACGAGGTCGTCGGAAAAGAAGACCCCCTCCCTGCCCTCCCCCGTTGGGTACAACGGGGGAGGGGGAGTATGGCGTAGTCGCAAGGGTGCGAGCCCGCGACACCTATTGCCCGTCACATTCCGCCTGCGTTTTCGGGCTGATCGGCGGGTTGGCCTTGTGCGCCACCACCGCCGGCGGCCTGCATGCCGGCGGAGATCAGGTTCTTGATCAGAACCGAGGGTGTGAAGGTATCGAAACGAATCGCGTCGCCGTCGGTTGCTCCGGTGAGGCCGATGGGGGGAAGATTCGGCGGGAGTTGCAGGTTCATTTGCATTCCCATGCGTGCATTGGCGACGGCGGCGGCGGAACGGGCGATGTTGTCCAGCGGGATGTAGACCGCCATGAATCGGCTGGCGGGAAGCTCCTTCTGAACCGACGCCACATGGGCGGCCTTGGCCAGGGCGGCGTTGTCATCCTTGGCCGCGGCGATCGCCTTGCTGATCGTCGCATCATCCAGGCCCATGACCGTGAGGGTCGTCTTGTCATTCACCACGCCCATGAAGGACTGAATGCCGTTGGGTCCGTAGATGAACTTCACGACTTCATCGACTTGTGCGGCGTCCGCGTTGTTCGGATCGGTTGGGATATCCGATTTCATCTCATCGAACTGAACACCATCCACCGTTTTGGCATTGGGGACGATCGACTGGTGGGTGGGGCTGTTGGGGTTGACCGCGAGCATGAACGCCTGCTGCGTTTCAAAAGCCTTCTTGGTGCTCTCGAGGATTTGTTTGGCGTCGCCGCGAGTGACGCCGACGGCCTGCATGAGGCTTCCCTGTGCGGGGTTGGCCGGGGCCATCATGCCGGCCGAGCCTCCCGTGATGCTGCGCAACTGCGTGTACAGGGCGTCGATGTAGTTGACCATCGTCTTGCCTTCCTCGCCCAAGTCATTGAGTTGCGCGATGAAGGGCTTGACGTCGGTGTTGAATATTTGCGTCACGAGGTCGGCGTTCTGCACCCAGCCGGCGAAGACCAGGTACTGGGCGCCGGGCAATCCATGCACGAGCGGGTCGCTGGAGCCTTTGATCTTGGCGATGCTCGTCGCCCAGGAACTGCCCGGCTTGAAGTCGGCCAG
Organism: uncultured Tepidisphaeraceae bacterium; assembly: GCA_964435775.1. GTDB lineage: Bacteria > Planctomycetota > Phycisphaerae > Tepidisphaerales > Tepidisphaeraceae > CAYTAP01. The sequence goes on from CAYTAP010000168.1 coordinate 5,230, forward strand.
CAGCGTGGTGCCGATGCCGGTGTTGGAGAAGTTGAGGCTGAAGGCCGCTCCATCGCAGTCACTGAGGAAGCTTTCGGCGCAGTCGATCAGCTTATTGACGATGGCCTTGGTCACGGGGATGTATTTTTTTGTCTCCGGTTTTTCGTCGAGGTTTTTGTCAACTTCGGCGATCCACTGCTCGCGGTGGCTCTGGATTTCCGGAAGCAAACTGGATCGCAGGGACGCCATGTTGCCGTAAAACACGATGTCGCGCGATTCGAGTTGCTTGGCGGTCAGGCCGGTGGGCTTGAGACCATCGGGCTTGTTGTTCAACACGTCGCGAACGTTGGTCACGGCCGCATACTTGCCCCATTCAGCGGCATAGCTGGGGCTGGGATCATCGGTGAATTGCAATGTGGTCACAGCGCCATCGGTTTTGGAGCCTTTATAGTTGCTCAAAAAGGTGGCATAGTCCGATACGGGGACGAGCATCAGGAACGTTGGATCCTTGGCATCATCCTTTGGGAAATTGAGGACGACGAACGCCATGTCACCCGCTTCATTCAGCCCTTTGGCGATCTTCATTTGCTGCTTGAGCATCCCAAGCGGATCCTGAAACGCCGGTTGCATCTGATCGATGCCCCAATCCTTGGCCATCGCGGCGATCTTGTCGCTCACTCCGCGGAGGTTGTTCACCTTGACCACCAGTTGCGCATTGGAGGGCACCTGGTTGAGCACCTGCGCCTGCCCGGCTGAGACGACAAGCAAAACGCCGGCCGCTCCCGCGATCAATGCGCGGCGGACGCGACGAACTTGGACAGTGCAAAAGGATGACGCGGCGAGAGTCGCTGGCTTCATATGAAAAGTCTCCGTGGGTTGAAGGCTCATGAGGTCAATGTGACGATCAACGATGTTCGTATCCAGTGTACAAGACGGATTTTAGCGAACTGTACCCGTTTGGGAAGCGCATAATTATTTGGCGAGTACCGTTGG
>CAYTAP010000169.1:0-6201 GCA_964435775.1 uncultured Tepidisphaeraceae bacterium
AGAGGCGGGTTGGTGGGAATAACGATCCATAATGAACAACGACGGCCTCTTTTGCGCAGCAAAAAATTGTTATTTTGTACTTTACTTTATGGGTGAACGAAGCTACGGTCGTCACAGACATGGGTGGATTTTCGGCAGTGATACAATATTGATAGGCTCGTTGGGTTGAACAGGCCCGTGAGTCTCATTGTCGGGGCTTTCTCCGAAGAAGGTTCTCCCCCTCCTTCTTCACCCCCGACATCTGTTAGGACATGATATTGCCCGGCTCTCCCTCCCGGGCAAGGTTCCCCATCACTGGGGACCACGGGCCGCAGATCTCCCCATCTGCGGCCTCTTTTATTTGTCCGGCGCGTGTTTTTAGCCGGACAACGCGCGAAACCCACGTCGGCGGACGCGTAACTTTCGGCTTTTGCCGGACGCCCAAGCCCGATAGGATGCGAGTTGTGATGCATGCGGACTATCCCATTTTCCTGGATGTGAGCGATCGTCTGGTTGTCGTCGTGGGCGGCGGGTCGGCGGCCGGGCGGAAGGTGCGCGGGCTTGTCGATGCCGGCGCGCAACGAATTCGCGTCGTGGCGCCGCAGATCGATGTGACGCTACCTCTGACAATCGAGCGTGTCGTCGCGCCGTATCGGATCGAACATCTTGATGGGGCGTCGCTCGTATTCGCCGCTGCCAATGATCCGCGGATCAACGATGCCGTGGCGAGAGATGCGCATGGCCGGGGGATTCTGGTCAATCGCGCGGATGCCGAGGCGCACTGGGGCGAGCGCGGCGACTTCGTCACATCGGCGGCGCTGCGGCGTGGGCCGGTGAGGATGGGCGTGATTGCGGGGGCGCCGATGGTCGCCATTCGCCTGCGCGACCGGATTGGGGAATGGATCGATCCACAGTGGATGGCGCTGGCGGAGGTGGGGACGGCGCTTCGCCCGGGGATTTTGGATCCAGCCCTCACGCCGGAACAGCGCGAAGGGATTTACGAGGATCTGCTTTCATCGGAGGCGATGGCGATCGCCGGGGAGGAAGGGGCGGCGGGGGTGATCCAATGGCTGGTCGGGCGTCATCCCGAACTGGGGCTGAGCGCCCAGCGCAGGCCGGAGAAGGAAGAGCTGTAGTCGAGCATGCCGACGGGCGGTCAAATTGTGTTGCTGCTGGCGGCGGTGGTTGTATTCGCCGTCGGGGCGGGCGCGTCGATCTCGCGCCGTTGGACGTGTCGCGCGGGCGTCAACGCGCTTGTCCGGGGGTGTTTGCTCGGCGGGCTGGGGATGACGCTCATCGTGCTCATCTGGCATGCCATCGGACGGCAGGATTGGGTGCCGATCGGGGATAATTTCGATGCGCTGCTCTGGCTGGCGGTGTTGCTGTCGCTGTTTGTCATCTACATCCAGGGATCGACACGGACGGGCGGAGTCGATGGTTTTGTCATCCCGGTGGTCATCGCGCTGATGCTGGGGGCGGGGTATTTCGGGACGCGCGAGTATCAGCGCTATCACCCTCTGGTCCATGACATCTGGTCGTGGGTCCATCGCGTGACCGCGTACGGCGGGGCGGCGGCGTTTGCGATCGCGGCGGCCGGTGGGGCGGTGTACATGCTCAAGAGTCGGCGGCTGCGGCGCAAGACGCCTTTGACGGCGAGATGGGGAAGCCTTGAAGGATTGGAAAGCCTGACGTTGATCGGCGTGACCCTGGGGTTTGCGCTCCTGACCATCGGGTTGATCACGGGATTGGTGCTCATCGTGGCCGATCACCAGCGGACGAGCACCCTCAAGCTGGTCATGGCGTGCGGCGCCTGGGCCATTTATGCCCTGGTGCTTCATACGCCGATCAACCCACAACTTCGCGGGCGCAAGACGGCGATGCTCAGCATCGCGGGGTTCGTGCTGATCGCCGGCGCGGTGGTGGCGGTGCAGTACGCGGGGGGTGGGTCGTGATTGGACAACTGCTTCTTGTGGGATTGAACCATGCGACCGCGCCTCTGGCGGTACGGGAGAAACTGGCGTTTGCCGCCGGGCAAAGGCCGGAGGCGATGGCGGCGCTGCGCGAGCGTTTTGACGGATGCGAGACCGTTCTGCTGTCCACATGCAACCGGGTGGAGTTGTACATCGCCGCCCACTCCCCGGATGCGACGCCGGCGGAGTCGGTCATCGAATTTCTGGCGGAGTATCACGGCTTGTCGGCGGAGGAGTTTCGGGGCCACCTGTATCAAAAGTCGGGTGATGAGGTGACGAGCCACCTGTTTACGGTCGCGTCATCGCTGGATTCGATGGTCGTGGGGGAGACGCAGATTCTCGGTCAGGTGCGCGATGCATACGATGTCGCCCGGCGGATCGGTGCGACGGGAACCACGCTCAATCCACTTTTCCAGCGTGCGCTGGCGGTGGGCAAGCAGGTCATGAATGAGACGGCGATCGGGGAGGGTCGCGTCAGCGTCGCCAGCGCGGCGGTGGATTACGCGAAGCAGATTTTTGATCAGTTCGGGGACAAGATGGTTTTGAGCATCGGCGCGGGGAAGATGGCGGTGCTCGTCCTGCGGTATTTCGCGGCGCTTCGCCCGGGCGGGCTGCTTGTGTGCAACCGCGATCCGGGCAAGAGCGCGTCATTGTCGGAGCAATTCGGAGGGATGCCGGCGGCGTTTGAACGGCTGAATGAACACCTGACGGCGGCCGACATTGTGGTGACCAGCACGGGCTCGAACCATCCGATCATCACGCGGGAGCTGTTTGAGCCTCTCGTCAAGGCGCGCCGGTATCGACCGATTTTTCTGATCGACATCGCCATGCCGCGCGATGTTGAACCAGCGGTGGGGGAGCTTGAGAACGTGTATCTGTACAACATCGACGATTTGCAGCAGGTCGTGGCGCGAACGCAGTCACAGCGCAATGGATCGGTCGATGCGGCGCGACGCATGGTTGAGAGCCAGGTTGAAGATTTCGCGCAGTGGGAACGGGCGCGGGGCATGGGGCCGGTGATCCACGAACTGTCGCGCCGCTATCATGAGGTCGCGCGGGAGGAATTGAACCGCACGCTGAGCAAGCTGCCGAACATCAAGCCGGAGGAACGGGCGCACATGGAGGAGTTGTCGCGCAGGCTGGTGAACAAGCTGCTGCACGATCCGATCAAGGCGCTGCGGGAGGCCGATGGGGTTCACATCCAGCCGGAGCAATATCTGCATGCGATGCGGAAGTTGTTTCGGTTGGAGGATGACGGTGAGGGCGAGACGAAGCGAGGAGAAGGCAGTAGGCAGTAGGCAGAAGTTGAATACAAATCCATTTCTGCCTTCTGCCTACTGCCTACTGCGATACTCACGCTCCGGCATGCGATTCACGCCTGATGCGCGTTACATGCCCTCGGGGGCTATTTCCCCGTCATCCATTTTCCGCCGCTCACTTTGGGGGGCGTGAGTTTCGTCGCGTGTTGCGGCGCGGATTGTTGGCCACGGACATCCTGGCCGCGGAAGTAATCCTTTTGCCAGTCGGTTGGTTTGACCTGCCCTTGCCGCTTGGCGTCGTGGAACATTTTGCGCGACTGATGCCATTCGGTGTAGGACTGATGGACCTCGGGATCATCGCTGAGGCGTTTGTAGCAAACGTCGGCCTGTTCAAGATCGGCGCCGATGTTGCCGGCGACGGGGATGATCTGGAGCAGCGGCTCCCCGGCTTCAAAGCGGACGGGTTCGCATGGTTCCATCAGCTTCCAGTTCATGGTGAAGGACATGCTCATCCAGTCGGTTTCGACGATCGCCGTGAGCGGGTGGGCGTGGCGCTTGAAATAGTTCGGTGGGCCGGTGACGAGGAGCCGCGAGCCGGCCGGCTGCGTGCGGATGAGGAACGGTGTGTTCCATGTGATGATTCCCTGGCCGAACTGGTTGTTGATCCACCCGCCCCAGAGGTCCGGCGAGGCGTCGAACTTGAAGTCGATGTTGCCCGGTGTGTTTTGCCCGCGCCAAAAAGCGCTGAAGCCGACGGGGTTCAGGATTTGCCACCCGACCTGATTGGCCATCGTCAAGGGCAGGCAGCGATAGGCGAATGCGTTGGGCGTCGCGTCCATCCAGTCGCGCCGCCAGTCGGCCCAGCGCCACGCCCAGCCGGTCCCGTCGTCGCGGTTGTCTCGGAAAAGCGCATCGTCACAAATCTGATACACCGTGATTTTGAATGGGGGGGATGAATCCATGAGTAAACCTTGGAGGAATATATCGAGTGTGTTGGGACCAATGTATTTCGTAGGGTCCGTGGTGCCCCGCGGACCATTGTCGCGAGGGAAACAATGGTCCGCGGGGTACCACGGACCCTACGCGAAAATGCAAAAGCGTGCCGGCGCACCTGGCTGGCGTGCCGCTCATCTTAGCGCTGCGTTTCGAGCGAATCGATCTTTTTCTGAATCTGACCGACTCGTTCGGCCGACAGCCGACGCGGGTCGGCGGGCTCAAGGCCGGCGTTGGTCTTCAATGCCGCCTGGTACTGCTCGACGGCATCGGCGGGGCGATGCCATTGCTCAAGAACCTCGGCGAAGTGCAGTCGTGTGGGGACATCGTGCGGGTTGAGCGCGAGCGCTTTGCGGAAATCGGCGTCGATCGCATGCCGGTCCGGCTGCGGACGGGCGAGTTCAAGCTGAATGCGGCGAAGGCGATAGCCGAAGTTGTACGGGTCCGAGCGAATTGCCTCGTTGACGAGGTTGGATATTTCGGCCAGAGGTTCGCCGGCGCGCTGGGCCTCGTCGGCGGCGCGGAAGATGTAACCCCCATTGAGCGGCTGGCGATTGAATGCGCCTTGGAACAGTTGGGCGGCCTGTGTGTGATCGCCGGTCTGAGCGGCGTTGTCCGCCTGGGCGACCAGTTGCTCGGCGTCGGAGGTGGGAATGAAAACGAAGATGGCCGCCAGCGCCCAGAGCACGCACGCGGCGCCCAATGCCCCCATCGCGCCGATGCCGCGCCGCGGCGGAGGCTGGGCGCTTGCGGCGGCCCGGCCGGCCATGCGGGCGCCGAGCCCGCCGCCGACAACCAGCGCAAAGAGCATCATCGGACCGGTTTCGAAGAAGGAGAAATCGATCTGGTTATGGAGCAGGAACAAGGCGGCGGCGAGCAGGAGTCCGGTGAGCACCCAACCGGCTGGGCGCTTGTCCCATTGCGGGCGCTCGAGCGAGCGCGCCGTGGCGGCGGTGGCGCCGATGTAGATGGCCGCGAAATAAAGAATGCGCCGGAGCACCTCCATCGTGATGTAGCCGGAATCATTGGACCAGTCGATGGCGGCGAGGATCGTGATCAAAAACGCGCCGATGGTGACCACCGCCAGGAAGCCCAAAGGGGAGCGGCGGTCGGCGGGGCGGCCGGATCGCGGCGGGGGTGAATCGGTCATCGAAGCGGGAGGATCGACCGGATGCGTGGGGCGCGTCAATTCCCACCAGAGCCGCGCCATCCAGCCGATGGCGAGCAGGCCGCCGACGATGCCCAACTCGGTGAAGAAGTGAACGAAAAAGTTGTGGGGATCCTTGATTTCCTCGGAGGCGATGGGGAGGCGATGGGCGAGGTAATGCTCGCCGAAGTTGGCGAAGCCGACGCCCTTGAGGGGATGTTCGACAAACAGCCGCATCGATCCAACCCAATAGCGCCAGCGGAAGGTGAGGCTGTTCTGGATCAGATTGCCGTGCGCCAGACCATGCCCGATGATCGCGCCGGCGGCGGCGATGAGAATGGCGACGCCGATCCAATACGCGGACCGCGCGCTGGCGGCGAGTCGGGTGCCCCATTGCCAAAGCGCCGCCAAAAGCACAATCGCCAGGATGGGGGTGACATACGCGGTTTTGCTCCCGGTGAAATGGATTGTCAGCCCGGCAAGGATGAGCACAAGGACCACAAGCCCGACGGCCCAATCCGTTTCGCGTGATTTCCCGCCGGTGTCGTCGATGGGAAGCCGCCTGCGATCCGCCAGCCGCTGGGCGAGCCACCCCAGCGCGATGACGCCGAGCAAAACGAGCACCGCGCCGAAGGAGTTGGGGGAGGCGGTGAACCCCATCACCTCGCCGCTCTTGAGCTTCTTTTCAAATTGCATCGCCGCGAAATCCCCCTCGCGCCAGCCATGTTCGCGGAGGATTTGCGCCTTGTGCTCATCGAAGTAAAGCACCGTGTTGGGCGCATCGCTGTAATGATACATCAGCCCCTGGCAAACCTGCCCCGCCAGCAGCCCGATGAGCAATCCCGCGACGAGC
>CAYTAP010000170.1:0-275 GCA_964435775.1 uncultured Tepidisphaeraceae bacterium
GCTGTGAAGGAGATGTTGAAGTAGCGCGGGGTGACGGGAGCGGGATGGCATTCAGTAAGAGCGGCTTGCGGTTCAGTTGACTGCATAGCTGCAATGCGCGAACCATCCTCCCAGCTTCTCGAGGCGTGATCGTTTTGAAGGCTTTCTCTACTTGGCGGTTCCGCTTTGTTGGCCGCGCGGGCTTCAGCGGGAGGCAAGTATTGCTTGACCTTACACGATTCGGGATCGATGAGAGGCAAGTCCAACTTGTACGAACACAGCGGCAAGGTCTGTAC
>CAYTAP010000170.1:285-5910 GCA_964435775.1 uncultured Tepidisphaeraceae bacterium
CTCCAAGGCGCCCACGTGGTAAATCGACCCCTAATTTTCCTGTTGTATGCGATCCTTAATCACGCGCCACACTTCCGTAAGATCCAGCCGCTTTGCCCAATCAACGATGTAATCCAGATCCATCCGCTCGCCGCTGATTTTTAGTATTCCTGCGACATCGCGGAGGTGTTTGTCCGACCCGCCTTCTCGGTAATACTCCATTTTCTTGATAATGACATCCTCGGGCGAGGCAAACACAGCTTCATACCCGACCTCCGGCGTCAAGCGGGTTGATCGGGCGAAACGACTCTCATTGAAGGACGAATTGTCTGGAATCATCACATCCACCTTCAATCCTGAAGCTGGGTGAATAATGTTGAATTGTCCATGCGTTCGAACGGCCTGCCTGGCGGCCTCCACACTCACATAAAAGTCGGTGCTGGGGAACGCGGCACAGAGCGCCGCGACATGACGCATTGGCAGGCGCACGACGACGTCAATGTCGTTGGTGAATCGCGGTTCTCCAAAAAAAGCGGCCGCAATGGAACCCGTCACAAGATAAGGCAGCTTCAACCGCTCAAGCCGATCCACCACATACCGCAGCAGTTGTGACTGTTCCATGCGATAATCTCCTGGCCACCTCCCTCTGTATCTGCTCCACCGACCAGCCGGGTTGCTCAGCGGCTACGGCGCTGGTCACCCATCGCCGCGCCGACGAAAACATGCCGAAGGCGATGCGCAATCGCTCAGGACCGCTCATCTTCCGCAGCACATCCGCCATCGCATCGTCGATGACTTCGATTCGGACCGGACCATGTGATCGCATTGCACCACAGTATACCATTCTCGCGTGCACATCATTCTCAATTTCAATTTTCAACCCCCACATCCAGCCGGTGTCGCTTCATCTTCTTGTAGAGGGTTGTGCGGTTGATGCCGAGTTCGGCGGCCGTCGCCTGGCGGTTCCAGGCGTTGCGGTCCAGCGCCCGCTCGATGATGCGCCGCTCGGGGCCGAGCAGCGCCATTTCCAATTCCATCGCTTCATCCGGTCCATCCCCGCCGCATGAGTCGCAGGAATCGGCGGCCATTGTCATGCGTTCGCCCTGCAATGTTTCAGGGAGATCGCCCACATCAATCCGAGGCGCGCGGCACAGGACGACGGCGCGCTCGACGGCGTTCTCCAGTTCCCTCACATTGCCCGGCCAGGTGTAGCGCTGCATGGCCCCCATGGCCGCATCGGTGAATCCGATGATTTCCCGACCGCTTTCCTTCATGTAATGCCGCAGGAAATGGCCGGCCAGCAGCGGGATGTCCCCCAGCCGCTCGCGCAAGGCGGGCATGCGGATCGTCACGACGTTGATGCGATAGTAGAGGTCCTGTCGGAATTGGCCGCTCGCCACAAGCTCCTGGAGATCGACGTTGGTGGCGAGGATGGCGCGGACATCAACCGTCGTCGTCTGCGATGAACCCACCGGCTCGAAGGCGCGATCCTGCAACACGCGGAGGAGCTTCACCTGCATCGCAAGCGTCGCCGAGTTGATCTCGTCGAGAAAAATCGTGCCGGTGTCGGCCGCCATGAATCGGCCGGGCTTGTCGGCGATTGCGCCCGTGAACGCGCCTTTCACATGCCCGAACAATTCCGACTCCAGCAACGCCTCCGGCAGCGCTCCGCAGGGCACTTCGACAAAGGGCTTGTCCCTTCGCGGCGAGCGATGATGAATCGCGCGGGCCAGGAGCGACTTGCCCGTCCCCGATTCGCCGGTGATGAGCACCGTCGCCCGACTGTCGGCGACCGCCTCCACCAGGTCGAATATCCTGAGCATTTTGTGGTCGTGCCCGACGACATTCTCCAGCCCAAATCGCAGATCCAGTTGATTCCGCAGGGTTTGATTTTCAAAGAGCAGGGATTGCTGGCGAACCGCTTTTTCAACGACGACGCGGATTTCATCATCGACGATCGGCTTGGTGAGATAGTCAAACGCGCCCATTTTCGTCGCTTCGACAGCGCCTTCAATTGATCCATAGCCGGTGATGACGATGACGACGACATGCGGGCAGCGCCGCCGCAGGTCGCGCAAAAACTCGGTCGCGCGCAAACCGGCCATGTTGATGTCCGCGAGAAGCAACTGAATCTGCCCCCCTTCCATGATGTGAATCGCCTCCTCCGGCAGATCGCTCGTCCGCACATCATATCCCTCCCGCCGCAAAAAGAGGGAAAGGGATTGGAGCATGATCCGATCTTCATCGAGGATCAGGAGGCGCGGTTTATGGGATGAGTTGGCTTGCAGCATGAATGGCGCTCGTCGTCAGGTTATCGGACCGGGCAACGATGTTGCCCGGCGGCAACACGTCGTCTCTTTCTTGCATCGGCACGAAACAATGTTGATCGTAAACAACAAAATCCATCTTTTCGCATCACCTCCCATCTGGTACGAAACTGGCCATCCCGTAGAATGCTGAGCACCCCTTGTCGTTCGACGATATGATTTCGGCTGTTCATCAGTGGGGGCCAAGTTTCGAGCAGGAGTTGATTCCATGCGCATCGGTGTTCCCAGGGAAATCAAATCGGATGAATATCGCGTCTCCATGATGCCCGTGGGGGTGGAATTGCTGGTGAAGGCGGGGCACACGGTTCTGTTTGAGACGCAGGCCGGCGTCGGGTCGGGGTTTGACGATGCGGCGTACTCGACGGTGGGCGCGACGATTGTCCCCACGCATGAGGAGGTGCTCCGGGAAGCGGAAATGATCGTCAAGGTCAAAGAGCCGCAGCCGACGGAGATCAGCCTGTTTCGGCCCGGGCAGATCGTATTCACATACTTTCACCTGGCGGCGTCTCCTGAGCTGACCCAGGCATGCCTTGAAGCGGAAATCACGGCGATCGCATATGAGACGATTCGAGACCAGGCCGGGCGGTTGCCCTTGTTGACGCCGATGTCGGAGATCGCGGGAAAAATGTCGATCCAGGAAGGCGCGAAGTTTCTCGAGAAACCGATGATGGGCCGGGGCGTGCTCCTGGGTGGCGTGCCGGGGGTCGCGCCGGGAAAGGTGGTGATCCTGGGGGCGGGCGTCGTGGGCGCCACCGCCGCACGGGTGGCCGCCGGACTGGGCGCTGAGGTTGTCCTCATGGACATCAACCTCGAGCGGCTGCGCTATCTGAGTGAAGTGATGCCGGCGAATGTGAAAACCATCTATTCCGACGCGCACACGATTCGTGAACATTTGCACACTGCGGACCTCGCCATTGGCGCGGTGCTCATCCCCGGCGCCAAGGCGCCGCGGCTCATCACCCGAGCCGACCTGTCGCACATGCACAACGGCACGGTGATTGTGGATGTCGCCATCGATCAGGGCGGCTGCGTGGAAACCAGTCGGCCGACGACGCATCAGAATCCCACGTTCATCGTCGAAGGCGTCGTGCATTACTGCGTCGCCAACATTCCGGGCGCTGTTGGACGCACAAGCACCATCGCATTGTGCAACGCCACGCTTCCTTATGTTTTGAAACTGGCCGCGAGGGGCTTTGAACAAGCGGCGGCGAATGATCCCGGTTTTGCCCAGGGGATCAACCTCGTCGGCGGCCGGATCACCAACTCGGCGGTGGCCGATTCGCTCCGGATGGAATGCCGCCCGTTGTCAGGCAAGTAGGATTGACGGTTGTGCGGGTGTTCGAGGCTGCAGTGCCACGGTCCGCAACCACGGCCCGCGGAGGGTGGCGAACCCCGCCGCACGGCGTCGCGGGAGCGACGCCCTCCAATAGCGCCAAGGGCGGATGCAGGCGGAGTTATTTCGACAACACTACAAAGAGCAGGATCAGGTTAATGAGCAGCGACACGGCCAGGCCGATCGCCACAGCCATCGTCGTCGGATCCGACCAGATGCTCACCCCGTGATTCGGCGGCGCGATGTCCACCGTTTTTCCAGTTTCCTCCACGCGCGCCAGCGCATCAAGATCAACAGCACGGCGGGCATGCAGGGGTGGATCGCCATTGCGAACCGCTCGAAGGTCCTCAAGCATGTTTTCGGTGCTGCTGTAGCGCTCCTCCCGCTTCTTGGCCATCGCGACATCGATGATATCGCCCACGCCCGCACTGAGGGAGGTGTTGACATGGTCGGCAGGCACGAGCGCGGTTTTCAGGTGCTTGTGCATGACAGCGCTGGGCGTGTCACCGTCAAACGGGGGCCGCCCGGTCACGAGGTGATACATCGTGGCGCCCAAAGAATATATGTCGGCGCGGAAATCGATATCCACATCGCCGCGAATCTGCTCGGGGGAGATGTAATACGGTGTGCCATACGCCTTGCCCGCCTCGCTTTCGGCGGCGTCCTTGTCGTCGGTGGCGCGTGCAAGACCCAGATCAGTCAGCTTCGCCACGCCGGCCGGCGTCAGGAGAATGTTCTTCGGTTTCACATCGCGGTGAATCAGCCCGCGCTGATGGGCATGCGCCAGGGCGTCGGCGATTTGAATGGTGATGTCCAGCGCTTCGGCCTCGCTAAAATTGCGCCCCTCCCCCACCGGCGGCGGCTGCATGACATCGTATAGCGTGCGGCCTTCCACATATTCCATGACGAAATAGTGATGCCCATCCGGGGCGCAGTTGACGTCGATCGCCTGGACGATGTTGTTGTGGGAAAGGCGGGCGGCGGCCTTGCCTTCCTTGTAAAAGCGCTCGACGAACTCGGGATTCTCGCTCAGCTTTTTGGGTAGCACCTTGACCGCCACAATGCGATCCAGCGACAACTGGCGGGCCTTGTAGACCGTCGCCATCGCGCCCTTGCCGAGCTTGCCCAGGAGCTGGTAGCCGGGAATCTGGGAGTTTTTGCGGTCGTCGATCTGGCCGCGGATGCGCTTGGCCTGGTTGGTCGTGATGAACTGATGCTCGATGAGTAGGTCGGCGAGGCTGCGCTGATTGGGATCGGAGGACTGCTTGAGCTGCTCGCGGCAGAAGTCCACCTCTGTGCGCGTCGCCAGGCCGAGGTCAATGACGACCTTGCCGACATCGGTGTCGAGGTTGATCGCGCCGCCGCTGGAGTTGGAGTCTGGGGAAGAAGCCATTGCGTCGTTACTGATATCGGTTCAAGACCCGGTTTGATCCAATGCCGATGGGCATGGAAGCCAATAACTCCTTCCACACAAGCAAATTACGAGCCGGAATTGGCCAAGTCAAGGGTTAATGGGTGATATTGGGTCCGCTGTTGGTGCTCGTTGCAGTCGCGCGCGGGCGGCATGCGGAGCTTGATCACCGTGGTTTTTGCGATGGACCACGGAATCGCTTCTCCCCAATGTTGACTTGGGGATTGTTGGCGCACAAGATAGGCGGAGAAATTGATGGTGGCCGTAGCTCAGTTGGCAGAGCGCCAGGTTGTGGTCCTGGACGTCGCGGGTTCAAGTCCCGTCGGTCACCCTTTTTGGTTGATATGCTGGCAAAACGCATTATTCCGTGCCTCGATGTCGATGCCGGGCGGGTTGTGAAGGGGGTGAAGTTCTTCGATCATGTCGATGCCGGCGATCCTGTTGAGCAGGCCACACGCTACCAGGACCAGGGGGCCGACGAGCTTGTTTTTTACGATATTTCCGCGTCGCACGAGGGGCGCGGGATCATGGCCGAACTTGTGCGTGAGGTGGCGGACCATGTGTTCATGCCACTG
>CAYTAP010000171.1:0-5885 GCA_964435775.1 uncultured Tepidisphaeraceae bacterium
ACGAACTAAACCTCGTCAAAAACACTTGACAGGAAACACAGCCGCTTTGTGACTTCGTGGCAAAATTCTTTCTGCCCACTGCCCACTGCCCGCTGCCGACTACCGACCTACCCTCACCCGCCGCCCCTCGATCCTCAGCAGCCCTTGCGCGAACAGCCGGATCGCCTCGGGATACGCGAGCTTCTCCTGTTCAAACACCCGGGCGGCCAGTGTCTGCGCCGTGTCCCCCTCCTCCACCGGGCAGGTCCGCTGCACGATGATCGGCCCGTTGTCGTACCCATCATCCACGAAATGGACCGTGCAGCCGGAGACTTTCACGCCATGATCGAGAGCGGCCTGGTGGACCTTCAAACCATAGAGCCCCTTGCCGCCGAAGCTTGGCAAAAGCGCGGGATGAATATTCATCACCTTCCCCGCCCATTTCTCCGGGATTTGAAGCAGTGACAGCCAGCCGCACAGACAGACGAGATCGACCCCCGCATCGTCACACAGCCCGAACACCTGTTTGCTGAACGAAGCGACATCCGCCGCGCCGGCGCGTTCGACGATATACGTCATCACCTTCGCCGCCGCCGCCTTCTCAATCCCCCCCAGCCCCGCCCGCGACCCGATGACAATGTTGACCTTCGCGTCGAGTTCTCCCGCGCCAATTCGGTCGAGCAGGTTCTGCAGCGTCGTGCCCGATCCGCTGACAAGGACGGCGAGGTTGAGAGGTGAGGTTGGCAAGGGGTGTCCGTGGTCAGTGGTCAGTGGGAAGTGGGAAGTGGGAAGTAGGAAGTAGGAAGTAGGAAGTGGAACGTAAAACATTCCGCATTCCGCATTCCAAGTTCCGCATTTTTTTCATCCTTCATCTTTCATCCTTCATCCTTCATCCTTCATCCTACATCCTTCATCCTACATCCTTCCCCCCCCACCGCCTCCGCGTCCCTCAGTGACAAATCGGGATACGCCGGATTCTCCCCCACATCCGGGCGGCGCTTCCAGCTTCGGGCACAGGCGGGGTAATCGTTGCGTCGGTCGATCACCTTCACCGTCACCGGCGGACCAGAAACCTTCGACTCGGCCAGGGTGTGATGGCCGGCGCCGGCGATATCCTCCAGATCCGAGCCATACGCCTGCAGCGCCCTCCGCAGCTTGTCATCGTTGATGAGGTATTCCACCTCCGCGTCGATCGCCTTGTTCAGCCCCGCCTCCTTCTTCAACACATCGAGCTGCGCCAGCGCCTGGTCGCGCAATTGCATGAGCAGACGCCATTCCTCGCGCTGTTCATCGCCAACGACCACGCCCGAGGTCTCGGGCCATCGCGCGAGGTGGACGCTCGCCAACTCCTCTTCACCTTTGGGTTTGTGGACGATGTGTTCCCACGCCTCCTCGGCCGTGAAAACCAGCACGGGCGCCAGCAGCTTCGTCAGCGCCACCACCATCCGGTGCATCACCGTCTGGCAGCGCCGCCGGATCGGCGAATCGGGCTTCTCGCAATAAAGCCTGTCCTTCATCGCGTTGCCGTAGATCGCACTGATCTGGACGGCGCAAAAATCATGAATCAGCCGAAATGCCTTGTGCAATTGATACGCTTCATGCGCCGCCGTCACCTCGACGATCAGGTTGTCCAATTCCGCCATCGCCCACCCATCCAGGCTCCGCGCGGGCGCTGCAACGGCATCCTTGTTCGGGTCGAAGTCGTACAGGTTCGACAGCAGATACCGCAGCGTGTTGCGAATCTTCCGATACTTGTCGCCGAACTCCTGAATCACCTTGGGACTCACCGGCACATCCCCCTGGTAATCGACGCTCGAACACCAGAGCCGCAGCAGGTCCGCCCCGTGACGGTTGACCTCCGCCGTCGCCGTTACATATTCCTTGTCGCTCTTGCTCACCTTCGTGCCGTCCGGCTTGACGATGAACCCATGCGCGAGCACACCTTTGAAGGGCGCCTGCCCCGTCGCGCCGAGGCTCGGCAGCAGAGAAAGCTGAAACCAGCCGCGATGCTGGTCCGATCCCTCCAGATACAAGTCGGCCGGGAATTGCAGTTCCTCCCGCGCCTGCAAGACGCCGTGCCATGAGCTACCCGACTCGAACCAGACATCGAAGATGTCCTTCTCCTTCCGCAGCTTGTCCTTGGGAAAGTTCGCGCCCGTGTCGCACCCCTCGAGCAACTGCTCGGGCGACTCGGTGAACCACGCATCCGATCCCTTCTCGGCAAACCGCCGCCCCACCGCTTTCACCGATTCGCTCGTCAGCAGCGCCTCCCCCTTCTCATTGTAAAAGACCGGAATCGGCAGCCCCCACGCCCGCTGGCGCGAAATGCACCAGTCCGGCCGGCTCTCCAACATCCCCTTCATTCGCGCCTGCCCCCACCTGGGCACGAACTCCACTCCCCCATCCTTCCCATCCCCCTCCCCGCCGGCATTGATCGCATCCAGCGCCCGCTGCCGCAGCGACCGCGCCCGCACGCCAATCTCCCCCAGCACCGTAAACGGTTTGTCCAGCGCGATGAACCACTGCTCGGTTGCGCGAAAAATCGTCGGCGTCTTGCTCCGCCAGTCGTGCGGATAGCTGTGCGTGATCGGCTCCTCCCGATACAGCTTCCCATCGGCCTGCAATCGCTCGACGATCAGCTTGTTGGCATCCCACACGACCACGCCCCGAAGCCACTCGGGCACGGTGTCATCAAACCGCCCGTTGTGGAGCACGGGGTTGTACACCTCCAGCCCCTTTTTGATTCCCGTCGCATAGTCATCCTCCCCATGCCCCGGCGCGGTATGCACCAAACCCGTCCCATCCTCGAACGTCACATACTCCGCCGTCACCACCGGGCTGATTCGATCGATGAACGGATGACGATATCGAACGCCCGCCGACTCCAATTCGCTTCCCGCACAAGCGCCCAGCCGTCGCAACCCGCCCGCCCCCTTCGACGCGATGCGCTCCGCCAGCTTCGCTCCCAGGATGACCAGCCGCTCCCGCCCCCCATCGCTCAGCGCATACAACCCATACTCCCCCTCGGGATGAACCGCCGTCGCCATGTTCGCCGGCAGCGTCCACGGCGTCGTCGTCCAGATCATCAGATGGATCGTCTCCCCCTCGCCATCCCCTTTGTTCCGCGCATTCATCGATGCCGGCAGCGTCTCGGGATTGGCCACTTCAAGCAGCACATAAACGCTCGTATCCGTCCGATCCTGGTATTCGATCTCCGCATCCGCCAGCGCGGTCTGATTGGCGATCGACCAATGCACCGGCTTGAGCTGCTTATACACAAGCCCCGCCTCCACCACCTTCGCAAAGACCTCCAGAGTCGATGCCTCGTACGCACGATCCATCGTCAAATACGGCCTGTCCCACTCCCCCATGATCCCCAGCCGCTGAAACTGCCCCGCCTGCAACCCGACATATTTCGTCGCATACTCAAAGCAGTGCCGCCGCACCTCCACGGTGCTCAACTCCCGCAATTTAGGCCCGAGTTGCTGCTGAATCTTGTGCTCGATCGGCAGCCCGTGACAGTCCCACCCCGGCACATACGGCGTCTGATACCCCTGCATCGAGCGGAAACGCATCAAAATATCCTTGAGCGTCTTGTTGATCAGATGTCCCAGGTGAATATCCCCGTTGGCGAACGGCGGCCCATCGTGCAGCACCCATTTCTTTCCCCCCGCCCGCGCCTTCATCAACTTTTCATACAGCCCCATCTCCCGCCACTGCTCCAACCGCGCCGGCTCGCGCGCGGTCAGCTTCGCCTCCATGGCGAACTCGGTCTTCGGCAGGTTGAGGGTCTGCTTGTAACTTTTCTTCTGGGGATTCGTCGTTGTCGGGTCCTGAGTCATGTCCCGGCATTTTGGCATGGAATGCCGCATCCGGCAATGGCGGGCAACGACCGGCCCGCCTCCGCTGATTCACCCCTACCCCTCATACCGCTTGTCACGATAGGGGGAGACCAGCGGCGCTTCGTCCGGGCAGTGCGGGCGGCCGGCGCGTGTCCAGCCGCAATCGCGCTCGGCGAGGTCGGCGGCCAGGCGGGCGCGCCACAAGCCGATCTCCGCCTGCTTCGCCGGGTCGGCGATGCGATCCGTGCATTCGCGGGGATCGGCGTCCAAATCAAAAAACTGTTCGCGCCCGATGCGGGGGAGCCAGATGAACTTTCGGCGGCCATCGGTGACGTAGTGCATCTCCTGCTCCATCGCGTAGCAGGCGCAATGTTCGCCATGAATGTGCGTGCGCCACCCGCCGTCGGCGGGGGGGGCGCCGAGCAGCGGCACCAGCGAACTGCCATCGAGATGGGGCGGCGCTTCCACGCCCGCCAGGTCGAGAAGGGTGGGCATGATGTCGCGGAGTTCGACAACCTCCTCGGCGAGGGGACGGATCGGACCCTTCCCCATGAGCGAGGGCGCGGGGCGGATGACAAGCGGAATGCGGGCGGAGCCTTCGTACGCATAGGTCTTGCGCCACAGGTGATGATCGCCGAGCATGTCGCCGTGGTCGGAGAGGAAGATGAAGCAGGTGTTGCGCATCACCTCCGGAGCGAAACGGTGCATCCAGTTGAACAGCCGCCCGACCTGGGCGTCGATGAAGCTGATCTCGCCGTAATACCCGGCGCGGGCACGGTGAATTTTTTCGGGGGACAGAATGGCTCGCCAGGCCTCGGGATGGGGGATCGCGCCGGGGCGGTCATGGATGCCCGTCCAATCGCCGATGGCCGGCTCGCCCGTGGGCGCGTTGATGTACATGTCCCAGTACGCCTGCGGGGGAACATACGGCGAATGCGGACGGGCGAAGGAGATGTTGAGGAAGAAGGGCTGGTCGGCCGGGCGGTCGCGGAGGAACTCGATCGCCCGCGTCATCGTCCAGGCGGTGGGATGAAGATGCTCGGCGGCGTGCCAGGGGCGGGCCTGCCAGGCGTTCCAGCCGATCCCGTGATCGTCGGGCGTGACGCCGGCGGGGGCGTGCTCGCGCCACCAGGGGCGGTAGTCGTCGGTGAACCCCGGCGACTCGATCCGCCCCGATTCATCGAGCGCGGCCGCGCTGAAACCCATCGTGGCTCGCTGCGGATGGAAATGCCCCTTGCCGACAAGTTGCGCGAAGTACCCCGCCTTGACCAGTTCGCCGGGGAGCGTGTGGCGAAAGTCGTCGGGGATCGGCCCCTGCCCTGCCCCCATGCCGAGGATACCCGTGTGCCACTGGTTGAGGCCCGTCCAGAGGCTCGCCCGCGCGGGAATGCACGAGGGGCACGCGCTGTAGGCGTGGCTGAAGCGCGTCCCCCCCCCGCCGTCCGTCCCCGCCGAGCCCCGGGTCCCCCCGCCGCCGCCGAGGGCGTCGAGGTTGGGCGTCTGGACGATCGGGTTGCCGTCGAGGCCCAGCGCATCGCCGCGCCATTGGTCCGCCATGATCAAAATGATATTGGGGCGTGGATCAGTCATGACGCCATTGTGACCCAGCACGCGCCGATCCGCGAGGGGTGAAGGGATTCATCCTTCCAGTTCGTCGCTCACGATTCCGGCTCGTGGATGGATTTTTGATTTTGGGTTTGTGATTTTCGATTTCAATCCAAAATCGACACGCGAAAATCGAAAATCCCGCCTCCCCCTCATCCGCCCGGCTCCTCCAGCCGAATACTCTCCCACTTCCCCCGATAAAACCGCGCGAACATGAAGACGCCGAGGATCAGCCCATAGGTGCTCGCCGCCAGCCACGGGCCGATCGGGCCCAGCTCCGGCCAGGTGTGCCCGACCCACCAGCCGCCGAAAACGGTGATCCCCCAGCACAAGATGCCCGTTGCCAACGCCGGAACGAGCGTGTCCCCCGCGCCGCGGAGGGCGCCGTTGTAGGTGATGTAGAGGGCGTCGAAGACCTGATACACCGCCGCGAAGATGAGCAGCACCGCCCCCTCCCGG
>CAYTAP010000172.1:0-3160 GCA_964435775.1 uncultured Tepidisphaeraceae bacterium
GTCGGCGGATCGGTATTTGAAGCTGCTGCGCAATGCGTTTGGCGTGCAGATCGTGGCGCGCGATGATGAATTGCGCCTGTCGGGAGACCGGGAACAGGTGTCCAAGGCGGCGGCGGTCATCGAGCAGATGCAAAAGCACCTGCGCCGGCATGACTGGATCAGCGTGGACGAGGTGAGCAAGGCGATCTCGAATGCGGCCGGGGCCATCTCCGAACGCTCGGGGGATGAAATCGACGTCTATTCCAAGGGGCGGGCGATCCGGCCGAAAACGCGGGGGCAGCGTCGTTACATCGACGCGATGATGAAACACGACTTGACGTTCTGCATCGGTCCGGCTGGAACTGGGAAGACGTATCTCGCGGTGGCAGCGGCAGTTAGCCTTCTCAAACATGGGCAGGCCAAGCGAATCGTTCTGGCGCGACCCGCGGTGGAGGCGGGGGAGCGGCTGGGCTTCCTACCCGGCGACCTGCAAGCCAAGGTGAACCCCTACCTGCGCCCGCTATTCGACGCTCTGAACGACATGATGGATTTCGAGCAGGTGAAACGGTTTATGGTCAATGAGGTGATCGAGGTGGTGCCGCTGGCGTTCATGCGCGGGCGGACCCTCAACGAGAGCATTGTGATCCTGGACGAAGCGCAAAACACGACGCCATCACAAATGTTGATGTTTTTGACACGGCTGGGCAATGATTCGAAAATGGTGGTGACAGGGGATACCACGCAAGTGGATCTGCCGGAGGGGCAAATCAGCGGACTGGAGGATGCGGTCAGCAAGCTCAAGGGCGTGAAGGGAATCGCGCTGATCGAACTGGAACGCGAGGACATCGTACGACATCATCTGGTGCAGAATATCGTCAATGCGTACGAGCGGGCGGGGCACGAATGAGTACTTTTGGATATCATGGATGGAATTGTTTGAATTGGGCAAAGGGGAATTGAGGGTTGGAGGACAGCGGGATTGAAAGGGGCGGGCGGTTCCGCGGGTAATACGCGTATGTTGTGGACACGGCAATGTCGGACGTTGCGGGCGGGGTTGCGGCGAAACCGCGCTGATGCGCCGCCGCTTTGGCAGGTGATGCGCAAGGAAGGGAGCCTCGCGTCGCTCGGAATCGCCGTGGTGTTTTGCATTGCGGCAATCGCCATCTTGACGATGCGGCAGGATGTGATGCCGTATCGGCCGGGGCAGTATGTGCCCCGCACCATTCACAGCCGCGTGGCGTTTTCATTTGTCGATAAGGATTTACTGACGAAGGTGCGCGAGGATGCGCGGGGGAACGTGCCGCGAATTTACAAGAGCACCGGCGAGGTGTGGGATGCGCTGGCGGATCAATTGCGGGCGCTGCCGGACCAGATGGGCGGGCACAGCATCGACGAAATCTCCCCGCATTTGAAGGATCAATTCAAGCTGGATCAGGCCGCTCCGTTCATCAGCGCGCTCGACAGCGCGACGGTGACAATGCTCGATCAGTATCGGCTGGAGTCGCGTCGAAAGGGATACAACGAGGCGATTGATACATACATTCAGCCGCTTCGGAAATTAATCCTCCTGCGGCCGGAGGATCGAACGGAAGAGCGGCGGCATCAGGAGCAGATGCGTCAGCAGTATGCGAGGATCGAGGTCAACTCCGCCACGACGCGCCTGGAGGACACCTACTCGACCGACCCGACGCCTGAACTGCTTCAAAAGTTTCTCGATGCGGCGGCGGTATTTCCCAGGGAGGTGCAACTGAAGATCGTCGCGTACACCGCCAACAACCTCCGGCCGACGAACGTGGTGGACGAGGATGCGACGGCGATGGCGCAGAATCAGGCGGCCGACTCGGTGCATCCCAAGCAGGCGGAGGTCTTTTACAGCGCCAACCGGATCATCAAGCGCCCCGGAGTGCTGGATGAGCGAGACTGGCAGTTGCTCAAGGCAGAGCACAGCGCCTTTCTGGAGACGCTGAGTCCCGGCACGCTGGTGAAATCGAAGATCGGGGCGGCGGGGATCGTGGCCTTGTTGACGGTGCTTCTGGGCGGGTACGTCTGGTACTACCAGCGCCGGGTCGTGAAGAATCATGCCCGGGCGTGGGCCATCGCGATGTTGCTGCTGGCAATGCTCCTTTTGGCGCAACTGGCGGCGATTGGCACCGGGCCGCTGTATCTGTTCGGGATCGCGCCGACGATCCTGGTGGCGATGATTCTGGCGATCGCCTATGACCGTCGGTTTGCGATGGGAATCGCGTGCATTCACGCGGTGCTGGTGACGGCGGCGCTGGACCAGGGGATCGGATTTTTCCTCATCCTGCTCGTGGGCATCTTCACCTGCTGCTTCCTGCTCGACGAGGTGCGGACACGGAGCAAGCTCATTGAAGTGGGCGGCGCGACGGCGGTCATGATGATGCTGGCGACGCTGTCGGTGGGGATGGTGCCGCTGGACCCGGTGGAACCGCTCATGTTCATCGGGCGCAACTGCCTGCACGCCGGGGCGGCGGGTCTGGCGGTGGGATTCATCGTGCTGGGGATTTTGCCGTTCGTGGAGAAGTCGTTCCGCATCACGACGAGCATGACGCTGCTGGAGTTGGCCGACGCCAATCAGCCGCTGCTTCGGCGGTTGTCGCTGGAGGCGCCGGGGACGTACAACCACAGCCTGCAGGTGGCGACGCTCGCGGAGGAGGCCGCCGAAGCCATCGGCGCCAATTCGCTGCTCTGCCGCGTGGGGGCGTATTACCACGACATCGGCAAGATGAACAAAGCGGACTATTTTGTGGAGAACCAGGCGGATGGGCGCAATCGGCATCTCAATTTAACGCCGAGCGTGTCGCTGCTCATCATCATCGGGCATGTGAAGGATGGGATCGAACTGGCGCGGGAATACAATCTTCCGACGCGCTTGTTCCCGTTCATCCAGCAGCATCATGGAACGACGCTGGTGGAATATTTCTATCACCAGGCCTGCTCGAAAAAGGACAAGGGCGGGCCGGATGTTCCGGCGATCAGCGAGACGCAGTATCGATATCCCGGACCCAAGCCGCGACTGAAGGAAGTGGCGATCCTGATGCTGGCGGATGCGGCGGAAAGCGCCTGCCGGGCATTGCCCGAACCAAATGCCAGCCGAATTGAAACGCTGGTCCATTCGCTGGCGACGCGGCGGCTGGTCGATGGGCAATTCGACGAGTGC
>CAYTAP010000172.1:3181-5787 GCA_964435775.1 uncultured Tepidisphaeraceae bacterium
TGGTCAAGGCGCTGGTCGGCATCTATCACGGGCGGCTGGCGTACCCCTCGAACAGCGGCGAGAGCGGCGAGGAGCCGGCGGGCCCGCTGGCGGTCAAGACGGCGTAGGAGGCAGTGGAGACGCTTGCGTAGGGTCCGTGGTACTCCGCGGACCATTGTGGCGATGGCGGCAATGGTCCGCGGAGTACCACGGACCCTACAACCACGGAGTTCCAGGCTCGGATGCCAGGGCACCCACGAGCCGCAAGCGTAAGCGACGGACGGGCGGGAAAAATGCCGAACGATGAATGCGGAATGCCGTATGGGTCCACGGATGGATTTTTGATCTCAATCCAAAATCGACAATCACAAATCGAAAATCCATCCACGAGCCGGATTCGTAAGCGACGGACGCGAGGCTACGAAGCGTCGGGGCGGGATGCCAGGGAGAGGGCCATCTTCAAGGCATCGGCGGGGGTGGTCACTCGGCTTTCCAGTTGAGCATCGTACACTTGCTTGAGAATGTGCTTGAAGGCCGGGCCGGGGCGGAGGCCGGCGGCGATCAGGTTCTGGCCGTCGAGCAACGGCACGGGGGCGCAATTCACATCGTCCAGGGAAGCAAAGTCGGCTTCGAGCGATGCGGCAACCTCCGCGAATAAACCGTGCGACGCCATGGCCGCGAGAAGGAGGCGGGCAGGTTGCCCGGCGGGGTCGGCCATCAAACGTTTTTTCATGGCGAGCGTCGGAGGGTTGACATCGAGCATCAACCGAAGCTGCTCGAGGACCCCTTTCATCAAATCCGACTCATCATTGCTGATCTTGAGGGCTTTGCGCATCGCGTGGACCATCCGCGCGGCGACGGCGCGATCGGGGAAGCGCTGCCCGCCATCGGTTGCCGGCGTCATGAACCAGCGGCAAAGACACGCGGCCGCGAGCGACAGTCCGAAAGGAATCGTCTGACTTGGCGCGATGGAGCAGAGGAGGGCGCGCGATGGATCAAAAGCCGGCGCCGGCGGCATTTCAATGAATCGAAACAGGGGATGGACCAGATCGTAGCGCCACAGCATCTCCCACGAGAGGCTTCGGGTTGGAGGCATCAGCATGTGGCGAAGTTCGTCGGCGATGCGCTCGGGGCTGACACGGATCAGTTGGGCGGCATGACGGCGGAGGGCGTCGCCGGTTCGCGGGTCGATCGTCAGATCAAATCGCGCGGCGAAGCGTATGGCGCGGAGGAGGCGTAGGTAGTCATCGCCAAGTCGTTTGTCGGGGTCGCCGATGGCGCGAAGGATACGGTTGTGAAGATCGTCAAGGCCGCCAACATAGTCGATCACCTTGTGGGGATCGGGATCGAGAAACAGGCCGTTGATCGTGAAATCACGACGTTGGGCATCTTCCTGGGCGCTGGAGAATCGAATGGTGTCGGGGTGTCGGCCGTCGGCGTAGTCGCCATCGGTGCGGAAGGTCGCGACTTCGACAACGCTGGGGCCATGGCGGACGAGGATAACCCCGAACGCCTGCCCCACCGCCTGGGTATGGGGGAAAAGCTCTCGCACCCGCTGGGGCGGCGCATCGGTGGCGATGTCGTAATCCTTGGGTTCAAGCCCCATGAGCAGATCGCGCACACATCCGCCGGCGAAGTAGGCGACTTGACCGGCGACACGCAAGCAGGCGAGGACGGCAAGGGCATCCTCCTTGCGACAAAGTTGCTTGGAGGGCGTTTGGGGCGCTTCGGGCATTGCTCCATCATGCGCGATCGAGGCGCGGCGGGCCATTGTGCCTACCCCACTTCCGCCACAGCATTGGTTTTGGTCGACTTGCCGCCCCTGGCGCGGGCCACGCGCGGACGACCGAAGGCGTCGGTTTCCGTCATCACGCGGCTATCGCGGTTGGGATCGAGCGCGGCGTCAGGCGATCCGAAAAGCCCGCTGCCTGAATCATTTGCCAAGGCGCTTTCCAGTCGCTGTTGCCCGTATTTGACGTATTCCTCGCTCTGGTCGATCCCGACGTACTTTCGCCCGAGCAATGCGGCGGCGACGGCGGTCGTGCCGCTGCCGCTGAACGGATCGAGCACGATGTCGCCGGGATTGGATGAGGCGAGGATGACGCGGTTCAGCACGCCGATCGGCATCTGGCAGCCATGCCACCCCTCGCGCTCCTTGAAGGTGCCGCAGACGCGGGAGACGTTCCATGTGTCGGATTGCGGTTCGAAATAGCCGTGTTCCGTCGCCTCCTGTGGACGGAGGAACCAGGTGTCATCGGGCAATTTGCCCTTGGGATTGGCGCGGACATCCTTGTAGGTCGTCTGCCTGGCCGAGGCGACGCGCACGGCGTCGGAGTTGAAGGTGAACTCTTTTTCGTCCTTCGTGAAATAAAGAATGTGCGTGTGGCTGCGGGCGAACTTGGTTTTGGTCTGCTGGCCGAACGTGTAATGCCAGATGATCCAGTTGCGCATGTTGAAGCCAAGCTGACGGCGGGCGATGACGCACAGGTCGGCGGCATAATCGTCGCCGATCGCCAGATAAAATGACCCATTGGGCTTGAGGGCGCGATGGACCGCCTTCATCCAGTCGTGGCTGAACTGGAGGTAATCCTCCATCTTCCGCGTGTCGTCATAGCCGTCGTACAAAT
>CAYTAP010000173.1:0-5777 GCA_964435775.1 uncultured Tepidisphaeraceae bacterium
TGGAACGAACTAAACCTCGTCAAAAACACTTGACAGGAAACACAGCCGCTTCGTGTCTTAGTGGCGAATTGCGCCTCTGTGGTGCGCTTCTTGATCTCCACGCGGGGTTCGGGCTCACCACCCCATGACCTTCAACCATTCATGCGCCATGTAGAGGTGCCCGGTTGGGTTTGGATGGACCGGCTCATTGCAGAACAGGTCGGCCGGCTGTGATTTCAGGTGTCGTTGGAACATGTCGTGGAATCGCACATAGCGCGCCTTGTATTGCCTGGCCAGCTTCTCGGCGGTCTTGCGATACTTGGCCAATTGTTCCTGCACGTTGGCGCGATAAGCGCCGTGATGGCGGTCGATCGACATGTAAAACGGTTCGATGAGCACGAGGTTCGCCTTGGTCTCCTTTTTCACGCGCTCGAGGATTTCCGGATAAATATCGGCGTATTGTTCGGGGCTGACCGCATTGGCGGCTTTGTTCAAATATTGATGCACGTCATTGATTCCGATCATGATCGACAACCAGTCCGGTTGATGGCGAATGACATCATCGCTCCAGCGCATCGACAAATCACGGACATTATTTCCGCTGATGCCGGTGTTGATGATTTTCAGCCCATGCCCCGGATGGCGGGCCCCCATCAGGTCGGTGATCATCCGAACATACCCATTGCCCAGCGGCGTCGAGTGGTCGCGCCGTCCGGCGTCGGTGATCGAGTCGCCGGTGAACAAGACGGTGGCTTTCGGTTTGATTGCAAATGGCATGATGATGCAAACTCCTTCGCGTTGAAGTTCAATGTCTCCGCACGGCCGGTCAACCGGCCGGCGTATCGGTTAAAGTGGGACATTTGACCGTCCTCTTCTTCAGACGGCAAGGGGGCATCGTTCCGTTTTCGGGATTATCGCCCGCGATTTTCTGGACCGGCGCGGCGGGCGCGCCAATAATCCATTCCAACACCCTTACACGAGGACGATGACCCATGAAGCAACGACTCAACTACAACAGCGCGTCTCCGGAAGCTTTCGCCGCGATGCTTGGCCTGGAAAGCGCGGTTCGCAAATCGAGCATCGAATTGTCCCTGCGCGAGCTTGTCAAAATGCGTGCCTCGCAGATCAACGGCTGCGCGTTCTGCCTCGACATGCACTCCAAGGACGCCCGCGCCGAGGGGGAAACCGAGCAGCGGCTGTATGGCCTGAGCGCCTGGCGCGAAGCGCCGTATTACACCGACCGCGAGCGGGCCGCGCTGGAATGGACCGAGGCGCTGACCCTGGTGGCCGACAATCATGTGCCCGACGAGGTGTTTGACGCAGTGCGCCCCCATTTCAACGACAAGGAGTTGATGGACCTCACGCTGGCGATCGTCGCGATCAACGGATGGAACCGCATCGCCATCGGTTTCCGCAGCGTGCCGGGGTCGTACAAGCGGAGTTCGTGAGCAAGGTCAGCCGCCGGACCGTCAGAGCAAACACATTGATGCCTTCCCCCTCCCCCACGTACGCGTGGGGGAGGGTTGGGGAGGGGGTCCAGCTTGACGCCCCGTGAAAAACCCCCTCCCTGCCCTCCCCCGGCGTACCGGGGGAGGGAATAAAGCGCCTCGTCATGGCAAGTGCGTTTATCATGATTAGATGATGTGCGGGCGATTTCCCGAACCCCGAAGCCCGAACCCTCCCCCTCACGAGTTCAAATCCTCCAGCGCCTCGCGAAGCTCCGGGTACTTAAACTCAAACCCGCGTTCGAGCATCCGACGCGGTACACATCGTCGTCCCTTCAGCGCGAGCTCCGCTTCGGTGCCCATCAGGCGCGCGCCCAGGCACACGAGGGGCGTGGGGACGGGTGGTGACCAGGGGCGATGGAGCGACCGTCTCAGTTGGCGCATGAAGAGCGCGTTGGTCACGGGGTTGGGTCCGGTTGCATTGAAGATTCCGGCCATATCCCGGTCGTCCACGGCCAGGCCGAACATCGCATTGAGATCGGCGAGGTGGATCCAACTGATGTATTGTCTGCCCGAGCCGACCGTCCCGCCAAGGAACCATCGCGTCAGCGCCGACAACGTGCCCAGCGCGCCTCCGCCGCGCCCGAGGGCGAATCCGATCCGCAACGTCACTTTCCGCGTCGCGGGAACATTGGCCGCATCAAACGCCCCCTCCCACGCCCGGCAGACATCGCTGGAAAATCCCTCTCCTTCCGGCGAAGACTCATCGAGCATCGCATCGCCGGCATCCCCATATATCGCCAGCGAAGCGCTCTGCACCCACACCGGCGGCGGCGCATCGCATTTCCCAATCGCGCTGGCCAGCGCCTTCACGGAATTGATGCGAGATTGAATGATCTCCCGTCGATTGGCGGGCGTGTATCGGCAGTTGACGCTTTTGCCCGTCAGGTTGATGACACCGGCCGCGCCGTCCAGCTCCGTTTCCCATGCGCCGCCGATCCTCCCATCCCATTGCACCGCGCGCCCCAGCCCCGTATGCCGCTGGGGAGATCGTGTCAGGATGACGACCTCATACCCCCGGCAGATCAGTTCCGGCGTCATTGCGCGCCCCAGAAATCCCGATCCCCCGGCCAGGATGATCCGTCGCGCGTTTGTACTTTCATCGCGATTCATCCCGCGAGTATACGCATCGGCGGGCGTCTCGTGCATGGGCATCCCGGATGGTTTGGAGGGTTTCACCGGCTTTCCCGGCGTCGGTTTCCGTCATACCATGATTTCACCATGATCGTTTTGATCGATAACTACGATTCGTTCACCTACAACCTGGTGCAAAAGCTCGGCGAGGTCGCGCCCGAGCGAAAGGTTGAGGTGTTTCGCAATGACAAGATTTCGATTGAGCAGATCGAGAACCTTCATCCGACGCACATTCTCATTTCGCCAGGCCCCTGCACGCCGCGAGAGGGGGGGATCAGCAACGATGTGATCAAGCGTTTCGGGCCGACGATTCCGCTCCTGGGCGTGTGCCTCGGGCATCAGTGCATCGGCTTCACGTTCGGCGCGGTGGTCGAGCGGGCGGATCAACTCATGCACGGCAAGACGGATCTGATCCATCACGACGGAAAAACGATCTACGCCGGGATGCCCAATCCCTTCACGGCGACGCGCTATCATTCGCTGATCATCCGCCCGAGCACGCTGCCCGAGGAGTTTGAAATCAGCGCCTGGACGGCGAGCAACGAGATCATGGGCATCAGGCATAAGACCTGGCCATTGGAAGGGGTGCAGTATCATCCGGAAAGTTTTCTGACGGAGCAGGGGGAGAGGTTGCTGGGGAATTTCCTGAAGAAATAAAGGCGGGGGATCTTTCGCGCTGTCGGGTGGTTGCCGCAGGCGCGCAGCGCGTTCATCGCGGGATGATCCCGCCGGCGCCGTGCCACCGGCCGCCAGATTCCACATGGGCGATGACGATGCGCCGCAGCGTCGTGTCGCGCGGGGCGGTTCGCAGGTCCGTCTGCGGCGAACCGAAGACGCGCTCGAGGATTTGGTGATCCGATGCCTTTGGCACCGGATGGCGATGGAAGCGGCGCAGGAAATGGACGATGTTCGATTGCGCGGGAAGATGCTCTTCCAACTGGCTGTCCATCAGCCACGATTCACAGGTGAACGCCTTGAAGTGGTGCTCGGGGAAATGGGCGGGGAAAAACAGCAGCGCCCATTGGAAGGATTCGCTGCAGGCGTGATGGTCCATCGGGCCGCCGGCTGGAATGTGAACCTCCAGGATGGGGTCTGTTTTTTCCAGGCATGGCGTCCATGTCACGGCATCCAGCGACACATGCTGGGGCATTGCCGCGCCTCGCTCGGTGATGGCTTGGCCGATCGTCGCCGTTGCTGTTGGCCGATACGTTGCGGTCCAGGGGGACGGATCGTCCATCGTGTCGGCGTTGGCGAATTGTCCGTCGGCGCGGAATTGCATTCCATTCCCGGCGAGCAGGATGTGCCGATCGTCGTCGAACGATCGAAGCATGTGAAAATCGTGCGGGAACGATCCGATCTGAAATTGCAACCGGCCGAGGTGATGCAATTCCCCGAGCATGTGGCCGGTCAGCCAGAACATCTGCGAAAAGCCCCACTGCCCGGTCTCCTGGTGGTATTGATGGACCCACAAGGCCAAATCCGAGAGCGTTCGGCGGGTGATGTCTTCATCAATGCCGCGACGGGCGTTTCGGACTCGCGTCTGCTCGATACCGCAGAGACAGACCAGCGCGTAGAGCATGCGCCCCGCTTCGCCGCAGTGATCGGGCATCATCGGCCAGTTGCGGCGCTGAGGCACACCGCCCGGCGGCTGCGACAAAACCCAGTGGACGTGTTGGAAGATGCGAAGGAGATTTTCATCCTGCGTGATCGCGAGGGCGGCGCGAAGGAAAACCCGCGTGAGCTCCTCATCCAGACCGAGCCATCGGCAGTGACGGGCAACCGCATCCTGCTTCAGGAGTTCGGCGGGGAGTTCCGGGCCAGATGGGGCTGCTCCCAGTCGGCCCATGCGCGATTGAGGGGATCAAGTCCCAGAGCCGTCAGTGCCGTGTCATCCCGCATCGTTGTGGTCGTCCAATCGCATTGGTTGTCGTGGTTGCGGATCATACCCATGACCGGCCAGGGGGACCACAAGCGCCCGGCAAGATACAGGGCCTTTCAATTCCGCATGAAATCGAACCATGGATGAACACGGACTGCCCAGCATCAACAGCATGCAAATCGTGCCTCTAAGCTCGCGATCCATGCAGCAGGTTCGATTCCCCTCCCACCCCCGCCATCAGTCGCAGCACCGCATCGGCATTCGCCTGTTCGCGCGGGAGTTGGCCGGTGATTTGGCCTTCGCGGAGGACGAGGAGGCGGGTGGAGAGGTGGATCACTTCCGGCAGTTCGGAGGAGATGAGGAGGATCGCCACGCCGGAATGCGCGAGATCGTCGAGAAGCTCGTGAATGACGGCTTTGGCGCCGACATCGACGCCGCGGGTGGGTTCATCGACGATGAGGAGCTTGGCATCGCGGGCCAGCCAGCGGGCGAGGACGACCTTCTGCTGGTTGCCCCCGCTCAGGCCCCCGACGGGGGATTCGATTGACGGCGTTTTCACGGCCAGCTTTTCGAAATAGTCGCGCGTCTGGCGGCGCTCGGTGCGCTTGTCGATGAAGCCGAAGCGCGTCAGGCGATCCAGCAGCGCCAGGGAGAAGTTCGCCCGGCCGCTCATGGACAGCACCAGTCCCTGGCGTTTGCGGTCCTCCGGTGCAAGGCCCATGCCCCAGCGCATCGAGCGTCGCACCGAGCCGAGCGGCATTGGCCGGCCGTCCATTTCCACATGTCCGGTCGCGGCGCGATCCAATCCGAACAGCGCTTGCGCGATCTCGCTGCGGCCTGATCCGACCAGGCCGGCGAAGCCGACAATCTCGCTGCGGCGGACCTCGAAACTCACATCCTTGAACTTGCCCGGCGACGAGAGGCCGCGCACGCGGAGCATCACGTCGCCTTCGGGGGGAACCGATTGCGGTAGGGGCGGCTTCAGCCGCCGTTCCGAGGCGCTCCGGCGGCTGAAGCCGCCCCTACGAGAGGTTTGCGAATCCGCCGGGACGTGTACCGTTTCTCCCGCGGTTCTTGTTGCCGCGCCGCCGGCGTCGTTGGCATCCGACGCGGCCGGTGCGGTTTTCCCATGTCGCGGGAAATATGCCGCGACCGGCCGGCCGATCATCATCCGCACGGCGTCATCCTCTGTCGCCCCGCGCTCGAGCGTCCCCACGAATCGCCCGTCGCGCAGGACGCTGAAGCGGTCGCAGAGCCGGAACACCTCGGGCATCCGATGC
>CAYTAP010000174.1:0-5726 GCA_964435775.1 uncultured Tepidisphaeraceae bacterium
CGGTATTGCTCGAGGATGAAGCGATCCTGCTGCTCGACGGCATAGCGGGCGCACAAGTCGAGCAGACGCAGGTTGCGCCCCGTGTCGCGGACGACGGCGCTGTAATCCTCCAGCACAAACAAGCTGAGATAGCGATGGTAGTACATCAGCCCCTCTTCGCGGAGGAGCTGGCATTCGTCGCTGGTCAGGTGGAAGCCGAGCTCGGTGCCATTGTTGGCCGTGTGCTCCTTGAGGCGAAGCTCATAGTAGTCGAGCAACGATTCGCACCCGTGCGGGCGCGTGCCGTCGGGACGCCCGGCCATCTCCATCTGGAGCAACCCCAGGTTGAGACGCATCTGAAGCTTGGGGCTCCCATCCAGCCCGGCCACCTTGCGGACGTTGATGGTCCCGGACTCGTAGTCCCACCCCTTCAAAACCGGGGCGATGTCCTTGTTTTTGGCCTTCGCCTCGCGGCGCGGGGCGCGAGGTTTGTCGTCACTCATCTGGTCTTCTCCAAAACATCTCCAACATTCGATACCACCATTTTAGCCCGTAAATTGACGTTGGCCAAAATTGCAGTCGCGCAGCGTACATTTATCCCCAAATCGACATCGAGGTTGATTTTCTCACGTCAAATGCTTCCATACAGACCCATCCATTGCATGGACAGTGCCGCCGGATGTTGCAATTGCCGCTTATCGTGACTGGTTGTCTATGGAATCCGCAGTTGCGGGGCTCCCCTCGGCCGACTGCATGAAATGTTCAAACCACCCAGGTACGTTGCGCAATTCGTCAGGGGATCCCTGCTGGATCACTTCGCCGTTGTGAATGACATACACCCGATCCGCCTGATTGATCAGGCTTGGGCGGTGGCTGGTCAATATCGTTGTCCGTCCAGCCATCAACCGGTCGAGCGCCGCAATGATCGCCGCCTCCGAATCCGGCTCGACGCTGCTCGTCGGTTCATCAAGAAGCAGGATCGCGGGATTGGCCAGAAACGCCCGCGCGATGCTCAGACGCTGCTTTTGGCCGCCGCTGAGGCGCACGCCGCGTTCGCCGACATTCGTTTCATACCCATTGGGCAGCGCGCCGATGAACTCATGGGCGTTGGCGGCCTGGGCGGCGGCGATCACCCGCTCCATCGTCGCGTCGGGGTGCCCGTAGCGGATGTTGTCGGCGATCGAATCGTTGAACAAAAACGTCTCCTGCTGCACGAGCGCGCAGTGCCGGCGCAAGTCCTCGCGCCCCACCGTCCGCAAGTCGCGGCCGTCGAGGGTCACGCATCCCTCCACCGGATCGTAGAACCGCAGGAGCAGGTTGAGGATCGTCGATTTGCCCGATCCGCTCGGGCCGCACAGCGCGATCGTCCTCCCCGCCTCGATCTCGATCGAGACGTCCCGAAGCACCGTCTCGGCCGGCGCCGCGCCGTAGCCGAACGTGACATGCTCCAGCGCCATCTCCCCGCGGATGTGATCGAGGGTCATCACGCCCGGCGCCTCGGGCAGTTCATCGGGTGAATCGAGCACCTCGAAGACCCGCCGCCCCGCCGCCACCGCGCGCTGGATCATGTCGTTCACCCGCGCCAGGGTCTGGATCGGCCCGAACAATCGCCACCAGTACGCGCGAAACGCCAGAAGCTTGCCGAGCGTGAACGATCCGCCGCTCAGGATTGAATAGCCTCCGACGCCGATCATGAAGACGTTGCTGAAAAATCCCACCGCCCGCGTGAACGGGAAAAAGAGGCTCCTGGCGTTGATGCTCCGGATCTGCTGGTGGTAATACGCCTCGGTCGCATCCGAGAAGCGCTTCGCCTCCTGCTTCTCGCGGCCGAAGATTTTGATGACGATCACGCCGGACAGGTTTTCCTGGAGCCGCGTCGAGACATCCCCCGCGCGATCCCGCACCGCTTTGTAAATCGGCGCGATCTTTTTATTGAACACGCGCAACAGAAAGTAGACGGCAATGAGCGGCGCCAGCGACACCGACGCCACCTTCCAATCAAGCAGCATGACGAGCACGACCGTCCCCACCCACAGCAGCCCCTCGCTGATGATCACGTCGATGCTCCCGACGATGAACGCCTGAAGCTCATCCACATCCCCCATCGCCCGCGCCATCAAATCCCCCACCCGCTGGCGCTGAAGATACCCCAGGCTTTGGCGCTGGAGCTTGTCATATACACGGTTGCGAAACCCCAGGATGAACTTCTGCGCCGCCCGTTGCATCAGGTTGCTGCTGATCGTCCCCAGCGCATCCCCCACCACATACACGCCGAACATCCACGTCACCGCCGACAACAGCAGCGCGAAGCGATTGGTGATCTGTCCATCGAATGAGAAGATCATCCCCAGCCATTCGCTGCTGCGGCTCGGGCGGTCGAGCACCAATCCATCGGTTACATACATCCAGACCAACCCCGGAAACAATTCCCCCGGCAGCGAAATGAGCAAAAGCACCAGCGCCGTCCCAATCAACCCCCACTGCGGCCGCAACAATCGCAACAGTCGCAAAAATATCCGCCCCGACGGCTGCTTTGCAGGTAAAGTAGTTGTTGCAGGGATAGACGCATCGGCAAAGGGCATCCCCGCATCCTAATCCATGCTCTGCATCATGCCCAAGGCCGCTTACCCATTGGCGATGGTTCAACACCCTCTTCGGAAAAGCCATTTGTCACACAATTGCCCGCCTTCTACTGTCAAAACCCGCCCATAACCGACATTAAATACATGGCCGGTCAACAAATCCTGAAAAGAGAATCGGGCAAGCGGCCCGGCGTCGGTCTGGTCCTGGTTGTCGGTCTGCTCTGTCTCGCCGCCGCCGGGAAGGCGGTTCTATACGACACGCTCGATCCCGATTGCTTCTGGCATCTGCGCGTCGCCGAGCAACTGATGACCGAAGGGATCCATCCCCTGGTCGATCACCTCTCCTTCGCCTCGCGCCCCGAGCCGTGGGTGCCCTACTCCTGGTTGGCCGAGCTTGGCATGAAGCGGGTGTGGGATTTCGGGGGCTACCGCGCCGCCGTCGCCGTAGCCGCACTGATGTCGGCCGCCTTCCTGGCGATGATCGCCCTGGGTTCGTGGGAACTGGTCAAGGAGCGCGACGGCTCGGACACCGCCATCGTCATCGCCACCGCATTCGCCGCGTACATTTCACTGCCATACCTCAGCTTTCGCCCGGTGACGGCGGCGCTGGTCATTCTCGCGGCGTGCGCATGGCTCATGCTCCGCGACCGCCGACATTGCGAAACAAGCAAAGCCGTCTGGCTCGTTCCTTTCATCGCCGCGTTGACAATCAACATCCACCCCTTCGCCCTCATGATCCCCCTCTGGAGCGGCGCCGTGCTCGCCGGCGCCATCTGGGAGCGCATTCGCGGCCTCGCCTCAACCATGCCCGGCGATGCTCAGCTCGCCGCTTCGGAAACGCGGCGTCGATGCCGTCGATATCTCGCCCTGACGATCCTGACCGCCGCCGCTTGCCTCTGCACGCCCCTGCTCCCCGGGGTCATCCAGACGATTGCTCATTATGAGATGCACGATGCGATGGTCGCCGGCCCGGCCATCGCGGAAACCCAGCCTTTCTTCCGCGGCACGGCCGGATTCATCAACGTGGTCCTCTTTCTCGGCATCGCGCTGCTCTGCCGCTCCAATCGCACGCGCATCCGCGCCGGCCAGTGGCTCTGGCTCATCGGCGGCGGCATCCTGTTGTTGCAGTTGGGGCGATTCGCTCCGCTCTTCGCCATCGTCGCCGCCCCGGCGATCGCCGCGATGCTCCCCGCGATGACCGACAACATCCTTGCCCGTCGCCCGGTGCAGCTCGTCACCGCCTCGGTCATCCTGATCGGCGTCATCCGCATCGGTTTTACCTTCCCGGGCGCCGATGTGTCGATGGGAACATGGATCAATCGCAACGGCGCAGATTCCCCCGGCTACCCCGCGCAGGCCGCTCATTTCGTTTCGCAATACATCCCGGCCGACCAGGGAAAAATCGTCAATGAATTTTCCTGGGGCGGTTACCTTGCCTGGCGGCTCGGTCCGGATTTCAAAGTTCTCTGCGACGGGCGAACCCAGTGCTACAGCAACGAGTTCTGGCACAACAGCACACTTGGCGACGCCGCCACCCGTCGCCGTTTCGCCGGAACCCTGACCGCCGACGCCGCAATCGTTCCCAGCGGAAAAAGCGCCCTTCGTGAAGCGCTCGTCAAGTGCGGTTGGACCAGCGTCTATGAAGACCCGCGCGCCCAAGTGCTCGTCCCACCGCTCCATGATGCGTCCGCACGGTGAGGGGTTTTTGATTTTTGATTTGCGATCGGAAAGAAAGAGCCTGTGCGCTGCTTTCAATCAAAAATCACCAATCGAAAATCGAAAATGGCCGACCCCGCCCGATAGCGCCCCGTCGCCGCCCTACATCTTCTCCGCGTAATCCGCCAGATATTGCGGCACCGGGTAGTGCTTCATCAGAAACTCGCACAACTGCTGCCGCTCGGCCATGACGAAATGCACCGGCTCATCGAGCTTCCGCGTCGTGAAGTTCAGAGCGCGCACCAGCCCCTCCGGACTGGTCGCCATCTCCACCCCGTCCTCCTGGTTCATCGGCAAAGTGTGAAACTGCCACGCCTGGCGACGATTGAGCAGACGCAGGCAGCGCTCATCCATCTCCTGATCCTCCAGATCCACCACCCCGGCAATCCGGATGTATTGCTGCACCCACGCATCCTCCACGGCGCGCGGATTCACCCCATACAATCGCTCGGCCAAATCCCCAAACGGGCGGCGCGACACCTTCTGCATCGCCAGAATGTGCCCCACCTGCTTCTCCGTCAGCACCCCCTGCTCAACCAGCAATTGTCCAATTTGAATTCCGGGCAAAAGGCCTCCTGTCCAGTGTTCTCTCGCAAGCCGCCGCGCCCATCGGTTGGATCACGTCGCTCCCTACACTTATCGGCTCGACCGGCGAGCGGATTTGCCCAAATGATCCTTCGCCGCCTCTCCATTTGTTCCTGCATCCCGGTAGGGTCCGTGGTACCCCGCGGACCAATGCTTCCCTCGCAACAATGGTCCGCGGAGTACCACGGACCCTACGAAAACCAGAGGTTTCCTCCGAGGCTTTTTACTCCCGCTCCCACCGCTACGATGCACATTGGGATATTATCGCCCCTCATGGAGTATGCCGTGCGGCCGTCCGTCGGCGGGCATTCCGCATTGCTTGTGACGCCCCGCCGCCCCATAGCCGATAGTATGACATGGAGTCCGTTGTGTCCCCGACCGCCCGCGGCGCCCAGTTTTTCGCCACCGACCACCTCCACGCCGATCTTCGCGGCCGATCCGTCCGTGGCGGCGCGATCACCCTCGCCTCCCAGGGCGCTTCGTTCATCCTCAACATGATCGCCGTCGCGATCCTCGCCCGACTGCTCACCCCGGCCGATTTCGGGCTCATCGCGATGGTGACCGCCATCACCGGGTTTGTCGCCCTCTTCAAGGACGCCGGTCTCTCCCTCGCCACCGTCCAGCGCGCCCGGATCACCCATGAACAGGTCTCCACCCTCTTCTGGGTCAACGTCCTGCTCAGCTTGTTCATGCTCGTGTTCGTCTGCGCGCTCTCCCCCCTCATCGCCTGGTTTTATTCCGAACCCCGTCTGATCTATGTCACAATCGCGCTGGCGGGCACCTTCCTGTTCGGCGGTGTCACCGTGCAGCACCAGGCGCTGCTCCGGCGTCAGATGCGATTCAACACCCTTGCGATCATCAGCA
>CAYTAP010000175.1:0-5631 GCA_964435775.1 uncultured Tepidisphaeraceae bacterium
GGAAGAACTTGCGCGAGCCGCCGACGCGGAAGGAGTAGTCGGGGGCCTTGGTTTGTCCGGCGACCTTGACGCGATCTTCGTGGACGACTTCGCGGTATTGCTCGGCGAAGGCCTGTGTGTTGTCGATGTCCCAGCCGAGCTCGCGCATGAGGGGGTTGATGAAGTCGATGCGGATGAGCGTTTCGTTGTAGTCGGGGGAGCGGATCTGGTCGGATTGCTGAGTAAAGCGATCCACGAGTCGTTTGACGGCATCGGGGGCGTTGGGCATGGGGGTAAAGGCTAACGGGGATGGGGCGGGGGATGCAATTGATCGGGATCGACCATCAGAACATCGCACATCAGAACGTCGACGTGTGCGGCCGATGGGCGGTGGCAGTGAATGCGAAGAACAACTGCAGCCTCCGCGCCACGGTTATATTCTCCGAGGCCTTTGGCGTCTGGGCGGCGGGGAAATACGATTCGTCTGAACCCTGAACCCTGAACCCTGATCCTTCGGCATATCGACGACGGGGAGGGCAGTGGCTACGATTGTTTCATCTTATGAACACTGAACCTTTCAAAGTGGATGTTTCCTCGCGGATTTCGCGGTTGCCGCCGTATTTGTTCGGGCGGATCAACAAGATGAAGTACGAGAAGCGGGTGGCGGGGATCGACATCATCGATCTGGGGATGGGGAACCCGACCGATCCAACGCCGGAATCGGTGGTGCAAAAGCTGGCCGATGCGGCGCATGATCCGCGGAACCACCGGTACTCGGTGAGCAACGGGGTGGCCGGGTTGCGGCGGGAAGTCGTCAAGAAATATCAGCGGCAGTATGGGGTGACGCTCGATCCGGAGACGGAGGTCATTGCGACGATTGGGTCGAAGGAGGGGTTCAGCCATTTGTGTCTGGCGCTCCTGGGGCCGGGGGATACGATCGTGGTGGGGGACCCGGCGTTTCCAATTCATATTTACGCGCCGGCGATGGCCGGGGCGAACGTCATTCGCGTGCCGCTGGGGAATGACGCGGCGTTTCTGGAGCGGATTGAAAAAGTCTTCACGGAGCTGTACCCCAAGCCCAAGCTGCTCATCCTGAATTATCCGCACAATCCGACCGCGATGACGGTCGATGCGGGATTCTGGGATCAGACGATTGCGGTGTGCCGGCGACATGGGGTGATGATTATCAGCGACTTCGCCTATGGCGAGGTTTGTTATGACGGGTACAAGGCGCCGAGCTTTTTGTCGGCGCCGGGGGCCAAGGAGATCGGCGTGGAGTTCACGACGATGTCCAAGAGCTACAACATGGCCGGTTGGCGCTGCGGGTTTTGCGCGGGCAACGCGGAGATGGTCAAGGCGCTGGCGACGATCAAGGGGTATTACGACTACGGGATGTTCGCGCCGATTCAGATCGCGGGGATCATCGCCATGCGCGAGCACCCCGATTTCCCGGCTGAACAGGCGGCGATTTATGAACACCGGCGCGATGTCGTCTGCCAGGGGCTGGACAAGCTGGGATGGAGCTATGACAAGCCGCGGGCGAGCATGTTCGTCTGGGCGAAGGTGAGCAAGAAGCATCTCGCGGGGCGCGGGACGATTGATTTCTGCCTGGACATGATGGATGCGGCGGAGGTGGCGCTGTCGCCAGGGCGGGCATTTGGCGAAGGCGGCGAGGAGTTTGTGCGTATCGCGGTTGTAGAGAATGAGCATCGTCTGAAGCAGGCGATGCGCAATCTGGATCGGGC
Organism: uncultured Tepidisphaeraceae bacterium; assembly: GCA_964435775.1. Classification (GTDB taxonomy): domain Bacteria; phylum Planctomycetota; class Phycisphaerae; order Tepidisphaerales; family Tepidisphaeraceae; genus CAYTAP01. Next base: position 1,725 of record CAYTAP010000175.1, read on the forward strand.
GCTGAATCCGCGGAAGGCGAAAGTCAAAGCGGGATGATAGGCGACGACTTTGGGCAAAAGTCGAGCGTGCGTCGTTATGCCACAGCGCACAAGTTTTGACAGAAGCGCCTTAGCGCGTAATCTGTCGCCACGTCGAGTCTGGTTGGGCGGTTGATTGCGACCAACGGTAAGATGTTCACCTGAACATCGCACGTGATGGGTTGAACTTTCGGCGGCCATGACTTGCCGCGACGCTGGCGAACGGTTACTTTCCGCGCCGGTGCAGCCGGGGTGGCGGTGTGGCCGATAATAAGCGTTCGGTATCCATTCGATGGTCGCCTGGGTTTGGCGACACGAATAACCAGTCTGTGAACAAGACAACGACGGCCGCGATTTGAAGCGGATGGTGTAACCGACGGGCGATGTTCCATGTCACCGGTCGATTTGATCGAATAGTCCCTTAACCGCACTCGAGACTTATGGCGGAAGCTCAGTCACGGTTCGTATTTCCTCGTTGGGCCAACTTTCTGCTGCCCATCCTGGTTATTGTTGCGATCGGCTCCAACATCTATGTGCCCCTGCTCTTTGGGTTCGGCGCCTCGCCGGAGACCAAGGACGTCGGGTATGCCCCGGTGCAGCCGGTGCCCTATTCGCATGCGTTGCACGTCGGGCAGCTTGGGCTGGATTGCCGGTACTGTCATACGGGCGTGGAGCAGGCGGCGTTCGCCAACATTCCCGCGACGCAGACCTGCATGAACTGCCACACCCACGTCCGCACCGACAGCCCCAAACTCAAACCCATCCGCGACTCCATGGCCACCGGCAAGCCCGTGGAATGGGTGAAGGTGCATGACCTGGGGGATTATGCCTACTTCAACCACAGCGCCCACGTGAACCATGGCGTCGGCTGCGTGACCTGCCACGGGCAGGTGGACCGGATGGAGGTCATCCACCAGGCCAAGCCGCTGAGCATGGGGTGGTGCCTGGATTGCCACCGGAATCCGGAAAAGTTCCTGCGTCCGAAGGACCAGGTGACGAACATGCACTGGAAGCCGGAGATGCAGCCGGGCGAAACGCCGGAGGCGGCGCAGCTGCGGGTGGGATTGAAGCTGAAGGATGAATATCACATCCACGACAAGCACTACATGCAAAGCTGCTCGACGTGCCACCGATGATTTCGGATGGTTTGAAAAAGCGTGGTTGGAAATTGTAAGCATACTGGTTCGTGAAACCGGAACCTTTGGAAATCGCAATGGAACAGCGTTCGACAGGTCAGGAATATTGGCGCAGCCTGGAGCAACTCGCGGACAGTGACGAGATGCGCGAGCAGGTGGATGGCGAGTTTGCCGGATATGATCCGGAAGGGATGCAGTCGTTCTCGCGCCGTCGGTTCATGCAGATCATGGCCGCGTCGATGGCGCTGGCGGGTCTGACGCTCAACGGATGCCGGCGATGGCCTAAAGAAAGGCTGGCGCCCTATTCGAGCAATCCCGCCGAGCGGATTCCGGGCGTGGAGGTGCAATACGCCACGAACATGGAGATCGGCGGGATCGCGCAGGCGCTCCTGGCGACGAGCTTCGACGGTCGGCCGATCAAACTCGAAGGGAATCCGACGCATCCGTTCGCGCAGGGGATCGACCCGCGGCTGGGGGCATCCGATGCATTCGCGCAAGCGAGTGTTTTGGAGTTGTATGACCCCGAGCGCAGCCGGTTTGTGCTGGATCGCAGCGGGGGCAAGGCGTCCAAGAGCGATTGGAAGCAGTTTCTTGCCTCGCTCAAGCCGCGACTGGATGCGGCGGCCTCGACCCAGGGCGCGGGCCTTGCGATTTTGAGCGAAATCACGGACAGCCCCAGCGTCGCCTACATGAAGAAGGCCTTTCTCAAGGCATATCCCAAGGCCGCGTGGTTTGATTACAGCCCGGTCAATCGAGACAACGAAACCGCGGGTTTGAAGCAGGCGTATGGCCAGCCGCTTCGCCCGTTCATTCACCTGGACAGCGCATCGGTTGTGGCCCTTTTCGATGCCGATCTGCTCGGCACGCATCCGGCGCACATTCGTTATGGGATTGACTGGGCGCGTCGCCGCCGGACGGCGGATGATGTGAAGAACGCGAAGATGAGCCGCGTTTACATGGCCGAGTCGCGCTTCAGCACGACGGGGTCGGTCGTTGACGAACGGCTGCCGTTGCGGCCGGCGCGGGCGGCGGCTCTGGTGCAGGCGCTGGCGGCGAAACTGGGGGTCAATGGCGTTGGCGATGCCGGCGTGCTGTCGCCTGGCGAGCAGGCGTTTGTCGATGCGGCGGCGGCGGACTTGAAAAAAGCCGGCCCTGGCAACGCGGTGGTGGCGGCGGGGGAGTCAATGCCCGCCGAGGTGCATGCGCTGGTCGCCGCGATCAACGATGCGATTGGGGCGGTGGGGAAGACGGTCACCTACTTGCAGGAGCCGGTGGCGGATCGCCGCGGATCGGTTGAATCGATCACGGACCTGGCGGGACAGATGCAGAGTGGGGCGGTGCAGTCGCTGGTGATCCTGGGAGGCAACCCGGCATATGATGCCCCGGCGGACCTGGATTTCGCCAAGAAGCTTTCGGCGGTTCCGTTCACCGCGCATCTTTCGATCTACGCGGACGAAACGTCCAAACTGTGCACCTGGCACGTTCCACATGCCCATTATCTTGAAAGCTGGGGCGATGCCCGGGCGTGGGATGGAAGCGTTGGTGTGCGTCAGCCGCTGATTCTGCCGCTGTTCGGCGGGAAATCGCCGATCGAGCTGCTGGCGGTTGTCGCGGGTGACAAGATGACCGATGGGGAGGCGATCGTTCGTCGAACCTTTGAAGCGTATCTTGACAAGGGTGATTTTGACCGGCAGTTCCGCATCGTGCTGCACGATGGATTGCTTGTGGGCAGCGCCTCGCCGGAAGTGAAGCCGACGGCCGTGTTGAAAGCCGCCTCCATCACGCCGGCCGCCTCGGCGGGCAAGGGGATGGACATTCGATTTGTCGCCGACGCAAGCACCTATGATGGGCGTTATGCCAACAATGCCTGGCTCCAGGAAATGCCCGACCCGCTGACCAAGCTGACGTGGGACAACGCGGCGTTGCTTTCCAAGACCGACGCCGATGCGCTGTCGGTGACCAATGGCGACATGATCAGCATCACGGTCGGCGGGCGAACGCTCGAGATCGCGGTTTACATCATGCCGGGGCAGCCGATCGGCGTCGTCGGGTTGCCGCTGGGGTATGGGCGTGAGGCGGGCAGCCACATCGGCATTGGATTGGGCTTCAACACCTACACGCTGCGAACCGCTGGTTCGATGAATCACGCCGCCGGCGCCGAGGTGCGCAAGACCGGCGCGAGCTATCAGTTGGCGATGACGCAATCGCACTTCCTCATTGACAAGATCGGCACCGACGCGCGAACCGTTCGGCTTGGTGAAAAGCACAAGAGCGGCTTGATCATCCACGAGGCGTCGTTCGCCGAGTACCAGGCGAATCCCGGCGTTTTCACGAGTGAACCCGGCCGGGTCAGCCTTCAGCTTTACAATCCGCCGGCCAAGTTCAACACGCCACACGCGTGGGGGATGTCGGTGGACATGAACGCGTGCATCGGGTGCAACGCGTGCGTGGTCGCCTGCCAGGCGGAGAACAACATTCCCGTCGTCGGCAAGGACATGGTCGTGCGGAATCGCGAGATGCAGTGGCTTCGGATCGACCGTTACTTCAAGGGCGATCGCGACGACCCCAATCCGCAGGTCGTGTATCAGCCGATGATGTGCCAGCAGTGCGAGAACGCGCCGTGCGAGCAGGTTTGTCCGGTGGGCGCGACGATGCACGACACCGAGGGCTTGAACGTCATGGTGTACAACCGGTGCATCGGCACGCGGTATTGCTCGAACAACTGCCCGTACAAGGTGCGCCGCTTCAACTAC
>CAYTAP010000176.1:0-5514 GCA_964435775.1 uncultured Tepidisphaeraceae bacterium
GATACCTCGCATCATTCATGGCCGCCGCCGTCTGGGCGGCCTGCGCGACCGATTCCCCGCGCAATTGAACATGCAGCAGAACCACCGTCTGCCTGGGTGGAATCGTAATGTCGTAATCGATGGTGAAATTGCTCGTGCCGGCGCGCGCCTCGAATCGCGGGGAGAGTTTGGCTTCCAGGCCGCCTCCGACGATGGCTACGACATTGGTTCCCTCGCCAATCGCGTAACCGGCCACGGGACTGCGCGGGTCTCCATCGAGCGCGATGGGCTTGAGCTGTCGAACCGGGGCGCCCATGTTGAACTGAACGCGCACCTGGGCGCGAACGGGCTGCGGGGTGGGATTCTCGAGGATTTCGGCGTAGCGACAGAAGCCATCCCGCCGATCCACCGCGATTTTGCGCATGACGCGGACGCCGCCCATGTCCCACGGACCGACCGTCACTTCATTGCGCGAGGCATCAAACTGCCCCTGCGGAAGAAAGCGATTGGGGGCGTGTCCATTGACGCTCAGGCGCGCGCCCCCGTTGTAGCGGTATAAATCGTTTCCGCCGCCGCGGATCATCCCGTTGTACTGCACGTCCCAATCGTTGCCGTGATCGTCGCGGAGGACATATGGGAAACCCACGCGTTCGATCTCAGGCGTCGCCGCGTGAGCGAATGGCATGATGAGCCACGAAAGGATGATCGCCGCAAGCAGCCATCCACGCGCCCAAGCCGCGCCGGGCGACGGGCGAGAAATGGCCGGAGAAATATCGATGAATGGATGACACACCATGACGAGGCTCTGCCGGAGAACATCCATCAGTTGGGGGGAAGCACCACGGGCGTTTCGGCTTCGTCGCCGGGTTGCGCCGCCTCGGATGCGGCATCGGACGATGCCGGTTGGGTGGAGGCGGATGGTCCCTTCTTGTTCTCCACTGGAGGCGATCCCGGCTTGATCGGCTGGGTGTATTGGTCAATCAGACCGACGGGCGCTTTCATGACGCCGCCGCTTTTCAGGCGGCACGCCAGCTCCTGCTCCTGCAAACGCCCGCTGACACAGGTTTCATCCCAGAGTTCCACCTGCACATCCGTCGCGGATTGGCCGGCGTGTGTCATCGATTTGATCTGCCGGGCGTCGATGGTGAGGGTGTCGAAGGCGGTGTCGAGCTTGAGCGCCCCCTCGAGCGCGCCGACGAGCAGATCGCCGGTCGCCAGTTGAAGCGTGGGAGCGCTGTCATCATCCACCTCGGGCATTTGTGGCGTAAACTGCATGCGGGAGATCGCGGTCGCGGGAAACTTGACGACCTGTCCGGCGCCGGCGTCGAGCAGCTTCATCTCAAAGGCGCTGCCCATCGCCAGGCCGGCGAAATGGCTGCCGTCGGTCAGATAAATGGTGTGAACGCCGTTGTCCTCGCTTTGAAAGACGATGGCGGCGATGCTCGAGGCGGGCAGATGAAGCTCGCCGTAGCGGGTCGCCACCGTGAGCAACTCGGTGGGCAGCGCGACCGCGACGCGATCGCCGCTGCGGAGCATGACCATCGGCTGGGTGAACTTGGTGGCCGCCTTTTCGCCGGGCTCTTTGCGATAACCGACGCGGCTGATCTGCCCGAGGGGAATGTTGGTTGTTTGACCGCTGGAAAGCTGCACGGCGATCGCATCGCGGTCCATCCGCCCGCCGAAGATTTCACCGTCGCGAAGAACAATGAGCTGGCGGGGACGAAACGCGCCGACGTTGATCAAGCCAATCACGTTGGCGACGGGAAGCGTGATTTTTCCATAGAAGGTGTCGAGGGTGTAAGCCGACTCCCGCAGGTTGCCGCGAATCTGGTCGCCGCCGCGAAGCTCGACAACATCAAACAAATCACCACGGAGCAATTCGTAATCGCCGAAAAGATTGTCGCCGCCTTTGAAATTGACGATCAGACCGCGAAGCGCCGCGGGAATCGTCGCCATCAGCTTCGATTCCTTGAGGTCGCGCACGAATCTCGTGGCCTCGTCCTGGCTGCCCATCACGGAGTGAAGGTGCATGACCGCGACCTCCTTGCCGGCGGGAACCTTCAACTGAAGTGTCGCCTGCACAAAATTGTTGCCCGGCGGATTGTTGATCGACGGCACGATTTTCGCGCCCTTGCCGGCGTACATTTCCATGATCGCCTGCGGAATGCCGACGGGCACCTGCGCGACCCACGCGATGTTCTGATCTTTCTGCGTTTGATTTTTCTTCGACGAGTCATCAATCATCCGGGCATTGTTGATCCCGTAATTGAAGCTGCTCTGCAACATGAGGGAGACGGTTTTGTCCTGTTTCTGCGTGTTCTTAAGGACATCGATGTAGCGAACGTACCCATCCTCCTTGTTGACGAGGATGTGCCGCGTGACGGTCATGCCGGCGTTGCCGGCGGCGCCGGTGACCACCACCGCGCCGGTCTTGGGATCGGACTGTGCCTGATTGCCCATGTTGACCTGCGCGCCATCGATCGTGAGCACCGCGCCCTGGCTATAAATCTGGTAGTTGCCCTGGGGCGTGTTGGACATCTGCCGCAGCATGCCGCCGGGATAAATCATCCATTGATTGCCGCTGGAGTCGGTCGTGTTGATCGGAAACGAGACGTTCGCTCCCCCGGCGATCTGCACAACCCGCCGAACGATCTGCCCGGACGCGGGCGTTACGGCGGCCGATGAACAGACCATCGCCATCGACGCCGCGATGACCAGTAATTTATTCTGTGAACATCCCATCGATCATCTCCATCAAAACCACTGCTTCGTTCGACGCATCATACCCCTTCAGGTTCCCAAACGCTCAATTATTGGACCGGAACATCATCCCTTGTAGGACAAAAAATGGCATTTGCCTCATCGTGCAAATGAATTGTAGGTTTCTGGTGGTCCGATTCGATGGAGAATGGCGATGTCCGCGGGTTGATCCGCAAGTATGTGCAAAGCCGGGTCAATTGGACGGATTGAACACTTTTACAGGAGGTGGCGAATGGCTGCGAACGGCGTTGTTGAAGAGATCCATGTGGATTCAGGCGGATCGGCCGGACCGGGATGGTCCGATTGGCCGACCAAGGCGCGAATGATCCTGTCGGCGCTGGATGCCGGCTCGCATCCCCAGACCAATCGCCGAAAGCTGGATCGGATTCCATTTCACACACGGGCCACGCTCAGTTTTTTCAGCGACGCCGACGGGACGCAGCCACGAACGCTGTACACCCGCGACCTGCATTGCCGGAGCATGGGGTTCATCACGCCCAGCCGCCTGCCGCTGGGGCACGGGGGCACATTGGTGCTGAAGCTGAGCGATGGACAGCTTTTTTGCATCAGTTGCACCCTGCTCCGCTGCCGGGAGACGGCCGGGGGTTGGTATGAGGGCGCGGTCTACTTCAACCGCGAGCAGGTGGACCTCGCCGAATCCGCGAGATGATCGGCGCGATGGTCAAGGGTGCAGCCAATTTTTGTGGCCTGTGCGCATGACTGGAGGGCGTCGCGGGAGCGACGCCCTCCAATTTCCGTCGGTGCCGCGTGCGACGCCACAAATGTCGGCTACTCCCATGGTCAGGGTCCATGACGGAATCGGCGGTTCTCTTGTTCCCTCCCCCGGTACGCCGGGGGAGGGTTAGGGAGGGGGCTTTTCGGCCAGCTCTCGATATATCGCCTCCTGCACCGCCTCCGGATATTTCAGGATCTCATCATCAGAAAAGCGAAGGATCCTGATTCCTTTTTGCAGAAGTATTTCAGTCCGCCGCTGATCGTACAGCCTGTCTTTCTCATCACGGTGCTGCCCGCCGTCAGCCTCCACGCCCAGCCCTGCGCGCAGACAACAGAAATCGATGATATACCCCGCGACGGGACCCTGCCTGCGGAAATGGCGCCCTTCCAGTTGGCTGCGACGCAACAACGACCAGAGTTTCTTTTCCGCGTCGGTCGGCTCCTTTCGCATGTGCCGCGCGAAGGCGATCAGCCGCGGACTATGATCGCGCGTGGAAGGCATCGGGAGGATGATGCGTCGCAAGAGAGGCATTCGTCAAATGGCGGCCCCCTCCCCGCAGGGTGTTTCAATTCTCTTTGGTAGGGGCGGCTTCAGCCGCCGTCTTCCTCTAAAACGGCGGCTAAAGCCGCCCCTACGGCAGATCCATTCGAGAATTGAAAGACCCTGCCCCTCCCCGACCCTCCCCCGGTGTACCGGGGGAGGGAGAAAAGCCGCCTGCGCACCCGGGGAAGGGAGAAAAGCCGCCGAAAGTGTCATGGACCCCCATGGTCAAGGCCCGCGCCATAGCGGGGATGCCATTTGCCGATGCGCATGCTAGACTTCTGAGTGTGATGGACACTTGGCCAGGAGATGCGCATGAGCACATGGGTTGCGCGGTTGTCAGTGGTGATTGTGGGGTTGGGCATGGCGGGTTTTGTTGCCCCCGTGGTCGCGCAGGATGATATGGCGTGGGCGAGGGAGCCGGCGACCCAGCCGACCTCGCGCCCGACGACGAAGCCCGTTTCATCCATCCCGACCACCGCGCCGGCGTCGGGGAAGCTGCCGCATCTTGAGATTGATGCCAAACGCAGGGAGGTGCGCGTTGAATGCCAGGCGTTGAATGTCGAAACGCCGCTGGAGTTTCTGTGCGTGGTCAAGGGGACCAACGAGTATGAATCGCTGCTGCGGTCGCAGGTCAAGCCGTCGCAATTGCACCTGGCGCTCCTGATGATCGGGTTGAAGCCGGGAACGCCGGTGCATTACGACAACGCGATCGACAAGTGGTTCCCCCCCACCGGCCCGCCGCTGCAAATCGCCATCGAATACAAGCGGGACGGCAAAACAGTGCGATACCCCGCATACCGCTGCCTGCGGAACGTGACGACGAAAAAGGAAATGCCGGCGATGACGTGGATCTTCACCGGTTCGCGGATCATGGACGATGGCCAGTACGCCGCGGACGTGACGGGCTACCTCGTCAGCGTCGTCAACTTCGATCTGACGGTCATTGACGTTCCGAAGATCGCCAGCAGTTCCAATGAAACGCTCGAGTGGGAATACAACCCGGAGCTGATTCCGAAAACCGGCACGCCGGTGACCATGATCATCACGCCGGCCGATCATGTGGAAAAAGACGGCAAATAATCGCGAGGATTCAACACGGACGGCGACGGGCGGCGAAGTGGATTCGCGCGCATGGCGCATGAAGCTCGTGGGGCGCGACGGCTTACGCGTACTCATCTTGTGTGCGACTTGCCTGGGGGCATTGAGCGCAATCGCCTGCCGCATCGCGGCCGGGGCCACGCTGGGGTATTACCTCGGACCCATTGTCCTTGCCGCGATGGTTGTCCCGTTGCTTGCCGGGGGCACACCCACGTTTGCGATTTGGCGCGGTGTCGGCGTGGCCGGCGCATGGACGGTCGGAACGCTCATCGTCTGGCTTTTCAATGGCCCGGCATCATTTTCCCAAGCGTGTCTTTGCGCCGTGGTCCTTGCAGCCGCGTGCGGTGGAGGCGGCGGTGGCACGGTAAGTGGAACCCTTGTGGACGCCGAAATTCAGG
>CAYTAP010000177.1:0-5050 GCA_964435775.1 uncultured Tepidisphaeraceae bacterium
CGTCGCGCCGCAAAAGCGCACAACCATTTATTTGGAGAAACCGATGCCCGCAACCGAAGAGGAATTGAAAAAAGCGATCAAGGCGTTCAAGAAGAAGATCAAGCTCATGCAATTGGAGGACGATTCCAGGCTTGGCCGAAGTCCGCTGACCGGCGCCAAGTCGCGGATCGTCTCCATCCAGCCGCCCAGCGGTTTCGGGCGCGAGATCTGGGAGGAACTCGTGGAAAAAGGACATCTCAAGCGGGATGGCATCGGCTTTTATGCGATGGCTGACGGGAAATGAACGGACGAATGGACGCCGATTAATTTTCTCGCGCGTGATCCGGCGTTACTTCTCGGCAGGGATAAACTCCAGCGCCGCCGAGTCCATGCAGTAGCGCAGCCCGGTCGGCTTGGGACCATCGTCAAACACATGTCCCAGGTGTCCCCCGCATCGCGCACAAACCACTTCATCGCGCGACATTCCAAAGCGATCATCCCGATGGGCATCGACGCGGTCGGGCGCGATCGGCTGATAAAAGCTCGGCCAACCCGTGCCGGAATCAAACTTGGTGTCCGAACTGTACAACTCCAGCCCGCACCCTGCGCAGATGTAAATCCCCTTGCGGTGGTTGTTCCAATACTTGCCGGTGAACGCCGGCTCCGTCCCCTTCTCCCGCAAAATGTGATACTGCTCGGGCGTCAACTGCTTTTTCCATTCCGCTTCTGTTTTCACGACTTTCTCCGATGGGTTGGTGGTGGGGCGGGTTGTCGGCGCGCTGAACGATTCCGACGACCCCGCCGACGCGCCCCCATTGGCCGACCGCTCACACCCCGCGACCGCCAGCAACAACGATGCGATCATGACAATGAGCAATGGCTTGAACATCATCATGACAATTATAGGCTCATTCCCCCCAATCGCCGCAAGAGAAAATCCCAAAAGAAACCTTGTCGGGCAAGTCAATTGCTGAGCCTCGCGCGGGAAGTGCGCCGGACATTGGAGGGCGTTGCTCCCGCAACGCCGAGGCGTCGCCGGAGCGACGCCCTCCACCCCTTGCGCCTCGGCCGCATCAATTGACCACTCTCGTCTTGACACATCCTCCCGTCGAACGATCCTACATCCATGAAGCACTTCCTGAGCTTGTCCCCCATGAAGCCCCGCCGGTATGTGATGTGGGGCGTGCTGCTCTTCGTTTGGAAGTATCTCGCCGACCTGATCGTTGCCCGCGGTTTTTTCAACCATCCCTGGCCGCTGATCAATTACCTCGCCCCGACGCGACTGGCCGTGGCGTATGGCTGGCCGGAGGAGGACACAGGTTTCCTTTTCGCGATGCTGCTGGTCGCCCTGCCGTTCATGATCGCCGGGCTTATCGTCACAATTCGCCGCCTTCGTGACGCCCAGTTGTCCTTTGCGCCGTTCATCAACCTGCTCTTTTTCGCGGCCCTTTGCTTCATTCCATCACGGACGCCCGACGAGCGCGCCGGCGAGGAGGCCGCTGCCGGGGCGCACGCCGCCACGCCACCGCTTGTGCAAGCCGTGATTCAAGCCAATCAGGACCTTCCCAGTCCGCCTCGTCGCCAGCGCTTCCCCTGGTCCCTCTTTCCCTCGAATTCTTTTTATGCCGCCCTGGTGGCGATCCTGCTCCCGCCGCCGTTCCTGTACCTGGTCTGCGTCTTTTCCGTGAACATCCTCGGCGATTACGGCTGGGGCTTGTTCATCGGACTCCCCTTCATACTCGGTCTGTCCAATGTCGTCCTCTATGGCCTCCGCACGCCCAGGAGCGCCGCCCAGTGTACGAATCTCAGCCTGGTTGGCGCCGTGATCATGTTGCTGTTCATCTTGTTTTTCGCGTTTGAAGGAGTGATCTGCGTCATCATGGCCGCCCCGCTCTGGATACCTCTCACATGGCTCGGCGGATACGTGGGCTATCTGATCCAGAAACGACCGATGCCCACATCGGCAACCGGGCGCATGCTCGCGACGTTGCTCCTGATGCTGCCGATGCTGATGGCGCTGGACCAATCGACCCGGACGCCCCCGCCGCTCCGCTCCGTCACGAGCAGTGTCATCATCAGCGCCCCTCCATCGGTGGTCTGGCGCAATGTGATCCAGTTCCCCGCGCTGCCGGAACCGACCGAGTGGATCTTCCACACCGGCATCGCGTATCCCACCAGCGCCACGATCACCGGCACGGGCCCGGGTGCGATTCGCCGATGCGTCTTCACGACCGGCGAGTTCGTCGAACCGATCCGCGTCTGGGATGAAAACCGTCTGCTTCGCTTTGGTGTCAGCTACAATCCGCCGGTGATGACCGAGTGGAATTTCGGCAGGCGCATTCATCCGCCTCACCTTAAAGGATTCTTCGAATCGCGCCAGGGGGAGTTTCTTCTCGAAGACCTCGGCGATGGCCGCACGCGCCTCATCGGGACCACTTGGTATGAGCACAACCTCTGGCCGACCGCGTACTGGTATCAGTGGACCGACTGGATCGTTCACCGCATCCACATCCGTGTTCTCGATCATGTAAAAAATTTGAGCGAGCATCCGCAAACCGCCTCGGCGGCGCCCTCCAATTGACGTCTGCCGTCGCATGGCCGATGAGGCGCGATGCCCGTAGAATCCGCCCCCATGCAAAGCAATCACCCCCTGATCGTCGAGCCGGTGGGGCTTGATGTGGACACCCTCGCCCGTCCGATCGACTGGGCCGCGCTCTATGGCAACGCCAACCCCGTTGAGCTTGAAATCGGCATGGGCAAGGGAACATTCCTGCTCGAGCAGGCCAAAGCCCGGCCGGAGGTCAACTTTTTCGGCATCGAATGGGCCCGCTGGTTTTGGCGCTATTCATCCGATCGCATGCGCCGCGCCAATTGCGCCAACGCGCATACCGTTCGCGCCGAAGCCGGTTTTTTTCTTTCGGAGTTCGTCCCCCCGGCCAGTCTTTCGGTGGTCCACATCTACTTCCCCGACCCCTGGCCCAAGGCGCGCCACCACAAGCGGCGACTGATTCAGCCCTCGTTCATGCCGCAACTGTCGCGCGTGCTGACCAGCGGCGGACGTTTGCAAATCGTCACCGATCACCAGGGGTATTGGGAGGAGAACATCGAACCGGCCGTGCGGGGATCGGACCTGACGGTCGTGGATTACAACCGCCCCGGCTCCGCCGCCGATGGGGAGTTTGTCGGCACCAATTTCGAGCGCAAATACCGTCGCGAAGGCCGCCCGTTTTATGCCATCGCGGCCATCAATGCGCAGACGACGCCATGATGGCGCGATCCCAATGACATGGATGTGGTGAAACGATGCGTAGGGTCCGCCTCGCGGACCATCTTTCTCGCGCTGTGCGCGGCATGGTCCGCAGGGCGGACCCTACACAAAATCGCGCTTTAGTTGATTCCGACGGTTCAACTTTCGAGATTGAGCCACTTCAGCTCCTCAGGCGTCAGCGTGATGTCCAGCGCCGGGAGACTTGTGCGGGTTTCGCTCAGGAACCGCGGACCGATCAGCGGGAACGTCGGGAACGGCTGGTTGAGCACATACGCCAGCGCGATGTTGATCGGCAGGACATGCTTCTTTTTCGCCAGTTCGATCGCACGGGCCTGGCGTTTGAAGTTGTCCTCGCTGTACCAGCATCGGACGAGCTCGGCGTCCTCCTTCTTGTCCGGCGCCGCGCGATCGGGGATGAAAAATCCGCGCGCCTGGCTGCTCCAGGCAAACAGCGGCATCTGGTGCTGGGTCAGCCACTGGCGGCTCTCGGCATCCGAGGCGCTGACGCACCCATGCCACACCGGATCGACCATTCGAGCCAGGCTGAAGTTGTTGCTCACGATCGAGAACGGCTGCAACTTGTGCCTGGCCGCGTATTCGTTGGCCGCCTGGATGCGCGACAAGTGCCAGTTGGACCCGCCGAACACCTTGATGCGCCCCGCCTTGACGTGCTCGTTGAGCACATCGACGAACTCGCCCACCGGCACATCCGGATTGTCGCGGTGCATGATGTAGATGTCGGCCGACTCGATCCCCAGTCGTTCGAGGCTTTCCTTGAACTGCCGGGTCAGCATGTCCGGAAAACAGTTCGGCGTGTGCGCGCCTTTGGAAATGACGACGATCTGATCCCGCACGTTGCGGGTCTTGATCCACTGCCCGAGCAGGCGTTCGGTGTAGCCGCCGCCGTAAATGTGGGCGGTGTCGAAGGCGTTTCCGCCGCGCTCGAAAAAGTCGTCGAACATCGCCGCAGCGTGCGGAAGATTCGGCTGGTTGTCGCACCCCATGACCAGCCGCGACACCGGCTTGTCGAGCCCCTCGATCTTGCCGTGCTTGATCGGCGCCTGGGGCGCGCGGGTCAAGGGCGCACCGGTCACGGTGGGGACGCTGCCCGGCTTTTCAAAATCATACACGACGCCGATCGCGCCGCGCCACTGATCGAGCGAGCGAATGTTCCCCAGCGTGTCGGCGTGGGTCATCGCCGGCGATGCCGCCTCGGTCTTGCCGGCGAGGATCGCCTGGCTGGCGACGTCAATCTCCAGCGCGAAGCTGATCACCGGGCTGCCCGCGTCGATGTCTTCAACCTTGCCGCCCCTGGTCAGCGTGAACTTCGCCGGCGCGCTCCCCTCGCGCGCCGCCACCCACGGATTGGGAATGAAGATCGATCCTTCGGACCCGAAGATGCGCACGACGTTTTCCTGGTTGATCCCCACGCCGGTTGCGAGCGTCGCCACGATGTCGCCGGGGAACTTGACCGTCGCCACCGCGTATTCATCCACCTTCGTCTGCGGATGCAGCTTTCCGGCCCCGCTGACCTGGATTGGATCGGCGAAGTCATGCCCCGTCGCCGCGCCGGCGATCAGCCGCGCCATGCTCATCGCGTAGCACCCCACGTCGAGGATGCCCCCGCCGGCGTATTCGCTCGACCAGATCCGCGAGTTGGCGTTGAATCCGGCATGGAAGCTGAAGGTCGCCTGGATGACCCCCACCTTGCCGATCGCGCCGCCGCGGATGAGATCCCCACCGATTGCCGTCTGCGGATGGCAGCGCTTCATGAACGCTTCCACCAGAAAGAAGTGGTGGGGG
>CAYTAP010000178.1:0-3930 GCA_964435775.1 uncultured Tepidisphaeraceae bacterium
AGGTAATCCCCTTGCTCCCGACACGCTCAACCGCAAACGCTCCCACGGCAAGGTCCGCTATGGTTAATGGAGTTGGCGGTCTGTCACGATGCGACTGCCAAGCCGGGAGCGGAGCATCGCCTATCGCTTGGCGGATATACGCCATCCATACCGCTTGCTCATCGGCGTATCGCTCATAGGGCGTTGGATTGTCAGCGACAAACGCCACGCGGTTGTCCAGAAACCTTGCGCGCCGTCGCTTGCGGTATTGACTGCCTGATAGACGCTTGGGAGCCATTTTTAAACGGACGGCACGGTAAGCGGATGGATGACCGACGCCTTTATTACCATGCGTCCGCACGATACGCCAGCGGCAACACCAGCAATCGTCGGATGAGATGAGTATAAAATCCTACCGATTGTTCCCGGACGCCCCAGAATTGCAGCAAGGGGCAAGGCGGTATGAGCCAAAGGGAAGTGGCGATGACTGATGGCGGATACAAGCCGACGCCAACCGTATGCAGTTGCTTTTTTTTGGGTAAAAATGAACCCAAAAACAGCGTTTATTTGCTGTTTTTGGGTTCATAAAACCGCATTATTAGGCGAATAATGCGTATTTCATACCCCCAAGGGGAGTCGAACCCCTGTCCTCTGGCTGAGAACCAGATATCCTGGGCCACTAGACGATGGGGGCGTGGAGATCATGCGCCGTTACGGCGCATCCCAGATTCGCCGCATTCTAGACATGCGGTATGGGGAGTCAAGAAATCACACTTGCCGCAAGGTGTTGCGCCGTGCGTCCCCCGCGGGCATGCAGGTCATTTGCCCTTGCGGGTGTCGTGGGGATCATCAGCCTTCTTCAAGAACCAGGGGTGGTCGAGAACATCCGGCTTGATCGCGGTGAACTTCACGTTCGTGAAATAATAATAAAACAGATGACGCACTCCGGCGTCGTCGAAGTGGAGGTCCCCTGATTTCTCGGCCCCCTCGTAGAGCGCTTTGAGCGCGTCGATGGCTTCAGGTCCGGCCTGCTGGAAGATCACGCGCCCTCCGTAGGTTCGATACAGCGCCTGCTGAACCTTCCAAGCGACAATTGTCGGGCGTGCGGTCGCTTCTGGAATCTCCTCCTCAAGCATCGCACGCTGCACCGGCAGGATCTTTTCGTACATCTCCAGCCGTTTCTTCTGCCTGGCTTTCTCTTCATCCGACAGGGCACCCACCTCAAGTTTCGCCTTGATTTCAGACATCTTCGCCATCATGTCATGCAACTGCTCCGCCATGCTCTTGCGGAGATTGCGGCGGAATGCCTCGATTTCTTCGGGCGTGGCCTTGATGTCATGGCTGGCGGTGAAGTGATCGGTCACGGGTCGGCCAAACGTTGATGAAATGCGCATCATCAACTGCCACTGCTCGGTGTCGCGGGCGTCAAAGGGTGTTGCGACATTGATGGGTTTGGTCAGGCCAATGTCCTTCGCGGTGATGGCCTTGCCGTACACTGTTCCCACGACGCGGGCGTCGGGCTGGGTTGTGGCCTGGGTCGCCGGCGCGGCTTGCGCGTGTGCGGTCCTCGGCCAAGCCAGTGGCAACACTGAAACTGCGAGGAGCAATCGCGCGGTGGCGGCCCATGATGTCGAATGGCGGATGTGTGATGCGGAACGCTTCGACGTCATCATTTCCTCACAGTCGCCGCCCACGCGGCAGTTGTACATGGACAGCGAACCGTCGTATCTGGCCGACTCTATTTGCGTAGTTCCGCCAGCAGATGCCCCAACTGCGGCACGATCAGACGCGTCATCGCCAGTTCGACGGCTTTGGTGCTGCCGGGCATGCTGAAGATGGGTTTGCCGCGGGCGATCCCGGCGGACGCCTGGCTGAGCATCGCGCCGCCGCCGATTTGGTCCCATGAGAGCATGCGGAACAGCTCGCCGAAGCCGGGTAGCGGGCGGGCGAGGTGGCGCTCGATGACGCGGATCGTCTGATCGCGCTTGCTGAAACCCGTGCCGCCGTTTGTGAGGATCGCATCGACCGCGTCGTCGGCCAGTGCGGCTTTTAGCGCTGGTTCAAACTCGCCGGGATCATCGCGCATGATCCGGTACAGCGTCATCTGGTGGCCGGCTTCTTCCAGCAATTGACGGATGCGTTGCCCGCTGGTGTCGGTGGCCTCGGTGCGAGTGTCGCTCAGGGTGAAGACGGCGCATCGCGCGATGATCTCGCGGGCGGATTGGAGATGCGCTTCATAAGCCATCGCTGGTCCTGATCATGCGGCGGTCCACGCTTCGACGACGGTGCATCAATCTTAACGGGTCGCCGGGCTGGTCGCTTTGGCGCGGGTGGCGCGGAGCGGGCCATTGTCATCGACGACCCAGTGACTGACGCCCGGCGGCAACACCACGTCGATCCGATTGGGATTGCCCCGGCTGATCGCCAGGATCTCCGCAATGGTCAGCTTCCCTTCATACACGCGTAAAATGGCGTTGGCGCCGCTGGAGAAATCACCCTTGATGGTTCCCGTCGAGGCCGTCTTGCCTGGCGGAACCGTCACACCCGCGATGACATCCCCCGCAAGCTTCGGATCAAACGCCACCTGCTCCGGCGAAAGCCATGCCGCCTCATCGGGAGGCCCATCCTTGGTCAGCCAGATGGTAACCGGATGACTCCCATCGTTGGTCACGGACACATCGTACATGAGCGACTTGGCACAACCTCCCACGCCAAGCAGCAATCCCATCAGGAGCAGAAGTGAAATCTTCATGCGAATCATCCTACGCGCCATCCCGCGTCGCGGCAAAAAGCGCGTGCATTGACACAGGGGTGATCAATTCTCCGGTGTTGAACGACATCACAGAGAATCAACCACAGATGAACTCAGATGAACTCAGATGAACGCAGATAAACTCATATGTTCCCCATCCGTCTTGTTCCATATTCATCCGTGGTTCGATTCAAGGCGGAATTGAAAGATATTGTGGATTCACACGGAGGTATCGGCCGGTCAATTGTCCATCGCGCAAGGCCCCGGCTCGCCGCACTGGCAGCACATGCCAGGCGTCCCTTCGTTGCCGTGGCTCGAAGCGGCCGATGCGCCGACGGCGAACACACTCAGCGCCCGCCCGGTGTCCTTCGACCCGCACTTGGGACATGTCACCACTTTGCCGCCTTCGCTCATCCGCTTGACGAGCTGCTCGAAGGTGGTTTTGCAGGATTTGCAGGCATATTCGTAGATGGGCATGATATCTCCTCTGATTTTGCTCAAGCGCCTTCGGGCAAGCCTCCAACGCCAACGCTCGCATCGGCCCGATTTGCCATCTTCAATTAAAAAGCCTGCACCATTTTAAGCGACGCCGGCAGCATCAAATCGATCTGGAAATCGGCTTGGCCTGTCAACAACTCCAAGGCGTCACGGATCATGGTCGCCAATTCGTCCAAATCCTTCCCTTGGGTCAGGGCGCCCGGTTCCTCAAGCGCTTGACCGACGAACCACCCATCCTCGCCCATTTCAACTTTGATGTGGTAAGTCATCCCATGTCCTCTTCAAACTGGTCCCAGTCCAAGTCAAGCTGACGGACGATTTTACGGGCAAGATGGCGATCCACTTGAGGGTGGCGCGGCAGCAACGACTGCTTGCCGGCGGCAGTGCATAAAATCGTATGACCGCCGCCTTCCCGCAAAACGACTGTTCCTTGTTTGGCCAAGGCTTTGAGTATCTTGCGTCTCTGATAGCTCATTCTACCCCATGTGCTTGATCATTTCTCCCGCGAACTCCGAGCACTTGACCTTCTTGGCCCCTTCCATCTGCCGGGCGAAGTCGTAGGTGACGGTTTTGGCTGCGATTGCCTTCTCCAGACCTTTGAGGATCAGGTCGGCCGCTTCGTTCCACCCCATGTGCTGAAGCATCATGACGCCCGAGAGGATCACGCTGCCGGGGTTGACGACATCCTGATTGGCGTACTT
>CAYTAP010000178.1:3940-4881 GCA_964435775.1 uncultured Tepidisphaeraceae bacterium
ACCCGGGGCGATGCCGATGCCGCCGACCTGCGCCGCCAGCGCGTCGGAGATGTAGTCGCCATTGAGGTTGAGGGTGGCGATGACATCAAACTCGTCGGGGCGGGTCAGCACCTGCTGAAGGGTGATGTCGGCGATGGCATCCTTGATGACAATTCCCGCGCCGGGTTTGCCGTCGGGGATTTTGCACCACGGGCCGCCGTCGATCTCCACGGCGCCGAAGCCCGCTTTGGCGATCTCGTAGCCCCAGTCGCGGAAGGAACCCTCGGTGAACTTCATAATGTTCCCCTTGTGGACCAGGGTCACGCTCTTGCGCTTGTGCTCGATCGCATATTTGATGGCGGCGTAGACCAGTCGCCCCGTGCCTGTCTGGCTGACGGGCTTGATCCCGATCCCCACGGCAAGCGGCATCGAGGGATGCCCCGGCTTGGTGGCCGCCTTCATCCAGTCGTCCGTCGCCTCCTGGGTGCCGAAGCGGATCTTCTTGAAATCCTTCGGGAATTCCTTCTGAATGAAGTCGAGCATCTTTTTGGCTTCCGGCGTGCCGGCCGCGTATTCAATGCCCGCATAAATGTCCTCCGTGTTCTCGCGGAAGATCACCATGTCCACCTTTTCCGGGTGCTTCACGGGCGAAGGGACGCCGGTGAAATATTGAACCGGGCGCAGGCAGACGTACAGATCGAGCATCTGGCGCAGCGCCACGTTGAGCGAGCGAATGCCTCCGCCGACGGGCGTGGTCAGCGGGCCTTTGATACCGACGAGAAAGTGCTTGAAGGCTTCAACGGTGTCATCGGGGAGCCAGTTGTCGAACTTGTCCTTGGCCGTCCCGCCGGCGTAGACCTCCATCCATGCGATCTTCCTCTTGCCGCCGTAGGCTTTCTCGACGGCCGCATCAAAGACACGCTGGCTGGCGCGCCAAATGTCAGGCCCCGTGCCGTCCCCTT
>CAYTAP010000179.1:0-4829 GCA_964435775.1 uncultured Tepidisphaeraceae bacterium
AATGGAAAAGCACTGTGGAAACAGGGGTATAATGCTTAACCGAATGGTATTCGGGCCCGACCCCTTTGAATGGGCCGGATAGCCTGCCGGCCATGCCGCGTCGATTGCGATTGACCCCGACCATGAGACCCTGTGGGAAATAGAGAGTTCATCTCATCAAAGACTCCCGACCCCTTTGAATGGGCCCGACCCCTTTGAATGGGCCCGACCCCTTTGAATGGGCTCGACCCCTTTGAATGGGCTATTCCATAACTACCATAATGCAGGTAACACCATGAAACGTGACGTTTTGCAAAATCTTGGACAGCATTGCCATGTTGACATGGGATACCGGACGGCGGGGATAATCGGGTTGGTCAGCATGGCATTATGCGCTAATCCTTCACAAATGAAGAGGCCCCTTTGAATGGGCCCCGCGCCGGAGAAGGAACTGGTCGAGGCGACGGCCAACGTGGCGCGGGGCATTCGGGCGGAGGATGGCAACGTCGGCCGGGCCAATGCGTGGATCCTCTCGGCGCGGCAGCAAGCCACGGGCGGGCAGGCGGCGACGGGCAAGTGATGGCGGCGAAGGGTCGGCGGCGAGGTGATGAGTGAGGGACTTGTCCGTCGTCCGTGGTCCGTGGTCAGTTGCTGAATACAACGGGCAACGGACCCCGAACAACTGACAACTGACTCCATCGTTCTTCCACTTTTTGCTCCAATCCCCCCCCCTGCCTATGCTGTCGGTTGCATGACTTCACCAAACTCAACTGAATCCAAAGATGGCGAACCGGTGCGGCGGGTGTGGGTGTCGCCGCTGGCGATGCTGTTTGTCTGCGCGGTGGCGATCGTCTTTTTTCTGTTTTTCTTTGAAGCGCTGACGACGATCATCCTGGGGTTGCTGGCGGCGGCGATTGTGGCGAGCACGCTCAATCCGCTGATTAAATATGTGCCCGGGCCAAGGGGGCTGGCGGCGGCGGTGCTGGGGCTGGGGCTGATTGTGGGCGTGGCGGCGGCGGTGACGGGGTTGTCCTGGTCGCTGGGCAATTCGGTGCAGCAGACGCTCAAGGATTGGCCGGAGCGGAAGGCGAGCATTGATCATCTTCTGCGCGAATGGAGCGACAAGCTGGAATTGGCCGATCCGGTGGACGTCGCCGACATCACGCAAAGCGTGGGGCGGTTTTTCGCGGGGGATCGCGGGCCGCAGTTTTTCACGCACAGCGCGGACGTCGTCTTGTCGATCGGCATCTGGCTGGTTTTCATTTTCGTGGGGTCGATCTTCATGCTCGCGGACCCGGCCGAGCGCCTGCTGCACCCGGCGATGATCACCGTCGCGCCGCGCCACCGGGAGAATGTTTCCGGCATGCTCAAGGCGCTGGGGCCGCGATTGCGCCGGTGGGTGATTGGGACGCTGCTGAGCATGTGCATCGTTTTCTCGGCGTCCTGCATTGGCTATTTCTCAATCGGGTTAAAGGGGTTGGCGCTGCCGCTGGCGCTGCTGGCGGGGATGGCGGAGATCGTGCCGACAGTCGGGCCGGCGTGCGCGATCATCGTGGCCGCCCTCTTCGCGGCGACACAAAGCGGGGCGATGGTCATCGGGGTGCTCATCATCTACGCGATCATTCAGTCGATCGAGGCGTATCTGATTTTGCCGATGATCATGCGCGGCGCGGTGCAGATTCATCCGGCCGTCACGCTCTTCTCGGTCATTTTGTGGGGAAAGATTTTCGGCGTGCCTGGCTTGATGCTTGCGATTCCGATCAACCTGACCATCGCGGCGGCTGTGGAACACCTTTACATCCGTCCACGCGATGCACGGGAGGCAAGCGCATCAAGAGGATGAAGTCGCAGCGGCCTGCTCGGCTTCGGCAATCGCCTGGGGGAGGACGTCGATGATGTCGCGGGCAAGGACGCTGCGCTTGCCAAGCTTTTGCCCGGCGAGTTCGCCGCAGCGACCATGAAGGTGAACGGCGGCGACGGCGGCATCGAATCGCTCCATCTTCTGGCCCAGCAGACAGCCAATCAGTCCGCTGAGTACATCGCCGGCCCCGGCTTTGGAGAGGGAACTGTCGCCGGTGTCGTTGATATGGACACGGGTGGCATCGCACACGACGGTTCGATGACCCTTAAGAACGATGACCTGACCGAACGCCACAGCGGCGGCGTGAGCGAGTTCAACCCGCCCGGCGTCATCGGCGGGGACGTCGCCGCGCCCGATCAACCGCGCCAGCCGGCGCATCTCTCCGGGATGGGGCGTGAGAACGGCATGGGCGTTAAAATCAGCGGGCCAAGTCTTGCCAGTTGCCAGAATATTCAAGGCGTCGGCGTCGAAAACCATCGGCTTGGAAAGTTGAACGAAGGCTTCGACACGCTGACGGGCAAGAGGGGACTGCCCGAGGCCCGGGCCAACGATCAAGGCATCGGCATGACCGGCGGCGTCAAGCAATGGTTCATCGTCCGCAGGGGACGATTCGCATTCACTCAATGGCACCCCGATCAATTCCGGAGTGATCTGAAGACACGCGATGAGGATCGAGCGTGGGACGGCAATCTGGACGAGCCCGGAACCCAGCCGAAGCGCGGCCGTGCCCGCGAGCGCGGGGGCGCCGATCATCCCCTCGTTCCCCCCCACCACGAGCACCCGACCGAACGTCCCCTTGTGTCCATCGGCGGGACGAACGGGCAGGGACGGCACAGAGGTGTATTGCTCCAATGTCATGGTTCCTTTCCACGGCGGTCCCATTTCGGACGCCGCAGCATAAAACCCAATAATACTGCGATATGCCCACCCGCCGCCACTCCCGATCACATGCCGAATATTTTCCTAACTTTTCACTTGCACGTCCGGTAATTGTTTGGTATATCATACACCTAACATGATGTGGCGGCGGTCGAGCTTGTTATCGGAACGACAAGACCAGCAGCAATCATGGGAAAGGAACGGCCATGACAACGGTGCGACAGATCGAGCGGCAATGGAATGCGTCGGATTATCGGCGGATGACGCGGGAGATGCTCGCGGCGCGTCCGGAAGCTGGGGCGAGGCTGGAAGCGGAAATGGCGCGTCGGACGCCGGCGATGGCGATGGCGCTGATCCGCATGGATGAGTTGAACCTCGGGTATTCGCCGCTCTATCCAAAGCTACTGCGGTCGCTGCTGGCTGAGCAAAATGCCGACGGCGGATGGGGCGATCCGCTGGCGACATGCCTGGCGGTGCGGGCGTTGCTCAATGGCGGAGGCGCCGGCGAAGCGATCGAACGCGGCATGACCTGGCTGGCGGATCAACAGCGGGATGAAGGGATCTGGGCGCGGGAGGGGAATCGACGCATGCCCGGCGATGCACTGGTGTCGGCGTTCGTGCTCTACCAACTGGGGGATTGCCCGGCATTTCGCACGCGGGTTGACCTCCGCTCGGCGGTGGAGTGGTTTGAGGCGCATTCGATTTCACTGGAAGAGGACGAACAGCGGTTGTGGTCATATGCGGGCAAGCGGTGCGCGATGCAAGGCATTCAGAGGCAGTTCAAGAGCAACGGATCGGCGGATCAGGCGGCGCGATTGCGGTGTATGCAGGTGAGATAGCCACCGGGGGCGGCTGGAAAACATGTGGCGCAGGAGGCTCGCCTGCACTTTTCCCGGGAGCAGACGGGAGGCTTGCGCCATCAAATCAGCGTTCAGAGGTCCTCGCTATTTGGCGGGCGACGGCGCGGCCGGGGGCGTGCGCTTGAACCAGTGGCTGAAGGCGCCGGTGTAGGTCGTCTGCCCGTCGTGTTCGATGTTGGCGAAGAGGAGGTAGTTTTTGTAGGTGGAGTCCTTGAGGTACTTGTCGGGGCTGTTGGGGTTGAAGATTTTGGTGAGGATGTTGCCCCCTTCGTCGGCGGGCTGCTGCTGGCGATACCAGTCGGCGAAGTTGGCTTCCGACGGGCGGGTGAAGAAAGCGGCGGCGCCCAGCGCGATGAGGAGGATGAGGATAATCAGGGATTTCATGCCTTGATTATAGCATGATCGGGAGCAACGGGGACAAAGGTTATGCGGTGATCGGAAGCGCCGGGGGCAAATTGACAGGGGGGGCGATTCACCTATACTTCGCGGCTCGTTGCCCGGGAATATCCGGGCGATCGGACGGCATGGGCTCGTTTTCCTGAGAAAATCGAGTGCCGTTCGGGACGATGGACCGCGGCACGGCCCGCGTCCGCAGGCCGAAAATTGCCCATTTTATTTTTACACAAATGGTTGCGATAGCGCCGTTCCGCAGTGCGCGGAAGGTGTGGAATCGCCGCAGTGGAACTATTCTACAGGAGATCGATCATGGCTCGTGTGAGTGCAGCGCGTTCAAGCAAAGGCAAATCCAGGGGCAAGGCCGCGACGAGCGGGAAAAAGTCGGCGGCCAAGTCCGTCGCTCGAGGGGGGAAGAAGACCAAGAGCGTATATTTCTTTGGAAACGGGAAAGCCGAGGGCGGGGCGCATCTGAAGGACCTGCTTGGCGGCAAGGGCGCGAATCTCGCGGACATGACGCTGGTTCCGCTGCCGGTGCCGCCGGGCTTTACGATCACGACCGAAACCTGCGGCGACTACAACCGTCTCGGACAGAAGCTGCCGGCGGGCTTGATGGATGAAGTTCGCGCCAACCTGATCAAGGTTGAGAAGGCGGCCGGCAAGAAGTTCGGCGACGCGAAAAACCCGCTGCTCGTCGCGTGTCGTTCGGGCGCCAAGGTGTCGATGCCGGGGATGATGGACACGGTGCTCAACATCGGGTTGAACGATGCGGTCGTCGAGGGGCTTGCGGTGCTGACGGGCAACGAGCGCTTCGCATACGACAGCTACCGCCGGCTGATCAACATGTTCGGCGACAC
>CAYTAP010000180.1:0-4766 GCA_964435775.1 uncultured Tepidisphaeraceae bacterium
GGCTGGCGGCGGTGGGGGCCATCGGCGCATTCGCCGACAAGACGGCGGCGGCGGCGCTGGTGGGTTTGTATTCGCAAGCCGATGCGCTGGCGGCGGTGAAGATCGCCGCGTCCGATGCGCTGGCCAATCTGACCGGCCGGACCCCAGCCGATCCGGCGCCGGTGAGCTGGGACAAATGGTGGAGTGAAAATTCCGGGAAAACGGGTGCGGAGTTCAAGGCGTCGATCACGGCTGCGCGCGCCGGGCGCTATGCGCGTCAGGCGAATGAGCGGGAGCGCCTGGTCGATGATTTGCAGTCGATCCTGCGGGAGCAGTATCGCGTGGCGGCGAGCAAGTCCGACACACTGCTCCGCTACCTTCGATCCAATGCGCCGGAGATTCGGCTGGTCGGGGCGCAACTCATCTTGCAGGACCTTCAAAACGCCGTGCCGCCGAGCGCCGCGACGCGGGATCAGCTTCGACACATGATCGGCGACAGCTCGACGGAGGTGCGTCTCCAGGTGGCCAGGACGCTCTCGGCGATCAATGACAGCGCCGCGCTGGAGCCTCTGGTCGTTCAATTGGCGCAGGAACCGGATGCGGAGGTTCGGGCGGCGTTGATCCTCGCCATACAGCCGATCGGCGATCTGCGCGCGGTGCCCGAGCTGATCAAGATGCTGCGCGATCCCTCGCCGGCGGTCGCCGAAGCGGCGAGCCAGGCGGTGCAGGAGGTGGGGGCGCGGCTGCGGACGGAGAAGCCGGAGTTGGCGCAGCAGGCGTCGGAGGCGCTGGTCCGCATCATTACGATCGGAACGGCGCCGGGGGATTCGGGTTTGCGCGCCGCGGCGGCCGAGGCGCTCGGACCGCTTCGCGCGCCGGGACTGTTGCGGTTGCTCGCACCGTTGCTCAAGAGCACGGAAACGGTGGCGGTCCGTCGGGCGGCGCTGAACGCTTTGGGTGATCTGGGCGATCCGAGATCGCAGGATCTCATCGTGCTCAATGCGCTCGATGACCCCAATCGCGAGGTGCGTCTGGCGGCGGTGAACGCCCTTGAGACGACCGCCACGTTTGCGTCGGCCGAGCCGCTGTACAACCATCTGCATGATCCTGATGAGCGCGTGAGCACGGCGACATGGCGGGTCCTGGAGAAGCTCTTCCCGAGTTTCCCCGCCGACGTGTTGTACAACTGGCAGGACCGGTTCAGCGATCAACCGGCGCGCCTGCTCGTGGTGCAAAATGTGCTCGCGGCGATGTATGAGAAGGCCGGTGATCAGGATCGACTTGCGCGGATTAGACAGAACCAGGGCAAGACACTGATGGACCTCAAACGGCCGGCGGACGCGGCGACGTATTTCGGCAAGGCGCTGGATCATTGGATCGCCGCAAAGCAGAACATGCTGACGCAGGGTTTGATCCGTCAGAACATGGGGGCGCTGCTGGCAAGCAAGCAATACACGGCGGCGGTGGATTTTGCGGCCGACATGATCCGCCGGGGGCTGAGCGATCAGCAGACGATGGGCCCGCTCATCCGGGATGAGGCGTCGCGGTTGTACGAGGCGTCGGATGATGCGGCGGCCAACCAATTGATTGCGGCGGCGGGCAAAATGAATCCGCCGCTTGATGTATTTTTCAGGGATTCGCTCAGGGATATTCAAGGCATGATCAAGAGCCGCGCGGCCAAGACACCCGCGCCAGCCACCGCGCCGCAAACCACCGCCAACTAGCCGGCGCGCCGCGATGCGGGCGATGGATGGCGGCGAACACGGCTTGTTCGCATTACACCGACCGGCCTATTTCGATCATGGATAAAACAACAACCCACAAGCTCTTTGACCTTCGATATGAACCGGCTTTGCCGGCGGGCAGTGTCGGGCGGATGCCCGATGCGCCGTTCATCCAGACCATTCGCTGCGTCGATGGCCGGGGGGAACCGATCGGCGACGTCATCTGGCATGTGCCGGCCGGGGCGGGCGATGGCGTGTTCCAGATCCTGCACCTGCGCGTTCGCCCGGGGTTTGGCCGCCAGGGACTGGGTGGAAGGTTGATGGAGGCGGCGATCGCGCAAGCGGAGCAGTGGCATCAAGCCAAGCGGATTCCCCTTCGCCGGGCATGGCTGAGTGTTGAGCAAAAGTCGCAGGTCATCGCGCGGGCATTCCTGACCGGCCAGGGCTTTCATCACATCGCCACTGCCTCCAACCTGCACAAGGATCAGGATGCGCTGATCTACATTCGCGCGTTTGATTGAGTGTGTTGGATATGATCACACAATCGCCCCGGGCAG
This sequence comes from uncultured Tepidisphaeraceae bacterium, assembly GCA_964435775.1. GTDB lineage: Bacteria > Planctomycetota > Phycisphaerae > Tepidisphaerales > Tepidisphaeraceae > CAYTAP01. The sequence goes on from CAYTAP010000180.1 coordinate 2,261, forward strand.
AGGTGTCCGGGGCGATTGCAGACCTATAGGCTGGGCTGCCTTTACTTATCCGAGCAGCGCGTTTCGTCGCTTGCGAAGCCATTGGACTGAACCAAGGGCGCCCATGGTGATCAGCCCCATCCACAAGGCCGTCGGCAGAGGTACCGCTGCAGGCGGTCCAGGTGGGGTGGGAGGGGGCGGTTCAGGCGGCCCCGGCGGCGGAGGGGGCGGCGGCGGGGGGGGCGGCGGGTTCACCGCACCCTGATCCAATGCCAGTGTGGTGGAGATTTTGATATCCGACGCGAAAGGGTTCCTTTCGTTGTAAAAGATATCAATGGGATAGGAGGCGCCGACCGTCAACCCCAGTGAGTCGAGGTTGAGGGTGCCCGTGACCGTATTATGCACACCGCCAAGGTCGAGCGCCAACTGCTTGTCGATGAAGACCCACATGTCATCATCGCCGGCGAACGTGAATGTTTCGCCGCCCTGGTAGGAAAACGTGTCGTGGAACTCCGTGGTGAACGAGTAGTTGTGGCTTGTGCCTCCCTGGTCTTGCCCGTCATTGCCCAGGAGTTGATTGTCGATGGGGAAGAAGGCGGGGTTGTCGTAGGTGTAAACACCGTTGGAATCACGAGTCAGGGTAAGGGTGATCGGCGCGGACTTGTTGTAGTTGGAATCATCGTGATAGAACTTGGAGAAATTCGATGCGCCATGGGTGGTGGCGAAGAGATTGGACGGGGTGTTGCCTGAGTAAGTGGGCGTACCGTCCGATCCGAGCGTGGCGCCGACAATTCCCGTCTCAATAGGCGCAGTCTGCAGAAGGCCTGCCTGATCAGCGGCCTTGGTGTAGCCGAGCGCCTGGAGCGCCGTGGGGAGGTACTGTTCGGGCGGTGTGCGCGTGGACGGGTCATACGCATAGCCCGGCGGATGCGCCGCGTTGAATGCAATTGCTGCCGCTGGATTGCTCTCCAGGCCGATGATCTGGCTGAAATCAAACTGCGCAAAGTCCTGAAGGGTTCCGCTGGGGTTGTTGACATCGAACGGTCTGAAGTCGCGGATGGTCCCCGTCAGGTCAAGCGTGGCCGGCGGATCCACGCCATACGCCAGTGGACACAACGAAGAGACGATCAGCGAACCTATCGCGATCGTGGATATGCGGTGACGCATATAAGAACCTCCTATCCAGAGCGAGATCACTTGTGAATTGAAAGGGGTGGCTTTGGAGGATCTCATTGACCAGAGCCACTCGCTCAAGAAGCTCGCACCAATGACACGGGCAATTCAGGACTTGAAACAATGGCGGTCATGCTACGCACGGGTATTCAATTTTCGCAATACCAATTTTGATGACAAACAGATGATGCGGCTGAAAAGCGTTTTACGGGAGATTCGCTGGATCAGTTCGGTTGCAAGGATGGGCACCGAAGCTCACACCCTGAAGATCGCCCCCATCCGCTTCCCGAGAAAGGCGTTGGCCGAGAGGATGGTGAGGGTCAACAGCACCATCGCCCAGACGCCAAGCGCGCTGGCGATGTATGGGCCGTCGCCGAGACGTTGGAAGAGGACGTAAATCGCCTTGGTGATCGGCCACATCGTCTGTTTCTGCGCGAGGATGAGCGAGTCGCTCACTTCAAGCATGGCGAATGCGAAGGCGAGAAGCGCGCCTGCGATCAAGTTGGCGGCGATGAGGGGGATCGTGATCCGGCGCATGGTTGTCAACCCCGACGCGCCGAGGTTTCTCGCGGCCAGTTCGAGGTCCACCGGCGTTTGCTCCAGCCCCGCGACGGCGCTGCGGACGACATAAGGAAGCCGCCGCATCGCATAGGCAACGATCAGGATGAACGTGGGATTCTCCGTGACATCGACCATGTTGCGAAGGGTGGGGCTGTCGAACCAGCCTTGCAGGCGCAAACTGAGTGCGAGGTAGCCGAAGGCGAGGACCAGTCCGGGGACCGCCAGCGGGAGCATCGCGAGGCTGTCGAGCAAGCCCCGGCCGGGCAGTTTGGATCGGACGATCAGGTAGGCGATGAGGACGCCGAAGAGGACATCGAGAACCATGCTCGCGCCGGCGAAGGTGATGGAGTTGTGGATGGAGGGGACGGTGACGTTGTGGGTCAGGGCGGTGGCGTAATGTCCGAGGGTGAAGATTTTGGGCAGGGCGGATTGATACCAGCTTCCGACGCCGCTGAGGCTCATCAGGACGACGCCGATGTGGGGCAGCAGCGCCAGGCCGGAGATGAGAGCGAACGCCGCGATGAAGGGAAGGCTTTGGATGAAACCGAGGCGCTTGGCGGTTGATTGCACGGAGGCTTTGCTCACGGCGGCGTCATGGGATCGGCCGAGCAGGAACTTGCCGACGATGTAGAGAAGGATGCTCACCGCGAGCATGACGACGACGAGGGCATAGGGCACGGGTGAACCCCCGACCTGCGCGATCCGTTCGAAGATCTGGACGGGGGTCACCTCGTAATAGTCGAACATGAGGGGCGTGCCGAGTTCGGTGAAACTCCAGATGAGGACGATCGTC
>CAYTAP010000181.1:0-4518 GCA_964435775.1 uncultured Tepidisphaeraceae bacterium
TTCGCACCGCCTCGGCGATCATCGCCTGCACCAGCTTGATGATCGGCGCCTGCGTTGGATCGTTCTGATCGTCCTCCCCCATCCCGGCCACGTCGATCGATTTGTCGATGGATCGGTCCACCGACTTGTCCATCGATCGGTCCATCGACTTGTCCAGCGACGACGCCAGCCGATCGAGCGTCGCGTCCATCGTCTTGTCGATCGTGTTCTTCGCGGTCGTGTCGAACAGTTCCCCAAGGATGCTCTTGATCCTCCCCTTGGCCGCCAGAACCGGGCGAAGCTCCTTATTCAGCCGAAACCGCAAAATGTCGAGCGTCTCCAGGTCCAGCGGATCATGGATCGCCACCTTCAATTTCCCATTTTCCATCCCAAGCGGCAGGATGAGGTGCTTTTTCATCAACTCATCCGGGATCAGGTTCACCGCATTGGGCGGAACCGAGTTTTTATCCAGATCGAAATATTCCATGTTGTGCTGAGTCGCCAGAGCCTTGTACACATGGGTTTCGCTGCACAACTTGAGGTCCATCAACGCCTCGCCCAACCGCAGGTTCTTGGCTTTGGCGTGCGCCAGCGCCTTGGCGACGCCGTCGGTCGTGACGATCCCCCACTCGACCAGAATATCGCCCAACCGCTTCTGTGTTCGTGCCATGCCTGCCACCTGAAGTTACGAGTTCGCCGGGCTTTTCCCCGATCAATCCAAATATCGCCTCGCCCCCTGTACGCTCCCCTTTTTCGCCGCCACCGATTGCGACCGTCTCCGATTCACCCCGCACCCAGTGCTACGCTCCGTCGAGGCATGCGGTTCTACCACTTTAACCCCCGCCCGCCGTCAGCATCAAGGTTATTCCAAAAACAAACCCCGACGCCCCACCATACGGCTTATCCATCACTTCTCCACCAAACGGTTATCCGGACCTTCGTCGCACGCCAAAACCCCACTTTATTCGTCTCTCCATACTGGCCACACCGCCGACCTTGTGTACAATCGCCCTGATGAGGGGATTGGTGTCAAAAATGCCCGTGGAGCTGCTTCCATTGATCGATCACCCAACCGCTCGCGCCGCAGGCGATGATATTCTCGCGGCAACCAACCTTTTTCCAGCAAAGGCCACGACATGATTAATCCCTGGCATGATGTTTCACCCGGCGAAGACATTCCTCAGGAATACGTCACGATCATCGAGATCCCCTTCGGCTCGAGCGTCAAATACGAAATGGACAAAAACAGCGGGTTGATCAAGCTCGACCGAGTGCTCTACTCGGCCGTCTATTACCCGGCCAACTACGGGTTCATCCCCCAGACACTCGCCGAGGATGATGATCCGCTCGACGTGCTGGTGCTTTGTCAGGAAACCGTCGTGCCGCTGACGATTATCCACGCCCGGACCATCGGGCTGATGACGATGATCGACGGGGGCAAGAAAGACCACAAGATCATCGCCGTCGCCACGGAGGACCCCGAGTTCAACACCTACCGCGAGGCCGCCGAGATGCCCCCCCACCGCCTCATGATGCTTCGACGCTTTTTCCAGGATTACAAGCAACTGGAAGGCAAAGCGGTTGAAGTCGATGCGATCGAACCGGCCAAGGAAGCCTATCCAATCATCGAAGATGCCCTGCACCGCTACAGCCAGAAACGCCGCAAGGGCTTCCGGTGAATCACCCCGCATGGGAATCCTCCCATGAACAATGCGCCCGAAAGCAATGATGAGTCCTTGAAACAGGAGTTTCAGAATCGGGTGCAATCCGGCGATGCTGCGCTCCTGGATGAGTGGCTGAACAACCATCCCGATTGGGGAGATCGGATCGATCTGCCGGTGTTCGCGTTTGACGGCCGCGCCATCAACACGGCGGCCCACAACCGCCCCATGCTCGAAGTGCTCCTCCGGCATGGCGTTGACATCAACCTCAAAAGCACCTGGTGGGCGGGTGGCTTTGGCGTGCTGGATTTTGCGCCCACCGACATCGCCGACTGGCTCATCACCCGCGGCGCGACGGTGGACATCTTCGCCGCCGCAAAACACGGACGATTCAATCGCGTCAAGGAATTGATCGACGCCGACCCCTCTCTCGTCCACGCCAAAGGCGGCGACGGCCAGCGCCCCCTGCATTACGCCTCGACACGGGAGATCATCGATTACCTTCTCGATCATGGCGCGGACATCGATGCCCGCTGCGTCGATCACGCCTCAACCGCCGCGCAGTGGGAAATCAAACATCCCTGGAAGCCGCGCTATCTTCTGGATCGCGGGGCCGCCGTTGATATTTTCATGGCCGCCTATCTTGATGACGCCACGCTCATCGAGCGCGCGATCGCCGAAGTGCCCGAAGCCATCTCCGCCCGAATCGGTCGGCTGGGGTATCCACGCTGCCCCCAGGAGGCCGCCGGATCCATTTATCAATGGACGCTTGGTTTCAATCTTTCCCCAATCGAAGTGGCCGGACGCTACGGCCGCGCCATCGCGCTGGCGGCGCTCCAACGCTTGAGCAGCCCCAATGATCGTTTTATGGCCGCATGTCTGATGGGGGATGAGCCAACCGCGCGGGACATCCTATCCAGCCATCCCGGCCTCATGGCGTCCCTCTCCAAGGATGACCTCTCCGCACTGCGCTACGCGGTTTGCGACTCAAACCAGAAGGCGGCGAGGCTCATGCTGGACCTCGGTTTTCCCATCAATCGCCGGGAGGAAGGGGAGGAAGGATTCATCCCGCTTGATGCGGCGGCATTGCGAGGCAACGCCGACATGGTGAATCTGCTCATCGCTCGCGGCGGCGATGTGCATTCAATCAACGGCTACGGCAGCAACCCACTTGGCGTTTGCCTGTGGGGATCACTGAACTTCAAAGACCCCGCCGGCGATTATCCCCGCACCGCGCTACTCCTCCGTGACGCGGGCGTCGCGCTTCCAAAAGCGCCGTTCGGCGCCCCGGCATGCCAAGCGGCTCTCTGGCCGTAGCGCGCGAGCATCCAATTGACGCGCCGTCAGTACTTTCTCACGGAGATGCCAACGACCCACCCCCTCATGGCGTTACGGGCCGAAGATCATCCACTTTCCCATCCGGGCACTTGATCGTTGTGACCTCTTGGGAATGCTGATAATCCATCTGCCGAACCCAGTTGCCGCCTCCCGGCTTCTTCACCATGATGCCGGTCATGGAAACCTCTTCAAAATCCGCTCCCGGAGGCACTTGGCCCGGCCCCGGCGGATTATTCCCAACCTCCTTCATCTTTGCCTGCAATTCCTCCAGCTTGGCCTTGGCCTTGTCATCGTACTTTTCCAGGTACGCCACAAACGGTTTGCCACTGCCGCACTGATAGACATTGGCGCGCACCGCCTGCTTGCCGTTGTGATCGAAAGGGGGAATCTTGTTGATATCATCGGCGAACCACGTCGCCCCGTCGTCATCGCTGTAAAACCGCTCCGTGGGAATCCGCGGCCCGCGATTGGGGAGCAACTGGTAAATGATAAAAGCCAATGCAATGACCACAATCGCGGCGGTAATGCCTGTTGTAACCCTCGGATTGTCATTCAGTTTTTCACGGATACCCATCGATTTGCTCCTTTTGGAATTGCACTTCATGCCATGACCGATGCACCTCAAGCAGTGAGACCCATCGGAGGCCACGCATCAATTCACATGCGATCTCCACAAACCAACATACGATTGTCGGCTGCACGTTCTGAAATGTGCCCTGACCGTGCGACTGGCATTGTACCACAACCCCTTCATCGGCCACAACCATTGCGACAACTTAAAGATGAATGGGACCTCCGATCGCCTTCCGAGCTGAGCATTGTCAAAAACCGATGCGTTTCATATAGTGCAAGGCAGAGTCGCTTGGTATTCAACCCATCCGACGTGCTGATCACGTCACCGCAAGAGGAGATGCCACCATGCCGGAAAATGAACCCGTGAATCCGAATCCAGATCCGTCCTCGCCAACTCCCAACGCCAACGCCCCCGCCGGCGCTGCATACGCAGGCCCCGCGCCATCCAAGGATGACCAGACCATGGCGATGCTCTGCCATCTGCTGGGCATCCTGACCGGCTTCGTCGGACCGCTCATCATCTGGCTGGTCAAGAAGGAGCAGAGCCCATTCGTCGATGACCAGGGCAAGGAAGCGTTGAACTTCCAGATCACGCTCCTCATCGGATACATCATCGGCGGCGCGACCATCATCTTCTGCATCGGCGCCATCATTGCCCCCCTGGTGTGGCTGGCTGGTTTGATCTTTGGCATCATGGGCGCCATGGCCGCCAACAAAGGCGAAGCTTACCGCTATCCCTTCGCGCTGCGGCTGATCAAGTAAATTACGGCATGCGCGGCGCGCTCTAAACAACCCAACCCCACGCCCACTTCACCACACCGATGATCGGCGCGTGATGGATGGCGCTCCACAGGGCGCCTGCGTGCCCAAGGTCGATGAGACGGATCGCGTGGTAGCCGAAGAGCGTGCCGCCGGCCACGAAACCAAGACGTTTGGAATATAAGATAGCGCGGAGCAGCGGATTGGC
>CAYTAP010000182.1:0-4483 GCA_964435775.1 uncultured Tepidisphaeraceae bacterium
TCCGCACACGACATGGATGGTCTTCCAGCTCATGTTCGCCATCATCACCCCGGCGCTGATCTGCGGCGCATACGCCGAACGGATGAAGTTCAGCAGCATGCTGCTGTTCAGTGTCGCCTGGCTGCTGCTCATCTACTGCCCCATGGCGCACATGGTCTGGGGCAAGGGGGGATTGTTCAACGCCTTCTCCCCCGACGGCATCAACATCCCAACACTCGATTTCGCCGGCGGCACGGTGGTGCATATCAGTTCGGGCGTGTCCGCCCTCATCTGCGCCCTGGTGCTCGGCAAGCGGCGCGGATACGGACAGGTCGCCATGCCGCCGCACAGCCTGGTCATCAGCGTCATCGGCGCGGCGCTCCTGTGGGTGGGCTGGTTCGGATTCAACGCCGGCAGCGCGCTGAGCTCCGGCTCGCTGGCCAGCAGCGCCTTCATCGCAACCCACTTCGCCGCCGCGGCGGGTGTGCTGGGGTGGGTGCTGGTGGAATGGATTCACACCGGCAAGCCGACCGTGCTGGGCGCCATTTCCGGCGCGGTGGCAGGGCTGGTCGTCATCACCCCGGCGGCCGGGTTCACCACACCGATGTACGCCCTGATCATGGGAATCATCGGCGGAATCGTCTGCTTCTATGGCGCGACGAAGCTCAAGCATGCCCTCGGCTATGACGATTCGCTCGACGCCTTCGGCGTGCATGGACTGGGTGGAACGGTGGGCGCGATCCTGACGGGCGTGTTCGCGGTGGCGGCGATCAACGGCAAGAGCGGGCTGATCGAAGGAAACAGCACGCAACTGCTCGACCAGGTGATCGCGGTCGCCATCACATGGGTCTTCGCGGCGGTGGGTTCATATGTGCTGCTCAAGATCGTCGATGCGATCACCGGCCTGCGGGTCGCGGAAGCCGACGAATATGATGGGCTGGACCTCAGCCAGCACGGCGAGGCCGGATACAACATGGGCGATGCGCTGTCGAGCACCTTCATGGGCGGCGGCGGCGCCACGGTGATCCCCAGTATCACCCAACTTCCCCAGGCGACGGCGTCCGTGCCGGTGTGATGGGCGAAACGCGCGGTGCGGGCAAGGCGGCATGGGTCGGCGGGAAGGCCGGCTCATGCCGTCGGCGCGTTCAGACCTGACCGGCTCGGATGCGGAATGACCCCGCAAGGCAATGGGAGCGCTCGGATTCGAACCGAGAACCAAGAGATTATGAGTCTCCTGCTCTGACCGTTGAGCTACGCTCCCGCACGCGTCCATTCTATACAATAAGCCCCGCCCGCCAATTTCTTATCGCTTGTCACGAATCACACGCCACGAAGCACGCCATCGCCTCTCCAGGCCGACACTCAAGTCTTATCGTGGCTCCGCCCATTCAACGACCACTTCACCCGCCCGCCCACGATCGTCGTGGTGGCGCGGCCTTTGACCGTCCATCCCTGGAACGGGCAATTGCGACTTTTGCCTTTGAATTGCTCGGTGTCGATCGTCCATTCCCGCTTGGGATCGATGATCGTCACATCCGCTTCCTTCCCCTCCTGCAAGGTTCCCTTGTCGAGCTTGACCAGCTCCGCCGGGCGGGTGGACATGAGCTCAATCAATTTCATCCAGGGAATATGCCCCGGTTCGACGAGCGCCTTGATGTAAAGCGCCAAGGCACATTCCAACCCGATGATGCCGAAGGGAGCGGCGGTGAACTCCAACTCTTTCTCCTCAGCCAGATGCGGCGCGTGATCGGTTGCCAGGCAGTCGATCGTGCCATCGCGGACGGCTTCGATGCATGCCTTGACATCGGCGGCGGTCCGCAGCGGCGGGTTCATCTTGAAGTTCGTGTCGTAGGTCCTGCACAATTCATCCGTGAGCAGCAGATGATGCGGGGAAACCTCGGCGGTGACGCGCTGGCCGTCGCGCTTGGCCTGGCGGATCAGCTCGACGCTTCCCGCCGAGGAGATATGCTGGACATGGTAGCGGCACCCGATGGAGCGGTTGAGGAGCAGATCCCGCGCAATCATCAGTTGTTCGGATTCTCCGGGAATGCCGCGCAGCCCCAGGGTGGTGGCCACAACACCGCTGTTCATGCAGCCGCCGGAGAGGCTCATGTCCTCGCAGTGCTGCATGAGGACGGTGTCGAACATCCGGGCATATTGCAGCGTCTTGCGCATGACGGACGGATCGGCGACGCCAACGCCGTCGTCGGTGAAGGCAATCGCGCCGCGCTCGTGCATCAGACCGATCTCGGCCAACTCCTTGCCGGCGCGGCCTTTGGTGATCGCGCCGGTTGGATAGACATTGGCCAGATCAACCCGCTGTCCTTCGCGGAGGACAAACTCGATCTGTCCCTCATTGTCGAGCGCCGGCTTGGTGTTGGGCATGCAGCAGACGGTGGTGAATCCACCGGCGACGGCCGCCGCGCTCCCCGTGGCGATCGTCTCCTCCTCCTCGTCCCCCGGTTCGCGGAAATGAACGTGAATGTCAATCAAGCCGGGCGTCACATACTGCCCCGCCGCATCTATGACCCGATCAGCGGGCAACGTCGGTCCGCTGCCCGGGGTCAAAATCGCCTTGATTTTGCCCTTTTCAATCAGAAGGTCCCGCCGCTGTTCAAAAACACGAGAGGGGTCGAGCAGCGTACCGTTGATGATGAGAATGGAATCCATGCTGGGCACAGATCATGCCGCATCCGGCAAGGGGAGTAAAGGTGGTGTGGAATGGGATGTCTGAAGTGGGGAAGAGTCGTAGGGTCCGTGGTACCCCACGGACCATTGTTCCCATCGCGGCAATGGTCCGCGGGGTACCACGGACCCTACGAAAACCGCCTACTGCCCCCTCGGCAGGATGATGGAAAAATGCGACCCCGCGCCCACCTGGCTGGTCACTTCAATTCGGCCCCCATGTTCACGGGCAATGCGCTGCGCCATCGCAAGGCCCAGGCCGGTGCCGCCGCGACTGGTTGAGTAATAGGCGCCGAAGATCCGCTCGAGGTCTTGCGCGGGAATTCCCCGGCCGGTGTCGATGACATCAATCATGACATCGTCGCCGCGACGGGAGGCGGACAGAATCAATTCCCCCCCGCCATCGCTCATTGCCCGCACCCCGTTGAGCATCAGGTTGAGAATGGCCTGCTTCAAGAGTCGTGGATCGACGGTGGCCATCACCGGCTCGGTCGGCGGGCGCAACCGGATGCGCACTCGCTGAAGCTGCGCCTGCGGCAGGAAAAAATCGACCAGTTCCTCGAGCAGCGCATTGAGATTGGTGGGGCTTCGTTCCAGTTCCAGCTTGCCGGCGTAGCGGAGGAAATCGTCAAGCGTTTCCTTCAGCCGCCCCACCTCACGCTGCACGGTTTCCAACCGATGAATCAGCCGGTCATACACCGCGTTCGTTGGATCGAGATCCTCCTTCAACAGTTGCAAGTTGAGTTGAACGGTGGAAAGCGGATTTTTCAGTTCGTGCGCCAAGGCGCCGGTTAAAAAGCCCAGTTCCGCCAATCGTTCGGCCTCGGTGATCCGATGGCGAAGGCGCACGGCGCGACGATGCCCATACACGGCAACGCCCATCGTTGCGATGAGCGAAAGAAACCATGCCGCGATCAGCCCCCCGATGAGCCAATTCATTCAAGAAAGATAAGAATGACAGATCAATAGTTCAACTGGTTATCAGACGACCCTCCGTGCGAAAAAGTACCGCACGCCGCCAAACCGCACACTGTTCCTGACCGATGAAAAGAATGGTCCCTTGAATTCGATCCGGACATTCCGCAGGTGCGTTGACATGGTAAGCGCCAAAACAACCTTATTGAACGCGGCCATCGCCCGAAACGCATCGATGGTCCTGTCCCTGCCGTCGGCGGGGATGCTCCGCCATCACAAGTCGAGATTCCTGATGCCTTTCGAGAACGGGTTCTGGGTCGAATCGGTCCCGGATGATGCGGTGTTGATTGATTCGCTCATCGGCAGCGCCCAGCCATGCGGCATCTCGTTCAAAAATGAGCAGACCCGCGTCGTTTTTTCATCCGCCCCCCTCAAGCGGGAGGAGCGGTTCCACATCAACGCCACCACGGTCGTCGAGGCGATCCTGCTCGAATACCCCCGCGACATCACAACCGTGCAGCGACGGAGCAACTACCGCGTCCACATCCCCATGAACGCCGATTGGGCGGCGGTGCGAATCTGGCGCATTGGTGAAAAAGCAGACCTGCGGGATGCTCCCATGGCGGCACAGGAAATCACCGCCAAAATCCGCGACCTGAGCACCGGTGGCCTGGGCGCCACCCTCATCGGTGCCGACAACGAGCCGCCCCGTGTCAGCTCCCTGGACCGCTTGCGCATTGAAATCCGTCACAACGACCAACACCTGCTGCTTGAAGGACGGATGACCCATCCGGCCGACCCCGGCAAGCAACATGCGATTCGCGCGGGAATTCAGTTCAAGAAAATGGATGGCGACATGGCCGGGCGGCAAACATCAGCACATCTGACTCGCATCGTCGGCGAG
>CAYTAP010000183.1:0-4464 GCA_964435775.1 uncultured Tepidisphaeraceae bacterium
AATGGTGTCAAATTTCCAAGCTTTGTTTTCCCAAATTTTGGAAGCATTGTACTCACCCCCAATCCCGCGCACACCGCGACGGCCAATGCCGTCGCCGCATAACGATCGGCCAGCCCGCGAGACGATTTATTCTTGATCGCCACACTCATCGCGACCAATTCATTCATTGAAATTTTCATGCTCCGCACCTCCTGCTCCACGAAATGATGCGCGTAAAGCCGCGCAAAGATGGCCTGTCCCGTCCGGACACATTTCAATCTATGGGATATACGAACGAAAGCAAGAAAAATCCTTGCATATATCCATTCATTTTCTCGGATCCCGTCCGAGGACGTAGGCCCGCAGCCCTCTGCGGACCTTTTCTCCGTACGACACGGATGACCCGCACGGGACTGCAGGCCCTACAGCTACAACCCGCCTCATTAACATCATTATGCACATAATTTATTGTTGCAAAACGACTTACATATGGATGAAAAAGGGGATATCCAGAATATCCCACGAGCGATACGCTCGGGGTGACGCTTCAGAAAATGCAGCGGGGCGGCGGACGAGACCTCATGCGGGGATATTCTGGATATCCCCTTTCCCATCGCGCCGAACTCATTTTTTTGAACCCTTGACCCGCTTCGCCGCACGCTCTTTAACGATGATTTTTCCGGCGGGGCAGTACGGGAGGAGCGGGCAGGATTCGCATTTGGGATTGCGGGCGGTGCAGATCGCCCGGCCGTGGGCGATCATGAGGTGCGACCAGAGTGTCCAGTATTTTTGAGGGATAATGGGGATCAGGTCATATTCAATTTTGACGGCGTCGGTGTTGGTGGTCAGACCGAGGCGATTACAGACGCGGGTGACGTGGGTATCGACGACGATGCCGACGCTCTTGTTCATCGCGTTGCCGAGGACGACGTTGGCGGTCTTGCGCCCGACGCCGGGCAGTGCGACGAGGGCTTCCATCGTATCGGGAACCTCGCCGCCGTGATCGCGGACCAGCGCGGCCGCCATACCGCGGATCGACCTGGCTTTGTTGCGATAAAAGCCGGTGGAGCGGATGTCCTCCTCGATCTGCTCCTGCGAGGCATTGGCATAATCAGCGGCGGCGGGATATTTGACGAAGAGCGCGGGAGTCACCTTGTTGACGCGCTCATCGGTGCATTGTGCCGAGAGGATCGTTGCGACGAGCAATTGCAGCGGCGATTTGAAATCGAGGCTGCAGCGGGCGTCGGGGTAGGTCTTGATCAGGATGGGGAGGATCGTGTCCACGCGCTCCTTGCGGCGCTTTTGGAGAGCGGAGAGCTTTGGTGGTTGATGAGCGCGGGCGGATTTGGAATGGATGGGCATGACTTGTCGTTATACCGATCTCGGCTGCTTCACGCACCCTTGGAAAGCTGACGCGGACACGATGGGAGTAGCCAATTATGGTGGCTGATGTGCATGACTGGAGGGCGTCGCTCCCGCGACGCCGCGGCGTTGCGGGAGCAACGCCCTCCAATCTCCGCCGGCGCCCCGTGCGAAGCCACAAATGATGACGACTCCCGGCACGATCTTTCAATTCCGAAAAGACGTGAACCACAGATGAACGCCGATGAACACGGATTTTCCGCATCCGTGTTCATCGGAGTTCATCTGCGGTTTGTTTTCCCTGATTTCGCGGCATGGCACACATGTCAATCGGTCGGAGCGGCGGAAGGTGGTCGCGGTGGCGATGGATTGAGAACGCGGGCGCGGGGGGCGATGTTGGCGCTGAAGAGGATCATGCCCAGGAGCATGAAGAGGACGACTTGAAGGATCATCACGCTGCGGCGATGGACGACATCGAAGCGCTCGCGGGCGGGGTTGGCGATTTCCGGCTCGTCGGCGTTGGCGATGTATTCGCCGCGATATTTCAACAGCGTCGGCCAGACGACCAGCCAGTGATAGACGACCAGCGCCACGGCGACAATCAGCATGATCGTCCGCAAAATGGCGGCCGTGCCGTTGCGGTCGCCCAGGTCAATCACAAAAAGTTGCGCGACGCCGGTGACGATAAGAACGGCGGCGCAGACCAGTTGAACGGTCGTCAATCGCGCCAGGAGGTTGCCGACGATCGTCCCGGCCAGGAGCGTCGCGTGCTGATCCTTGAGATTGCCGCTGAGGATGTCCGGCAAGATGGGATTGCTCTTGCGCACGGTGCGGAAGATCGATGGCGCGGCGATGGCGACGAAGAGGACGCCGCCGAACCAGGTCGCCAGGGCGAGCCAATAGAGGATTTGGATGAGTTGAAAGGGCATGGGGGCAGTATAGGAGGTAAAGTGGGCAGTGGGCAGTGAAGACCAAAAGATCCGATGGGCATTCTTTGCCGTCTACCGCATACTGCACACGTCCTACTCTTCCTGCCGACTGCCGACTGCCGACTGCCCACTTTTTCCTGCCATCGTCCACCGCACACCGGTCAGGACGACGACGGCGATGGTGATGGCGACGGCGTCGGCGAGCCAGTCGCCGAGCTCGCAGTCCCGGCCGACGAGCGCCTGGAGCCATTCGTCGATTGCGCCATACGCCAGGCCAATCGTCCAGACCCAGAGGGCGAGCGATTGGAGGGAGCGGCGCGGATTGGCCGACCAACCGGCGAGATAGAGCAGGCCGCCGAGCATGCCATACGCGAGAAAATGGGCGAGCTTGTCATTGACCTTCACGGCCGGGAGATCGACGGCCGGCGTGTGGGTGAGGATGAAGATGAGCAGCCAATAAGCGAGGAGGCAAATCCAGAGAAGCCGACGAAGCCAGGCTGGGTCCGTCGCGGCGGCGGATGATGACGATGAGGCGGGCGGGGTCATGGGTGGTTTATCATAAACGATCAAGGCTCATCGGCCAGAGCGAAGTCCGCATGGGTGCAACAGGCTTATGGAGCCGCGCACGAAGTAAGCGATTTATGCGGCATCACACAACCGCTTACTTCGTGCGCGGCTCCCTGGCACGCCAATGCGCCTGCGCGGCACGCACGCGGATTCGCCTCATTTGTCCGTAAAATAGGTTTGAAGCGGTCGGACTTTCCAGTCACCGCCGCGGAGGGCGGCGATCGCCTTGGCGGCGGCGGCGCCGCCGGCGAGGGTCGTCGCGATCGGGACGCGGTTGAGCACCGCCAGGGCGCGGATTTTACCCTCATCGGTCGTCGGTCCCTTTTTCGTCGGCGTGTTGATGATCATCTGCACGCGGCCATTTTTAATAAAATCGTTGATGTTGGGACGCCCTTCGGCCAGCTTGCTGATCCGCTCGACGGGGATATCCCGCTCGCACAGGACGTTGTACGTTCCCTCGGTGGCGACCAGATTGAAGCCCGCTTCCACAAAGAGGCGTGCGATGGGGATGACCGCCTGCTTGTGTTCATCACGAACGCTGATGAATACCGTGCCGGTCGTGGGCAAGGGGGTGCCCACGGCAATCTGGCTCTTGGCGAAGGCGGTGGGGAAATCCCGGTCGATGCCCATGACTTCGCCGGTGCTGCGCATCTCAGGTCCGAGGATGACATCGACGCCGGGGAATTTGGTGAAGGGGAAGACCACTTCCTTGACCGAGGTGTGGCGCGGCGCGGGCAGTTCGTGGATATTGAGCTCATCGAGCGTGTTGCCGGCCATGACCTTGGCGGCGGTTTTCGCCCAGGGGGTGCCGGTCGCCTTGGAAACGAATGGCACGGTGCGTGAGGCGCGGGGGTTGACCTCGATCAGGTAGATCTCGTCATCCTTGATCGCAAACTGCACGTTCATCAGCCCGGCGACGCCAAGCGCCTGGGCAAGCGAACGGGTCTGCGCCTTGAGCCGCTCGACCATCTCCGAAGAGAGGGAGTATGGGGGCAGGGCACAGGCGCTGTCGCCGGAGTGAATGCCGGCCTCCTCAATGTGTTCCATGACGCCGATCACGACGGCGCGAGGGGACTTGTTGGACGGGTGATAATCGGCCAGGCAATCGACATCGACCTCGCTGGCGTTGTCGATGAACTTGTCGATCAGGATGGGCGAATCGGCGGCCGCGGCGGCCTCGACGGCGTTGGCCATGTAGTGATTGAGCTGCGCTTCATCGGAGACGATTTCCATCGCGCGCCCGCCGAGGACGAAGCTCGGGCGGACGAGAACGGGATAGCCGATCTCCCTGGCAACCCGACGGGCATCTTCGAGATTGCGGGCGATGCCGTTGGGCGGCTGGCGCAGGCCGAGCTTTTGCACGAGGGCGCGGAATTGTTCGCGGTCGCCGGCGGCGTCGATCGCGTCGACGGTGGTGCCGAGGATGGGGACGCCGGCGTCTTTGAGCCCGCGCGCCAGGTTCAGCGGCGTTTGCCCACCGAACTGGACGATGACGCCGCGGATCAGCCCGGGTTTGGCGCTCGCGGCCGCCTTGCCGGTGGGGAATGGGCCGCCGTTGAGGCGTTCGCAGACATTGAGGACTTCCTCGTGGGTCAGGGGCTCGAAGAAGAGAAGGTCGCTGGTGTCG
>CAYTAP010000184.1:0-4446 GCA_964435775.1 uncultured Tepidisphaeraceae bacterium
TTTGATTTTGCATTTTTTCAGTTGGTTTTCGCGCATATGTGAAGGGTTCGACCCCCTTCACCCGCTCTGGTAAGCCCTTGCAGGATTAGCACTGCGAGGGCTTTGCTATTTCGATCGGGGGTACAAGCGAGCCGGTGCCGCGGAAATGTCGCGTGGGGGACAAGGCGCGACGATGCGGAAGCGAGATAGGGCTTCTTGCTGGTCCGCCCGCGGCGAATCATTTCGGATATATTTCAATTTCCCGAAGCGTGATCGCGTGGGCGCCGGTTTGGCCGCCGGCTTCGCCGACGATCTTGCTGGCTCCGCCGCCCCAGGTGGCGTCGTGGATGACGAGGCGAATCTTGGCGGTGGTCACGGGGGTGAAGCGGCTTTGGAAGATCCAGCGATCACTGGAATAGCTGTCCACGGTGGTGCGCAACGCGGGCGAATACACGCCGAAGGTGCGGGATGGCTCTTGAATATGATCAAGGGTCTTCCACTGGCCGTTGTCGTCGTACTGGAGCTCATAGTTGAGGAGCGTCCCCTGGCCCTGCCAGGGAGGCGCGGCGTAGACGATGACACGCGAGATGGACCGAGCGCCCGGAAGGCTGAGCGTCACCGTGGCCGGCCAGCTTTCGGGCTCCAGTTTCCACGGGCCCGGGGACTTGCCTTGTGCGTAGTACCAGTTTTCGAAGTCACCGTTGGTCAACTTGGCGATGTCCTCGACATGGGGTTGCTTCGGCGGTTTAGCGGGCACGGCCGCCTTTGAGGATTCCGCCTTAACACCCGGTTGACGGGCGAGGTTGTCTCCCCAATCTGTCGGGATGATCTTAATTGTTTGTCCCTTGGCCAACTCCACATAGACGGGGAGCATTCCAACGGGAAGAGTGGCCTTGCCATTTTGAACGCTTAGATCGCTTTCGTCTCCAAAGGCCGATACGAGATGCAGCTTGTCGCCGCCCGTAACGGAAAGATCGACGCTTCCATTCGTGCTGCCGGCGCTTTGGAACGCGGCCACCTGCCCATCCGGCCCGGCGAATCGGCTGCCGATATAGAGATTATTGCCCGGCGCGCCGAAATCATATCGCTCGACGAATTGCTTGCCGTATAGTTCCTCGGACCAGATCCGCATGAGAGGCGCGATGGGGTTGAGGCTCCGGTCACTGTTCTCAAACCATGTGGGAAAATCCCAGAAACCATGGCTTAAATCATAGAAATAATGGCTGTGTTCCTTGGGGATGCCATACTGCTCGAAGAGCATGTACATGAGCATCGTCCAGCGGGCCTGGAGATGAGGCTGATAGGCGCCGTAAACGCACGCCATGAAGCCCTGCTCGGTTTGCCACTTTTCCTTTTTGTCCGCGTTGTTCTCTTTAAGCAGCGCCTCCAGCGTGTCCATCGTCTTGCGACCCATGAACAGATCGCCGTTGATGCCGTTGTAAATGTGAAATGAGAAGACATCGATGCTGTCGCCGCCGCCGGCTTTGAAAAAGTCATCAATCCATTTGAGCATGTGCCCCGGCGGGCCAACGCTGACGGTGCCCGGCCCCATCACCTTGAGCGATGAATCGACACTCTTGATCGTGTCGTAGAACGGCTTCATTTCATTGATTGCGAAATTGGTTCCATTGCTCCCGCCGTTTGGCTCATTGCGCGGCTCATAATACTTGACGACATCCTTGTAATGCTCGGCGATTTTCTTGACGCCATCGAGCTTCCCTTTCGTGCCGTTGGGAAACGCGATCATCAAGGCGCGCTGCCGCAGCGGGTCGAACGGGAGGTAATACTTTTTGTCCAGGTCAATATCCGATTGCAGCTTTTTAATGGTGGCGTCGGGATTTTCGGCACGATCGGCGGCGTGGCGCTGTGGACCGATCCCGATGATGCCGCGCGCCACTTCATCCACATAATACGGGGAACTCGCCCCGACCTCCGGCGCTGGATTCTCCGGAAAACGGGGATCATTGCGGACGATGACAAACATCGTCCCACCCACGATATCACCCCATTCAGGCGTCTTCTCCGTGCCGTACACGTAAAGCTTGTACCAACCGGGCTTGGTCTGTTTGAGGGTGATGCTTCCCCCGGCGGGGCCTTGCTCGATCAGTTCGCCCTCATAATTGCGAACTTCATACGTGGAGGCCGGGCCGGTCAGTTTGAAAGTGACGGGCTGACCGACATAAAAGATATGATTGCGATGGCCGGACTCGATCTTCACTTGCTGCTTGCCCGGCAACCCTTTCTTGACCCATCCTTTTGTACGAGCCGGCTCGGGATGATCGTTGAGCTTCAATCCGATCGGGGATTCGCCATCGCTGGACGCAGGCGTTGATTGCGCCCGCGCGATGCCGGCGAACAGGGCGACGCTCGCGGCAATCGCCAATCTGCGGCGCGATGCGCCGCCCGAGAAACAGCGTGTACGTTGGATGGTGTGCATGCGATACCTTCACGGGTCAGACAAACTTACTGGCGCGTCCAGGTGAATGCGGCGGCCTGATACGGCGTCAGCGTTATTTCCACATGTGCTTCGCCTTGAACGACATCGGGAGAAGCTGTTGTTTTACGCACATTCCATTTGGCGTCGGATCGCTCAAGCTTGTATTGGCCGGGCGGAAGCTTCACCTTGAGCTTGACGCTCGCTTGATCGGCGCGATGACCGGCGACGCCGTCGTAATACCCGGCATCGTAATAGACGACAGCCGTCACATTCTTGCCTCCATCGAGACTGGATGCCAAAACATGGCAATGCTGCTCACCGCCTGAAAGGGAGGCCTTTGCGTTCACATCAACCATGCGCCCGCGGAGGTTGCGCCAGATCCAATAGCCATTGTAATTGGCGGAGAACTCTCCCTCCGGTTGCAACACACCAAAGTGATAGGTGCCGCCTTCGTGTCGCTTGTCCATGCAATACTGAAAGCTCGCGATAATCTGCGGCATGGGCAGGAACGTGTAGGCACGTTCCATCAGATAATTAAACTGGCTGTCTTCGGTGTTCCAGATATCCGACTCGGTGAACATCACCTTGACCGGGCCTTTGGAGCGCAGCTTGCCCTGGGCATATTTCGTCCAATACAACACTTCATCGCGCACGCTGGATGGGGAGCGGGCGTAGATGTGCCAGTTCAACACATCGGTATTGGCGCCGCAGGCGTCAATGAACGCCTTCATCGCATCTTCATGTGGGCCGATCGTTGCATAGTTTAAACCAATCACCTTCAAGTCAGGCGCCTGCTTCAAAACAGCCTCGCTGATGCGATTGTGAAACTCGATGTATTTCTTGCCCTCCGGAGGCTCATTGCCGGGTTGGAAATACTTCAGATACTTCGGCCAGCGCTTGGCAAA
The DNA here is from genome assembly GCA_964435775.1 of uncultured Tepidisphaeraceae bacterium. Taxonomy (GTDB): domain Bacteria; phylum Planctomycetota; class Phycisphaerae; order Tepidisphaerales; family Tepidisphaeraceae; genus CAYTAP01. Next base: position 3,322 of record CAYTAP010000184.1, read on the forward strand.
CTCCACATCCTGCGCGACATGCTTGGCCCAGTCCTCATCGGTCCACTTGCCAAAGCTTCCATAGGAATTGTTATCCATCAAAATTCCCTGGATATGATACTCGTCGAAGAGCTTGGTCTTATCGGGATATTTCTTTCCGTGGGTGTCGGGCAACACCTGCTCGGAGAGCCGATCAAAAAATCCAAGTGGATTCAGTGACAGAAAGAGGTCCTCGTTGCGCCCGCCATCCTCCTTATAAAGTTGACCCAGGCTGACAATGCTGAAGATGGACGAGCGAATGTCGTCAATTTCCTTGGTGGCATCGACGGAAATGTCCATCGTCAGAGGCGCGAGCTTCACCTTCTGATCCACCGCTTCGCGGGTATCGTTGCGTATGGGGCTGTTGGCGGCGGCTTGCGTCAACAGCCGCGACCAGAGTTCCCCCAATCCATTCCATTCATCCCACCCACCATGCTGCTTTTCATGTTTGGCATACGACACATATTTATATGAGGCGGTGAAGGCGCCATACAACGCCATGACCACACCCTTGCCCTGCTTGCGCTCGAGAACAAGGGGCGATGTTTTCGTCTTGGCGTTGGTCTGCCACGGTGTGGCCGCGAAATCAATGCCTTTGAAAAGAGGCGCATCGAGGCCCATCGCCTTGGCATCCGCTCGGGCATGCTTGGCGGGATCGAAATCGGGATACTGATAGGGCAGAACATCGGCCAGCGGCGTCGGTTCGGCTTCGCGCGGACCTTTGAACGGCACTGTGGACTTGGCTTGGACGGCATAGATGACGCCGCCGCCATTGTTGGCGAATCGCACGAGCGCCTCTTGCGCCGCGGTCGTCATCTGCCCCAGCGACACATCGCCGAACGCGATGACGTCGAATCGCTCGGCATAGCCGGGCCTTTCAAGCTTCTTGACGAAATTGTAGGTCTGATCGCTTTCGAAGACCGCCAAGCCGGGCGCGGCCTTTTCCACCGCGCCCGTAATCATCGGAACACGATCCTGCGCCCACATCCCATAGTCGCCGGTGCAAAGCCACACCTTCAGGGGCGTCGCCGCCCTTGCAACGCCGCTTGTCATTTGCACCACTGACGCGACCAGAAGTACCAGCCCAAATGTGCCGTGGATTCTCAT
>CAYTAP010000185.1:0-4307 GCA_964435775.1 uncultured Tepidisphaeraceae bacterium
TCCTTCGCATGAACAAGTGGAAGGGCGCGATCGACATCGAAGGATGGCATGACCCCGTTTACAAGGATGACCTGGAAATGACCGGCCAGGTCCACGCCCTCAACCACCTCAAGCAATGCCGCGGCGGTACGTTCATCCCCAATCCGACGAAAGAATAAGGATGAAGGATGAAGGATGAGGAGAAATGCGGACTTCGGAATGCGAAATGGGTTTGCTTCCCACTGCCTACTTTTCCTGGCAACTGACCACGCACAACGGACAACTGACCACGCACAACGGACAACTGACCACCCGCCTCACTTCGCCGCATCCTGGCTCAACGGATCCTCCGGATATTTCCGCTTGAGCAGCTCCCGCAACTGCTTTGACTTGGCCGGGTCCGACTTGGCGAGCAGGCGGCTCGCCTTGTCGAGCAGCGTGGGGGCATAGGATGAATCGGGGATCGCCGCCGCAAATGCCTCCGCCACTTTCGCCGCCGCGGCCGGTACGCCCTTCAACTCCATCAGCCGCACCTGAAGCAGAACGCTGTATCCCTCCAGAAACTCCGCGGGATATTGTGCCTGCCATCGATCCCACGCTTCATCGGCCGATTGCCAATCCTTGTCCTCAAGATACGCTTCGATGGTTCGCGCCGAAGCGCCGCTCAGCGCCGGTTGCCGCTCGGCCGACTCCTGCATCGGCAGTGCCGCCAGGATCGCCTTCCCCTCTTTCACCTGCCCACTGAGCACCAGCGCCTGCCCGTAGCTCCGTTTGATGCCCGCATCGCGATCAGCGAAGGGCCGCAGCACTTGTGCCGCCTTGGCCGCATCCCCCGCCCACCACAGAAGCGCCCGTCCATATCGCGTGGCGGCCTGGGGTTGCAGGTCACTGGCCGCCGGCACCTTTGCCCACAAGCCCAGCGCATCGCCCAGCTTGTTTTTCTCGATAAGCGCCTGCTGCGCGTCATCGAGCGCGGCGATCGCGCTGCGGGGGTCGGCATGCTTCGCCTCAGCAGCCAGCCGGCGCAACACCGCCAGCGCCGCGCCCATGTCGCCCGCCCGCAGGTGCAGCATCGCCGCCTGGGGCAGCCACGTCGGCGGTATCTTGCCCACATCATATTCGGCGACAATTTTAGATTGCGCGCCTGCCGAATCCTCCTTGGGATGATCCAGGTCCGCCCACTGCCGCGTCACCGACACCCTGGTCGTCTGCGTGTCATGATTGCCACCGATGCCCACCGTCAGCCGCACCGGGTAGATGCCCGGCATGACATACACATGTTCGACGGTTCTGCCGACGCCGCTTTGTCCATCGCCGAAATCCCATTGATAGCTCTGCGCCTTGCCCGCCCCGGTGAAGCGCACGCGATGCGAGTAGCGATCGTTGATGAAACATTCGCCGAGATATTCGCGGGAGAAATCCGCGACGAGCGTCTTTTTCAATTCCTCCAGTTCCCCGGGCTGCCCGTGCATGACGATGCCAAACGCCTCGCGCCCCATGACCTCCACCTTCGCCTGGTCGGGGCGCTTCCAGCCCACGGTCAGCCGCATGTCGCCGCCGGTGTTGATTTCATAAAACTCGAACAGATGCCGTCCGCGTTTCAGATGAATCGTCTTGTTGTAACGGATGTCCTGCACCGGCGCGGGCGCGTACACCGTCGGCTTGCCGTCGATGTAGAGCGCCCCCCGGTCGTCGGCCGTCGCGGCAAACTGATACTGCCCATCCATCGGCGCGAAAACCGCTCCGGTCAATTTCAGCATCGTCTGCTGCTCATCGCCGAATGGGTTCAACCCGATGAAGGGGCGATCCACCATCGTCCGGCCGATGACCGGCTCGTTGCGGTCCCAGCATTTTTGCATTTCCTCGAAGCCGTTGATCCCGCCGCCACTCCAGCGGCGCAGTTCCATCATCAAGCCGTATTGCCACTTGATCGCGCCCACTTGTTTGGGCACAGGCGCTGGTTTGGGGTTTCCAAAGTAAACCGCGTATTGACGCTGCTCCTTGACCAACTGAAAGACGATCCTCGCGCTGTCGCCGGGACCGGTCATCAGCACCACCGCCGGAACCAGCTTGCCCTCGGCCGACGCCACGCGAAGATCGCTCCCATCGTCCAGCGCGTGCCCCGCGGTATCGACCATCACCTCCGCGAGGTTCTCGCCGCTCCCCTTCTCGGCATCCCACACCACATTAACCGGCCGACGAAACTTCCATGCGCTGTCGAACCACGCAATCGACGCCCCTTTAGCCGCCGTGCCGGCTGCATTCGCAAAGATCATCAACCCAACGCCAAGAAGCGCCAGCATGAGCGGCAGACCACGCGATGCTGTCGCCGGCGCGGCTTTGACGTGGCATGGGCGGCCCGCCCATGTTGTCCTGTACTCAGGACTCAATGAATGGCTGCGGCCGATGCCGGCTGCGGCAGGGGAGTACCCCCGGACATGGGCGGGCCGCCCATGCCACGCGGGATCCACATCACCGCGCCTGCCCAACGAGTCAGGCGCCTTCACAGGCAGTTTCCCCGTCACACAACTTGAATATGATCTCAATTTCCGCATCCTTAAATGATTACCATGCCCCAGGTCGATTTGTTGACGATACCGCCATTTCCCGCCGCTGTCCTGTTTGACATGGACGGCACGTTGACCGAGCCGCTTCTTGATTACCCGGCCATCAAGGCGGAAATGGGGATTGGAAACAGCCCGATCATCGAAGGCCTGGCTTCTTTGCCCCTGTCCCGCCGCGCGGCGGCGACGGCGATCCTCCACCGCCACGAAGCGCATGCGGCCGATCATTCCACTTTGAACCCCGGATGCACCGAACTGCTCGCATGGCTTGAGCGCCATCGCGTTCCCATCGCACTCATCACCCGCAACAGCCGCCTGAGTGTGCAAACCGTCGTGCGGAAGCATTCCCTGCCGATCGAGGTGCTGATCAGCCGGGATGACTGCGTACACAAACCCGACCCCGCGCCGTTGCTGCTGGCGATGCGCCGACTGGGCATGGAACCGCGGCCTGATGTGTGGATGGTGGGGGACGGGCCGTACGACATCGAGGCGGCGATCGCTGCGGGCGTCGTGCCGGTCTGGCTCAGCCACGGCCGCATGCGCCCGTTCGACGCCACGCCGCGCGTCAGCGTCACCGGCCTGCCCGAGGTGCAAGCTTTGCTTGAAAGCGCCAAAGCAATGGCGGGGCGGTAGAATGCGAAATGGTATGAAGAGAAATGTTGTCATGGGAGAGCGGATGAGTGGATTGTTGAGCGGATATCACATGATGGGCCTCGCGGGCGCGGTGATGCTCGGCCTGGCGGCGTGTTCAATTGCCAGCACTGTCGATGCGCCGACGTCACAGCCGATCACATCCACGACAATTACAGCATCAACAACCACCGCGCCAACATCCGCACCGACGGCCTCGGCGGAAGCCTCGAAGATCGACGCGCTGCTTGACCGCCTCGATGTCCGAGGCAAGGAGCTGTCTGATTTTTCCGCCGACCTGAAGCTTTCCACCGTGGACAACACCCTTGGCGATGAATCGGCTCGTCTCGGGAGCATCACCTACCAGCGACGGCCCAATGGCGTCGCGCGCCTGCACGTGGTTTTTAATCAGCGCATTCTCGGCGACAAGCCCCCGCGAAATGAGAAACTGGAATACCTGCTCGACGATGGGACGCTCATCGAGCGGGATTACAGGCTGAAAAAGGAAATTACCCGGCAGATCGCCAGGCCCGGCGACAAAACGAACCTCCTCAAGCTCGGCGAAGGCCCGTTCCCCCTCCCGCTCGGCCAGGACAAACGCGATGTCCATGCCCAATTCGACGTGAAGCTGATCGCGCAGGCCAAAGACGACCCGGCCAAGACCAGCCACCTCCAACTCCTCCCCAAATCAGGCACACACCTGGCGCGCAAATTCCAATCAATCGACGTCTGGGTTGATGCTGAAACCGACATGCCCGTTCGCATTCAAACCATCGATGTCAACGCCGCCACCACGATCATTACCGACCTCTTGAACATCCGTGTCAACACCCACCTGCCCGATTCCGCTTTCACTCTCTCCAAGCTCCCCGAAGGCTGGCAGCACATTGATGAGCCGTTCGCGGAGTGAATGGATTTTCGATTGTTGATTTTTGATTTTCGATTTCAAAGCCAGTTCACGACTCCACTGAGCTCATCGAAGTCAGGCTCGAAGAGAGGCCACGAAGAAATCCATTATGGTATGGGCGCCTCGCCCATGCTTGTGTTTCTCTCTCTCTCTCTCTCTCTCTGCTTCGTGGCTTGTATGTTCAAAACGCCATCCAAATGTTCTACTTCCGCTCGTCGCGTTCACAG
>CAYTAP010000186.1:0-4301 GCA_964435775.1 uncultured Tepidisphaeraceae bacterium
GTCGGACGACCATCGCGGCTGTATTTTGCCGAGCGGCTGACGGAAAAACTTGGCGGGGCGCGGATTTATCTCAAGCGCGAAGACCTCAACCACACCGGTGCGCACAAGATCAACAACTGCATCGGGCAGGCGCTGCTCACCGTTCGGATGGGCAAGAAGCGGGTCATCGCCGAGACCGGCGCCGGGCAGCATGGCGTGGCGACGGCGACGGTGGCAGCGCTCTTCGGCCTCAAGTGCGATGTCTACATGGGCGCGGAGGACATGCGGCGGCAGAACCTGAACGTGTTTCGGATGAAACTGATGGGGGCCAACGTCATCCCGGTCCATTCGGGGCTCAAGACGCTCAAGGATGCGCTGAATGAGGCGATGCGGGACTGGATGGGATCAGTCGAGCACACGCATTACATCATTGGCACGGTCGCCGGGCCGCATCCGTTTCCGATGATGGTGCGGGATTTTCAGGCGGTGATCGGCCAGGAAGTGAAAGCGCAGTGCGAAGATCTCGGCATTCGCCCGGACTATCTGCTGGCGTGCGTCGGCGGCGGTTCCAATGCGGCGGGAATCTTCGCGCCGTATGCCGGAGAGGAAAACGTCAAAATGATCGGCATCGAAGCGGGGGGGCGCGGTTCGGCGCTCGGTCAACATGCAGCGAGCCTGACGGCCGGTCGTCCGGGCGTGCTGCATGGGTGTATCTCGTACGTCCTTCAGGATGACGATGGTCAGACGGCCGATGTCCACTCCTGCTCGGCGGGGCTTGATTATCCGGGCGTCGGGCCGGAACACGCCTATTGGAGGGACACGCATCGCGTCGAGTATGTGTCGATCACCGACGCCGAGGCGCTGCAGGCATTTGAATTACTCGCCCAATGCGAAGGGATCATCCCCGCGCTGGAGAGCGCTCACGCCGTGGCCCACGCGGCCAAGCTGGCCCCGACGCTCGGCAGGGACAAGGTGATGGTCGTCAATCTGTCCGGCCGGGGGGACAAGGATTGTCAGGAAGTGGCGCGGTTGCTGGGGGTGGATTGACGACGGGCGGATCGGTCAAAGTTACGCCACCTTGATGGGCGCTCCTCCCCCACATTCGTAGGGTCCGCACCCAGTGCGGACCGTATTCGCGGACCTGGCCCGCACGCGTGCGGATCCTACGGAACCGCGCGTCACAATACGGATAATGAACCACGGATGCACACAGATGAACACGGATGTTCCGCATCTGCGTTCATCCGTGTTTATCGGTGGTTGACTCCCGTCTGGGATTGCAGATTCTCGTGTGGCAGTCCCCTTCATGCCAAAGCGACTGCCCGATATGATGCGATCCGTCGCCATGAACCTTCACGAAGCGCGATATCTTGCCCTGGCGTTGATGCGGGAACACAAACTGGAGGGCTGGACGTTTCGTTTCGATCACGCCCGGCGGCGGTTTGGGTCTTGTCGGATCACATCGCGGGTCATCACCTTGTCGCGCCCTTTGACATTGCTCAACGACATCGATTCGGTGCGCGATACGATCCTGCATGAAATCGCCCATGCCCTGACGCCCGGGGATGGGCATGGGCGGGCGTGGAAGGCGGCGTGCATTCGCCTCGGGGCCAAACCAGAGCGGTGCTATACCGAAGACTCTGTGGCGTCGCCGCCGCGAGCGCCCGCGCCCTATCTGGTCGGGTGCGAAAGCTGCGACTGGTGGGCCGAGCGCCGGCGGCTGACGCGGCGGAAGCTCGTTTGTAAGATGTGCCGAAGGCCGGTGGTGTTTCGGCGAAGAGAAGTAGGCAGTAGGCAGTGAAGATAGGAGAATAATTTCCAGTTGCCAGTGGAGGGGTTTTTCATCCTTCATCCTTCATCCTTCCTCCTTATTCTTACCGCCGGCTATTCATCCCCCATGACTCAAATCGCCCCTCCCATCATCGAAGTGGCGGACCTGGGCAAATCGTTCGGTGCCGTGCGGGCACTCGATGGCGTGAGCCTGGAGATCGGCGCGGGGGAGGTGTATGGGCTCGTCGGGGAAAACGGGGCGGGCAAAAGCACGTTCATGAAGATTCTGAGCGGCTTGGAGCAGCCGACGAGCGGGCGCCTCCTGCTCCGCGGGCGGTTCACATCCTTCCCCAATCCATCGGCGGCCAGGTCGGCGGGGATCGCGATGATCCATCAGGAACTGAACCTCGTGGAGGATTTGTCGGTGGCCGACAATTTGCTGCTCGGGCGGGAGAAAACGTTCGCCAGGTTCATCCGCGGCCGCGCGACGCGGCGGGTGGCGAAGCTGGCGCTCGACAGCCTGCACAGCGGCGTCGATGTGCGGGCGCGGGTGGGCGCGCTGTCGATCGCGCAGAAGCAGATGGTGGAAATCGCCCGGGCGATCAGCCTCAACGCGTCGCTGCTCATCATGGATGAGCCGACGGCGGTGCTGAACGGGCCGGAAGTCGCGGCGCTCTTTGAGCAGATCCGCCGGCTGAAGCGCGAGGGGGTGTCGGTCATTTATATTTCGCACCGGCTGGGCGAGGTGCTGGGGAATTGCGATCGAATCACGGTGCTGCGCGATGGGCGGGTGGTGACGACGCTCGGCGAGGGGCGCGTCAAGCACACGAGCGAAGGGGAACTGGCATCACTCATGGTCGGGCGGGCGATGGGGGATTATTTCCCGCAGCGCACGGAGGCCGGGGCGGAGGCGGCGCTGTCGGTGGCGGAGGTCTCCGTGCCGGGGCGGGTGGATTCGGTTTCATTTGATGTGAGGCGCGGCGAAATCCTCGGCTTCGCCGGATTGATCGGCGCCGGGCGGACGGAATTGGCCGAGGCGATCATGGGATTGCGACGGCGGTCAAGTGGGAAAGTGGCGCTGGAAGGGGCGCCGCTCCACATCCGCCATCCGCGCGACGCCGTGCGGGCGCGGATTGCGTATCTATCGGAAGATCGCAAGGGAACCGGCCTGCACCTGGGGATGGGGATCGCCGAAAACATGACGATGGTGTCGCTGAAGCGCTATGCCCATCCGCTCATCAGCCGGCGGGAGGAGAACGTCGCGGCCCGCCGACACATCGCCGCCCTGGGGATCAAGGTCGGCCATGTGCGGGACAAGGTCCAAACCCTCAGCGGCGGCAATCAGCAGAAGGTGGCGCTGGCGAAGTGGCTGGAGATTTTCCCGAAGGTGCTCATCGTCGATGAGCCGACGCGCGGGGTTGACATCAACGCCAAGCGGCAGATTTATGAACTGATCCAATCCCTGACCGCGCGGGGAACGGCGTGCATCCTGATCAGCTCCGAGATGAATGAGGTCCTGGCATTGAGCCACCGGATCGCCGTCATGCGCCAGGGGCGGATCGTGGCGATGCTCGACGGGGCGACGGCGACGGAGGAGGCGATCATGCGCCACGCGGCGGGGGTGGGCGTGGGGAAGGATGAAGGATGAAGGATGAAGGATGACATCGCCACGAGCCGGAAGCGTGAGCGACGGTCTGAATGACTGATCACCGCCGAGACGCAACGAGCGTGAAGCGAATGGCGGGCGGGGTGTTGTCCATGGAGATCGACGGCGATACGTAGGTACGTTCCCCATGAGGAGCGAATCGCTACCTGGCCGCTTCTTGAGGTTCATCGGAATCGTGGGTGAGGTGTTTGTGGGAACGAGATGAAACGTCCAGCCAGGAGAAGCCTTATGCCCGATAAGCCGCCGCCGCTCAAATGCATCTCGATCATCCTGTGCGATGAGGTGACGCGCATTCACAATAGCTGGAATTTCATCATTCACCGCACGTTTCATGAGTTTTTCACGTCGGCGTTTCCGTTCCAGTTTCCAAGAATCACGGTCTTCCACACATTGACGGGCGGACATGGGACCTATGACATGGAGTGCGCGATCGTCAACGCCCGCGCGGGGATGGACCTGATGGTGGCGCGCAGCCAGCTCACGGCCACCGATCCGCTTGGCCTGACCGACATGCAGGTCGTCCTGCGGAACATTCCAATCCCCGAGGCCGGCAAATACTGGGTTGAACTGCGCTGCAGCGGCGAACTGGTGGCGCAGCGCCCGTTTTATGTGAGACTCATGAGCGGCAAAAAGCCGAAGGCGGATCGACCCGGCTGAGCGTTGAACGGATGGGCGGGGACGGGCGGGCACAAGGGGATGGACGCCACGGGGCGGAAACAGCGCGGGAAGCGCGCCGGGCGGATCATGGCCCACAACCGATGGGGGTGGGCCGAAGTCCATACCATATGCCGGGGCATGCCGCAGGCGGCGCGCTTCATGAATCAAGTGACATCACTCATGAATCAGGTGACGTGATTCATGAATCAAGTGACATCACTCATGAATC
>CAYTAP010000187.1:0-4200 GCA_964435775.1 uncultured Tepidisphaeraceae bacterium
ACAATGATGGACATGACGGCTCCTCAAGTGAGAGTAGAGTTCATCATGCTTATCGGGTGGAGGAGGAGAGGTCCGATAAATTTTTGTGGTCAGCTTCACATGAGAACGTGGCAATTTTCGATTTTGGATTGTCGATTTTTGATTGAAATGCGGGACACATGCCTGCCTGCAATCAAAAATCACCAATCAAAAATCAAAAATCCCTTCACGCCTGCGGCAGGATGACTGTGAACGTCGTCCCCTTGTTGACTTCGCTGGCGACGGTGATTCGGCCTTTGTGGTGATCGACGATTTCCTTGCAGATCGCCAGGCCCAATCCAGTGCCCTTGGGTTGATCGCGCCGGGTGGTTCCTTTGGTCGTGAAAAAAGGCTCCCAGATGCGGGCGAGGAACTTTTCCGGGATGCCCGGGCCGGTGTCGATGATCTGGATGCGTGTTTCGCGCGCTTCTTCGTCGGCCGTCGCTTTGATCGTCAACGATCCTGATTTGCCGAGCATTGCCTGCCGCGCGTTGATGAGGAGGTTGAGGAGAACCTGCTCAAGCTGAACCGGATCGCCGTTGACGAGCAGGTCGGGTTGAACCTGCACCCGCAGCGCCAGTCCGTCCTTCTGTGGATCGCGGGCCATCACCGCTAGGACCTCATCGACGAGGGTTTGGACCAATACGGGACCAAAGCTCGATTCCCCACGAGCCAGGCCGAGCATCGAGGCGCAGATTCGGCCGGCTTTGGTGGAGCTTTGGAAGCTCTTGGCCAGTGCCTTGCGGATGAGATCCATGTCGGGCTTGTCGGATTCGGCGCTGGTCAGGGCGAACTGGCTGTAGCTGACAATGGGGGTGAGGAGATTGTTGAACTCGTGGGCGATGACGGCGGCAATGGTGCCGATGGTCGCCAGGCGCTGCGATTCGGTGAGCTGCTCGCGCAACACGTCGATCTGCCGCTGGGTCTCGGCGAGCTTGTCCAGCAACTCATCAGGCAACGGCGCGGCGACAGGAAGGTTCGATTCACTCACGTATCGTACAACATCGGCCGACCAAGGCGGATGGCTTGATTGATGGGAGGGAAGAAGTGGGCAGTCGGCAGTCAGCGGTCGGCAGCGAAGAAGAGCTTGCGGGTTCGTATTTTGATTTGACTGCCCACTGCCGACTGCCGACTGCTCACCCTATCCCGCCGTTGCCTTCTGAAGTTGTGCGGCCACGTAGTGCGGTTTTCGTAGGGTCCGTGGTACGCCGCGGACCATTGTTTCAATTGCGGCAATGGTCCGCGGCGTACCACGGACCCTACATGGACTTGCTCGCGGCTTTGCCGAGCTGGGCGGCCACATAGTGCAGCTCCCGCTGGGTCAGTTGCGGATGGATGGGCAGCGCGAGCACTTCCCGGGCGGCGCGCTCCGATTGGGGATGGTCCCCTTCCTTGCCACCCAGCGATGCAAAGCACGGTTGCAGATGAAGCGGGAGGGGATAATAAACCGCGCTTTGCACCCCGGCGTCGGCCAGTTGTCGCTGCACCTCATCGCGCCGGGGGACGCGGACGACATACTGGTTGTAGATGCTCACGTTCCCCTCGTCGATCACGGGCGTGACGACGTTTGTTCCCGCCAGTAATGAGTCATACGCAGCGGCGTTGCGACGCCGGGCGTCGTGGTAGCCTTCAAGATACTTCAGCTTCACATCAAGCACCGCGCCCTGAATACCGGCCATCCGAAACATCCCGCCGACCATCTCATGATAATAGGTGTGTCCCGAACCATGAACGCGGAGCTTGCGCATGACCTCGTGCAGGTGATCGTCCGCGGTGCAGACCGCGCCGGCGTCGCCGAACGCGCCGAGGTTTTTGGTCGGGTAGAAACTGAGGCATCCGATCCGGCTCATCGTGCAGGCGGATTGCCCATGTCGGGTGGCGCCGATCGCCTGGGCGGCGTCTTCGATGACGGTGATGTTGGCGGCGGAAGCGATCGCGTTGATCGCATCCATGCGGGCGCATTGCCCGAAAAGGTGGACGGGGATGACCGCCTTGGTTTTCGCCGTGATTTTCCTGGCGAAATCGTCGGGATCGAGATTGAACGACCCATATTCCACGTCCGCGAAGACCGGTGTCGCGCCCACGCGCGACACGCAGCCGGCGGTGGCGAAAAACGTGAAGGCGGGAACGATCACCTCATCGCCCGGCCCGATCCCCAGCGCCATGAGTGCGATGAGAATCGCATCCGTGCCCGACGAAACGCCCAGCGCGTGGGCCGCGTGGCAATACTCGGCCAGGTGCTTTTCAAAACGATCGACGGCCGGACCGAGAATGAGGGCCTGCGCGTCGCACACCTCGTCGATGGCCGCGCGAATTTCATCGCGATGGGGAAGGTATTGGGCTTGAAGATCCAGGAGCTTGACGTTCATACGCATAGAGTATCGGGCAACGGACGCGAAGATGGAAGACGAGGGGATTTTCGATTTTTGATCTTGAGATTTTAGAATGGAGTGTGCTTATCCGAGTTCATCCGTGGTTCGATTCCACGCCGACCTGTAGGGTCCGCCCCGCGGGCCACTTTTCGGCGATGTGGATGCGTCGCAATGGTCCGCGGGGCGGACCCTACAAATGCTGCTGCCCAACATGACGAAGAATCAACCGCAGATGAACACGGATAAACACGGATGGGAAAAACCTGCATTGATCTGCGTTTAACTGAGTTCATCCGTGGTTCATTCTCTGGTGATATTGCGCGGCAGCGGAGAATTGCATAACCTTGGGATGTAGTCAATCATTGTGGCCGACCTGCAAAGATGGAGGGCGTCGCTCCCGCGACGCCGCGGCATTGCGGGAGCAACGCCCTCCAATTTCCGCCGGTGCCTTTTTGGCGGGCATGGTCCACAATGCGCTCGGTCCTTTGTTCTGCTCGCAGTTTTGGGATTGCCTGTGATTTGAACTCCGCGATGCTCCAATCCCGCAACTCCCGGAGCTTTCCCCCATGTCCCAATTCATGTTCGCCACCGGCATCGAAAACAGTTATCCCACCATCGCCGACAAGGATGGCAAAACGATCCGGCGCGACGAGATGGCCGAGTGCGGGCACTACGACCGCTGGCGCGAGGATTTTCAATTGACCAAAAAACTCGGCGTCCACTTCCTCCGCTATGGCCCTCCCTATTACAAAACACACCTGGCGCCGGAGAAATATGATTGGGATTTCGCCGATCAAACCTTCGGCGCCCTCCGCGAGATCGGTCTGACGCCCATCGTTGATCTGTGCCATTTCGGAGTGCCCGATTGGGTGGGAGGCTTTGACAACACCGACTGGCCGCCGCTCTTTGCCGACTACGCCAAGGCGTTTGCCCGTCGCTATCCCTGGGTGCGTTTATACACCCCCGTCAACGAAATCTTCGTCGCCTCCATGTTCAGCGGCGGGCTGGGATGGTGGAACGAGCGCCAGAAGGGGGACAAGGGGTTCGTCACCGCCCTGCGCAATTGTTGCCGCGCCAATCTCCTGGCGATGCGCGCCATCCTGTCCGTGCGCGAGGATGCGCGGTTCATCCAGAGCGAATCGTCGGAGTATTTCCATGTCGGCGCGCCGGATGTCGAGGAGCTCGCGTCGTTTTACAACGAGCGCCGCTTCCTTTCCCTTGACCTGACCTACGGCTTCCCGCTGGCCGCGAAAATGTATGAATACCTGCTCGACAACGGGATGACCCGCGAGGAATACCACTGGTTTCATAAGCATCACGTCAAGGATCGCTGCGTGATGGGCAATGACTATTACGCGACCAACGAGCATCTCGTGAACAAGGAAAAGCAGGTCATCCCCTCCGGCGAAATCTTCGGCTACTACGTCATCACCAGCCAGTATTACCACCGCTACCGCCTGCCGATCATGCACACCGAAACCAACACCAAGGATGAAAAGGAAGCGCCGCGGTGGCTCTGGAAGGAATGGGCCAACATGTGCCAGCTCAAGCGCGACGGCGTGCCGATTCTCGGTTTCACCTGGTACAGCCTCACCGATCAGATCGACTGGGACACCGCGTTGCGTGAGAAGAACAACACGGTCAACGCATGCGGCCTGTACGACCTGAACCGCAAAATCCGTCCCGTCGGCCAGGCGTATCAAAAACTGATCTCCCAATGGCGCGGCATCCTCCCCACGGAAACCTTCGGACTGCGGGCGGATTATTGAAGAAAATTATCAAGTAGGGTCCGTGGTACCCCGCGGACCAT
>CAYTAP010000188.1:0-4152 GCA_964435775.1 uncultured Tepidisphaeraceae bacterium
GAGGAAGACGGCGGCTGAAGCCGCCCCTACCAAAGAGAATTGAAACACCCTGCGGCGCGCCAAAGGCGGCTTGGATGTGATGAGCGAAACGCTTAAAGTGCCCACATTCACACTTTTAGATAAGGTTGCAACATGATGGATACGACGGATACGACACAGACGACGATTCAGTACGACGATTTCGCCAAGCTCGACCTCCGCGTCGCAACGGTGCTGGAATGCGCGCCCCACCCCAACGCGGACAAACTGCTGCTGCTTCAAATCGACGTGGGCGGCGAAAAGCGGCAACTCTGCGCCGGCCTTAAAGCGCACTACGCGCCCGAGCAGCTTGTCGGCAAACAGATCATCATCGTCGCCAACCTCGCGCCGCGGACGATGCGCGGGCAGGTGAGCCAGGGAATGCTCCTGGCGGCGACCGACGCGGCGAGCGGGCGCGTCATCTTCATCACGCCAAGCGAACCGGCGGCGTCGGGATCAAAGGTGAGTTAAGCATAAGGCGGAAGGATGAAGGATGAGAAAAAAATCCCAATGCCCAGGCGCAATGATCGCCTGATCCATTTTCATCCTTTCTCCTTGTGACTTTTGACTTCATCCTGATTCAACCATGCTCCGGGAACTTCATATCTCCAACCTCGCGGTGATTTCCGATGCGCGCATCGAATTGGCGTCCGGACTGAACTGTTTCACCGGCGCGACCGGCGCCGGCAAGAGCCTCGTCATCGGGGCCGTCGAAATGCTGCTGGGTCTGCGCGGCGCCTCCGACATGCTGCGCCCCGGAGTGGAGGAGGGACGCGTCAGCGGCGTGTTCGACATCCGCGATCACGCCCTGCTTGAAAAAATCGCCCTGACGACCGATGTGCCCGTGCAGCGCGATGGCGGGGAATTGATCATCACCCGCCGCCTCTATGCGTCCGGCCGCGGCGCGGTGGCGCTCAATGGTCAGCCGATCACACTGGGGATGCTCAAGGGATTGGCCGAGCAACTGGTCGATGTCCATGGGCAGCACGACCACCAGTATCTGCTCAAGCCCTCCAACCAGCTTGATGTGCTCGACCAGTTCGGCGACCTGCATCCCCTTCGCGACGAATATCACGAGGTGTTCTCCGAGTTGACGGAGATTCATCGTCGGCTGGAGGACCTGGCCGACCACCGCGCGCTGCGGGATCAGCAGCTTGAGCTGTATCGCTTTCAGGCGGCGGAAATCGACCACGCGGAATTGAGCGCCGGCGAATATGACGAACTGAGCGCGCGGGCATCGGTGTTGACCAACCTTGAAAAGCTCAAGAAAGACGCCGGCGCCACGCACGCGGCGCTGTATGAAATGGATGGATCGGTCCTCGAACGCCTGAAGATGATGGCGGCGGTCATCGGCGAACTGGCCGAACTCGACCAAAACCTCAAGCCCATCGCTCAATCAATGCGCGATGCGTCGATCAACCTCGAGGAATGCGCCTATGACCTGTCGCGTTATCTCGACCGGCTCGATCTCGACCCCGGCGAACTGGCGGAAGTCAACGAACGCCTCAACACGCTGAATCGCATCCTGAACAAATACGGCCAAACCGTGGACCAGACGCTGGCATATCGAAGCGAGATCGGCACGAAGATCGCGGAGCTTGAACGACAGACCGACGATCTCGATGCGATGGGCAAAAAGATCAACCCGTTGACGAAGCAACTTAAAAAGCTGGGGGAGGAATTGTCCATAAGGCGCAAAGAGTCAGCCGGCCGCCTCGCGCCCTTGATTCAAAAGCAACTGGCCCAACTGGGGATGGAAAAAGCGATCTTCACCGTTTCATTTCAATCCCCCACGGGCGCCCTGCCCGACCCCTCCATCCCCGCGATCGCCAGCGGCTTTGATGTAATCGACTTCATCGTGCAAACCAACCCCGGCCAGCTCCCCCAACCCTTGCGCAAAATCGCCTCCGGCGGCGAGATGTCGCGCATCATGCTCGCGCTCAAGGGAATCCTCGCCGGCAGCGACCGGATCAGCGTGCTCGTCTTCGACGAAATCGACGCCAACGTCGGCGGGCGCTTGGGCTCGGTCATCGGCGACAAGCTGCGGTCATTGGCCGACCATCACCAGGTGCTCTGCATCACACACCTGCCGCAAATCGCCTGTTATGCCGACCGGCATCTGACCGTGCGAAAGGATGTCTCGAAGGATCAGACGCAGACCACCGTGCGTCGGATGGAAGGCGATGAACGGCTGGAGGAAATCGCGGAAATGATCGGCGGGCAACGGATCACCAACGTCACGCGAATGCAGGCGCGCGAACTCCTGGACATGGCCAGGCGCGGGCCAGCCCAGCCGGACGATGCGTTGCCAGCCAAGACCAAACCGGCCGCCAAACGCAGTCCCAATAAGAGCCGCGGCAAGCCAACCAAGGCCGCGAAGCGATAGCGCCAATGCGCTGACATGAGGCACCACAGGCCACATGCGGATGCCGCATTATTGCATAAACTCCGGAATCTCCCGAAGCCGCCCCTCCCGATCCACGCAGGCGATGGTCGTTGTCGCCTCGGCCAGAAAGGTGTCGCCGCGTTTCAACTCGTAGGCGTGATCGATCCGGACGGCCGTCTGTTTGACGACGCGCGTGACCAAAGTCAGTTCCTCATCGTATCGCGCCGGCGCCTTGTACCGGCACTCGGCTTTCACGACAACGAAATAGACCCCGTCCTGCTCCAGGTCGGCGTAGCAATATCCCAGTTCGCGCAGCAACTCGATCCGCCCCATCTCAAAGTATTGCAGATACCGGCTGTGATGGAGATACCCCATCGCATCGACTTCGGGGTAGCGGACGCGAAGGTTCAACGTGTGTTCCGCCGGGGGTTTGTCTGTCAGGGGCTTGTTTGAAGAACTCATGGCGAAAGCGATCATCGCGCCAAACGCCGGCGATGTCCAAGAAGCATCGCCCCGACGATCATCAAAACCGACGCCGACGCGGGTTCGGGGACGGAAGCCATGTAGGCGCTGATCTGATCCTGATATTTGGAGAGGTCCGCAAAATAGGTGGCGTTGCCGAAGACGGCCGTGTCGGTGTGACCCGGTGTATTGGGTTGGCCGATGAATGGCCCGACGTTGGTGATGATGCCAACAAGCTCCCATTGATTGGCGATGCTGTTGAATTGAAACACACTGCCGCCGGAGTCGTGTTCGACGGCCTGGGCTTCATCGGCAAAACCACCGAGCGTCGGGTCAGTGAAGACCGTGGCCATGTTGACGACATTGACACCGTTTTCGGCGGGAGCCACGGGCGTTCCGTCAATCTTATTTTCACCCCATCTCAGGCTCTGGCTGGAGAGCGATGTCCGATAGCCAGTACCCGTCGCATCCCAGCCCACAAAGGGTGATGTGGACCACACCCATGTAACTGGTGTCGTATCCACATACCAAGTCGTTTGCGCCGTATCGCGGTTGAATCCATTGCCGACCATACGGACAGTGCTTCCAGTCGTGGCCGTGCCCAGCGGAAGCAGCCCACCTGGATTGCCGCCGGTAATGTCGATCTGAAGCAAACGAAGATCATCCAGATTGCCGGGATCGCCGGGGGCGTGAAGCTGGTGCGAGCTGTTGGCGATCAGCGGGTAGTTCGTACCGTTGATTTTGACATTTCCACTCGGATTGGCGTTGAACACATGGTTGGCGGTGAGGATCACGCCGTTGCCAAGGTAGGCGATGGCGCCGGCGCCGCCAGTTCCGACATGGGCGAATGCGCTCGCGAAATTCCCACTGGCCGTCGTGTTGCCCGAACCATCGCCTGCGGTGATGACAACGGCCGACGCTTGTGAAAAACCAATCGCCAGGCATGCCACACCGGCCAGCAATCCGATCCGTTTTGTACGCATCATGGGTTCTCTCGCTCCAAACTTACTGCGCAGTCCCTCTGGTGGTGGCATAAGTCTACCTCATAAAGCAGCAATATGAGAAACAAATTCTTTGCAATTTATTGCTCCTCTTCCTTGGCCGGACATTCTCCGTACAATTCCCTGCGACTATGTTCCGCCATGTTCCCAACGCCCTGACCGCCCTTCGCCTTCTGCTGGCGGGGGTGTTTTTCGTCATGTTGTCGTTTTATCAGTACGAAGGACGCGGCGACCCCACCTTCCTCAACACCGCGTTTTTGATCTACGTGATCGCCTTGATCACCG
>CAYTAP010000189.1:0-4128 GCA_964435775.1 uncultured Tepidisphaeraceae bacterium
GAAGATGACGCCGGAGGAGATTCCCTGCTGCGCCTTTTTTTCCTGAAACGACATGCCGAGATAATCGTATCCCATTTGCCGCGACATCGTTTGGGAGAAGACCTCTTCGAGCGCATTCATCGCGTCGGCCGAGCTGTAGCCGGGAGCGGGGTTGGCGTTGATCTGGGCGCTGCGATACAGGTTGTAGCGCATCGTGAACTCCGGGCCGGAGCGCCGCTCGAGCTGGACGAGCGTGGAGAGAGGCACGGAATCACCGGCGGAGTTTTTCACATAAAATGCGCCGATCCGATCGGCACGATCTCGGTATGTCCCCTCGGCCTGCAGATAGACCTGCCACTGCCGGCCGAAGCGGTTGAAGTAATTGATGAAACTCCCTCCCATGAACGCCTGCATCGTCGTGTAAATATCGCTGACATCAACCTGCTGCTTGAGCGCCTTCTCCCGATCCACATCGACAAAGACCTGTGGCACCGAAGGCAGAAGTGTGGTGCTGACCTGCGTCAGTTCCGGTCGCTTTTTGGCAGCCGCGAGAAATATGGCGGTGTTGTCGGCGAGGAATTGCGGATCCTGCCCGCTGCGATCCTCCAGGACGAACGTGACGCCGCCGGATGCGCCGACACCGGGAATCGCAGGCGGCGAAAAGGCGAAGGCCTCGCCGGGGGCAAAGGATGTGAGCTTCGTGTCAAGCTGCCTGCGAATGGCGACGTATTGTTCGTTGGGCGCGGTTCGCTCGGACCAAGGCTTGAGTGTGACGAAAAAGAAGGCATTGTAGGTCGATTCGACACCGCTGAGGAGGCTTGATCCGACGGTGGTCGTGACGTGTTCCACGCCGGGCGTCTGGCCGAGAAGTTCTTCGATGGATGCGGCGGCGGCGCTGGTCCGTTGAAGCGATGCGGCATCGGGCAACTGGAGATTGACGTAGAAATACCCCTGGTCCTCCTCGGGTAGAAAGCTGGAGGGAAGCTTTTTGCCAAAAACAACCGCAGCGACGCAAAAGGCGATCAGGAGAACCACGGCCGCCACGCTCCGGCGGATCAGCAGATCGCACACGCCGACATATCCCCGCGCGGCGTGGTCGTATCCCTTGTTGAACGATCCGAAAAGCTGCTTGAGCGGCCAGCGCCCTCCGCTGCGCTTGCGAAGCATCAAGGCGCACAAGGCCGGGCTGAGCGTCAGGGCGTTGAAGGCGGAGATGAGGACGGAGATCGCGACGGTGACGGCGAACTGCCGGTAAAGCCCGCCGGTGATGCCGGGAATGAAGGCGGTGGGGCCGAAGACGGCGGCGAGCACCAGCGCGATCCCGATGACCGGCCCGGTGATTTCATCCATCGCGGCGATCGTCGCCTCTTTGGGTGCCAAGCCCTGCTCAATCTTCTGCTCGACGGCTTCAACGACAACGATGGCATCATCCACCACCAATCCAATCGCCAGCACCAGGCCAAACAGCGACAGCGTATTGACGCTGAAACCAAGCATCGGAAAGAAGAGAAAAACGCCAACGAGGGAAACGGGGACGGCCATGAGGGGGATGACCGTCGCCCGCCAGCTTTGCAGGAACAGGAAGACGACGAGCATGACGAGCACGAGCGCTTCGACGAGCGTGACGAGGATTTCGTGGATTCCCTCGGTGACGGCGAGGGTTGTGTCGAGTGAGACGACGTAATCCATGCCTGGCGGAAAGCCCTTTTGAAGCTCGGCGAGGCGGGCCTTGACGGCACGGGCGGCTTCGAGTGCGTTCGAGCCGGGCAGTTGGAAGATCGAAATGACTGCGGCAGGCTGGCCGTCGAATCGCCCTTGAGTGTTGTACACCTGCGCGCCGAGCTCAATCCGCCCGACATCCTTGAGCCGAATCGCGCCCCCATCACTCGTCTCGCGGATGAGGATGTTGCCAAACTCCTCCTCCGTTTGAAGTCTGCCCTGCGCGAGGGCGGCGTAGGTGAACTCAGTCCCCTTGGGCGCAGGTTCGCCGCCGATCTGGCCGGCGGAATTGACCGTGTTCTGCTTCTGCACCGCATCGACGATCTGGGGGACCGTCACGCCAAGATGGGCCAGGCGGTCAGGGCGAACCCAAAGCCGCATCGCATATTCCCCCGCGCCGGAAATCTGGACATTGGAAATGCCCGGCAGGCGCGTGAGTTCATCATTCAAATGAATGTTCGCATAGTTCGAGAGGAAGAGGGCATCGTATCGCTTGTCCGGCGAGCGCAGGCAGACAACCATCAAGGGCGCGGCCTGTGATTTTTGCACGGTCACGCCCAGGTTCGTCACCTGGCTGGGAAGCTGGGGCATCGCCTGGGTCAGGCGCATCTGCGTCAGAATCTGATCGGTGTTCGGATCGGTGCCCAGATCGAAGCTGACGGTCAGATCCATCCGGCCGGTATTCGAATTGAGCGAATACATGTAGTTCATGTTGTCCACGCCGCTCATCTGCTGCTCGATGGGG
Organism: uncultured Tepidisphaeraceae bacterium; assembly: GCA_964435775.1. Classification (GTDB taxonomy): domain Bacteria; phylum Planctomycetota; class Phycisphaerae; order Tepidisphaerales; family Tepidisphaeraceae; genus CAYTAP01. The sequence goes on from CAYTAP010000189.1 coordinate 2,444, forward strand.
GTGGCGACGGATTGCTCCACCGTCTGGGCATCGGCGCCGAGATAATTGGCGCTGACGACAATCTGCGGCGGCGCGATGTCGGGAAACAGCGACACCGGCAGCGTCAAGACGGCTAGACCGCCGCAGATGACCATGATCACCGAGATCACGATTGCGACGATCGGACGATTGACGAAGAAACGGGACACGCGGGAAACCTTTCAATAAAGACCCATCAACCCGGCAAGACCGGCAAGGCGCCGGACTCGACGGCGCGACGCGCTGACCAACGCTCAACGAGACAAAAGCAACCTGGAACCAAAATGACCGCAAGAACCGTTGCGGCGAACATGCCGCCGATGACCGCGGTTCCCATCGACTCACGCGCCAGCGCCCCGGCTCCCTTGGCCATCCAGAGGGGTACGCACCCGAGGATAAACGCAAGACTTGTCATGATAATCGGCCGAAAGCGCAGCCGCGCCGCCGACAGCGCCGCATCAACAAGCGTCAATCCCTTTTCATGCTGCTCCCTTGCGAACTCGACGATCAGGATCGCGTTCTTGGCGGCCAGCCCAATGATCATGACCAGCCCAATCTGGGCGAATACATCAAACTCCATCTGCACGAGGATGGCGGGGTAGACGGCGGTCTGAAATTGCCGTCGCAAATAAAGCGCCGCCAGCGCCCCGAAAACCGCAATGGGCGTCGCCAGCAGCACCGACAGCGGCAAGGTCCAGCTTTCATACAACGCGGCGAGAATCAGGAAAACAAACAGAAGCGAGAACCCGAAAATGGCCGACGCCGGCACGCCGGCGCGAGCCTGCTGCTGTTGGTAGGACATCCCCACATAGTCATACCCCATCCCCGGCGGCATCGTTTTGGCGAAGACGTCTTCAAACGCCTCCATCGCCTGATCGGAGCTGTAGCCCGGGGCTGGGTTGGCGGTGATCTGGGCACAGCGATAGAGGTTGTAGCGCATCGTGTATTCCGGGCCAACGCGATTCTCAACATCGACGACGGTGGAAAGGGGGACGGGCGTCCCTTCGCTGTTGCGGATGTAAAAGTCACCGATGTTGCGGGCTCGGCTGCGGGCGTCCTCGTCGGCCTGCACATAGACCGGCCATTGCCGGCCGAACCGGTTGAAGAAGTTGATGAACGCGCCCCCCATGAACGCCTGCATCGTGCCGTAGACTTCGCCGAGATTGAGATGTTCCTTGAATGCCTTGTCCCGATCCACATCCATGAAAACCTGCGGCACCCGCGGCTGAAACGTCGAATTGATCTGTGCCACTTCGGGGCGCTTTTGCAACGCGGCCAGGAAGACATCAAGATTCTTCGCCAGGTAGGGAACATCCCCGCCGGTGCGATCCTCCAGAACGAATGTCACACCACCCGATGCGCCCAGGCCGGGAATCGGAGGCGGTGAAAAACCGAAGGCGACGGCGTCGGCGATCGGATAGAGCGCGAGGTTCAGTTTCCCCTTGATGACCTGATAATTCTCAATCAGGCTCTTGCGGTCGGCCCAGGGCTTGAGGGAGACGAAGAAGAACCCGCTGTAGGTGCTCTGTACGCCGCTGACGAGGCTGAATCCGACGACGGTGTTCACATCCTGCACGCCCGGCGAATCGGAGATCATCTTCTCCACTTCCCGGCAAACCTCATCCGTGCGTTGGAACGACGAGGCGGGGGGTAGTTGGAGATTGACA
>CAYTAP010000190.1:0-4019 GCA_964435775.1 uncultured Tepidisphaeraceae bacterium
TGGAGGGCGTTGCTCCCGCAACGCCACGGCGTCGCGGGAGCGACGCCCTCCATCCATACACATCGACCTCAATAATTGACCACTCCCTCTCATTTGAAACGCGACGCGCGATTCCGTATTCTTACGCTCCTTATGGCCAAAGCACGCGCGATCGTCAAACGCAGAAAAGCCGTCCGGAACATCCGCAAGATCACCAAGACGATGCAGATGATCGCTACGGCAAAGTTCCAGAAAGCGCTCAAGCGCGCCGTGGGCACCAAGCACTACACGATGAAAATCCGCGAGTTGGTCGGCGACCTCGCCTCCAGCGTCAAGGATGTCGAGCATCCCCTGCTCAGGCAAGTGGACCACGATAGCCGCACCGGCCGATCCGCCGTCCTGGTCATCACCAGCAATCGGGGGCTGGCGGGCGCCTACAACGGATCCATCCTTCGCGCCGCCTCCGGATTCATCCGCACGGAAGAGGCCGGCGGGCACACGATCGAGCTGCACGTCTCGGGAAAAAAGGGCGTCAACTACTTCAACTTCCAGCGCCGCGAGATCGCCGCGCGATATGATGAGTTCGCCGACGAAGCCCAATGGGCGGATGTCGAACGTCTGGCCGACAAGTTCATCGGGGATTTCGTCTCCGCAAAACTCGACGCGGTTTATGTCGTTTACATGGACTTCATCAGCACCTCCACCCAGCGCCCCGAGGTGCTGAAGCTCCTGCCCTTGAGCGGCCTGGCGGATGCGGCGGATCGGACCGCGCAGCAGATCGCCGAGAAGGAAGCGCAGATCGCCGCCGGTGCGCTGCACATGAAGCATTCGCCGGATGCGGCCGTCGCTGCGGCGTCGAAATCGACCGAATCCGACACCGAAGCCGTTTACGAGTTTTCGCCCAGCGCCCGCGAACTGATGGATGAGCTGCTCCCCCTCACCGTCAAGTCCGCGCTGTTCCAATGCTTCCTTGATGCGACGACCAGCGAGAATGTGGCGCGGATGGTGTCGATGAAGAGCGCCACCGACAACGCCGACAAGATGGTCAAGAGCCTGACCATGCAATACAACCGCGCCCGGCAAAGCCAGATCACGACCGAGCTTTCGGAAATCATGGGCGGCGTCGAAGCGATGGCCGGATAAGCGGATGGTGTTCCATTCGGAGCCAGCCCTCCATCCGCGCCCGCGTCCGCGGCTCCATCCATAACACAGCCCCCACAAGCAAAGATCCCCTCCCCGGCACGCCGGGGAAGGGATCCATTGGCGAACACTCCATTGCATCATGCGGCGTTCATGCGCCCCATCATTCACCCTTGTCCTTCGCGTTCTTCTCAACCTTGACGAACACGAACCGTGAACCCTCACGGCTGGTCACATACATCCGAACGCCTTTGCCCAGGTCGCTCTTGGCCAGCGCGTTGGAGGCGTCCTCGGCATTGCCAACTTCCTGGTCATTGATCCTGGTGATCACATCGCCTGGCCGAAGTCCCTCTTCCGCGGCGACCGAACCGCGCTCCACGCCGCTGACCAGCGCCCCGGTCGTCCCGGCGGGCAGCCCGAAACGCTTGATGAACACCGCGTTGACATCCGTCAGTTGCAATCCGACCGACGCGGCGCTTTGGTTGGCGCCTTCGGCCTGGCCGGATGCGCCCGGCGACGCCTTGCCGCTGGCGACCGCCATCAGGTCGGCCGGTTGATCACCGAGCTTGATGGACACATCGCTTTCCTTCCCATCACGGTAGATGTGCAGCTTGACCGTCTCGCCCGGCGAAGTTTGCGCGATGGCCGTGCGAAGTTCCTGCACCGATGGAATCTCCTTGCCATCGAGCTGCATGATGATGTCACCGGCCTGCAGCTTGCCCGACGCCGGCGTGTTGTTGAACGTCTGCTGCACGAGCACGCCCTTGTCGCTCTTGTATCCAAAGCTGCGGGCAAGATCCTTGTTCCGCTTGACGTCGGAAATGCTGACGCCCAGCCACCCGCGGCTCACCTTGCCGTGCGCCTTGAGCGATTCGAAGATCTTCTTCGCCTGGTTGGAGGGGATGGCGAATCCGATCCCCTGGAACCCGCCGGAGCGCGACGCGATGGCGGTGTTGATCCCCACGACCTCGCCGCGGATGTTCACCAGCGGGCCGCCGGAGTTGCCGGGGTTGATCGGCGCATCGACCTGGATGAAATCCTCATACCCCTGCGCGCCGAGAATCCCGACATTCGTCCGGTTGAGCGCGGAGACAATCCCGTGCGTCATCGAACCGACGTACCCGAACGGGCTGCCGAACGCCATCACCCAGTCCCCCTTTTGCAGCTCATCGCTGTTGCCCCACTTGGCCGCGATCAGGTGATTCGCCTTGATCTTGACCACCGCGATGTCGCTCTTGGGATCGGCGCCGACGAGCGTCGCATCCTTGATCTCGCGCCCGTCATTAAGCGTGATGTCCATTTCCGTCGCACCGCCGGCGACGTGATTGTTGGTCACGATGTAACCAAAATCCCCATCCACCTCCATGATGACGCCGCTGCCCGTCCCCATCTGCACGCGGTCGCCGCCCTGGCTTTCATCAAAGCCCGGTGGAAGGTCGGGCTCGCCGTCGCCATCGCGGTCGGGGAAGAAGCGACGGAGCATGTTGTCATCGAACGGCAACTGCCTGGCGCCGTGAATCGTTTTCTTCACGTTGATGTTGACCACCGACGGCTCGACCACCTTCCCCACATGGCGGAAGACCGTCGCCAAATCCTCGACGTGCGCCAGTTGCTCGCGCGTCGCCTCGACTTTCTGCTCCGCCCATGCAAACTTTGCGTCCTGAAATACATTAAACCCGATGAATCCGCTCGCCGTCGCGGCGGCGGCAATCACCAGAACACCCACTGTCTTGCGTATCGGCTTCATGGAATCACTCCTTGTCGTGTGATGGTTTTGATCCTGTTTTTACCGGGCGGAATCACTGCAAAGCCTTGTGTCTTCGCTCGCGTTCCCGACATCGCGGCGGGAGCGACCTTTTCGTTCCGTCCCGCGACTCTTCAACCAACATACGCGCGGGTCACGTTTTTTTTCCACCGCAAAAAATCTCCCTTTCCATCGCCGGCATGTCATACGCATGCTCCTCGGCCGGGTACTTTCCACCGGAAACCTGTTCCACATACGCACCAAAAGCCTGCCGCAGGGGCGTCGCCAGATCCGCCAGCACCGGCACGAATCGCGGCGGGCGCGGCGTCAATCCCAGGGCATCATGTGTGACGACGACATGCCCGTCGCACGCCGGCCCCGCGCCGCATCCGATGACGGGAACCTCCACCGCATCGACCACCGCCTGCGATACCACCGGCGGCACCGCTTCCAGCAACAGCGCCGCCGCGCCGCTGCGTTGCATGAGCAGCGCCATTTCCACAATCCCCCGCGCCTCGGCCGCCGTTTTTCCCTGCGATTTATAGCCGCCCAATATCCCCACGCTCTGCGGCCTCAATCCCAGATGCGCCATGACCGCCACGCCCGAATCCGCCAGCCGCTCCACCAGCGGCGCCTGCAATCGCCCCACCTCCAGCTTCACGCAATCGCACTCGGTCTCTTTCATCAACCGCATCACCCGGCGCATCCCCTGCGCGGTTGAATCCTGATACGTTCCAAACGGCATGTCCGCCACGACAAACGCATGCGGCGCGCCCCGCCGAACCGCGCGCGTCAACTCGATGACCATCCCCAGCGAAACCGGCAGCGTCGTTTCATGCCCAAGCACGACATTCCCCAATGAGTCCCCCACCAGGATCGTCGGCACCCCCGCCGCCTCCATCTGCCGCGCCATCGCGTGGTCATAACACGTCAACATCGCCACCTTCGAGCCTTTCGCCCGGGCGGCGCGGAGATCATTCAACGTAAACTTCCGAGTCAGTGGTGTCGCCATTGCCCCATTCTACGCCCACGCTCCCACCCTGAGTAGCGGCTCATCTTTCATCCCAGGGTCTTTCAATTCTCCCTGGTAGGGGCGGCTTCAGCCGCACTGCTGTGAACATCTTTCTATTCGATAAGTCGTTATAATGTGGAGACT
>CAYTAP010000191.1:0-3894 GCA_964435775.1 uncultured Tepidisphaeraceae bacterium
GCCGCCCCTACCAAAGAGAATTGAAACACCCTGCCGGTTAGATCCGGCAACATCCGTCTCGCCGGCGGCTATGATAAAGTGGAGAGAGTGGCCGTGCCGCCTGCGGAGGCGCGGAGCGGACCGAGCGTGAAGAGGAGTCGCGGCATGACCCAACTGGCATCACATCCGGCGTATCTGGCGATCGAGGATCGGCTCGACGCGGTGGGGCAGAAGTATCGCGTGCAGCGGATTGTTCGCGGGGCGATGCTCTTTGTGACCACGCTGCTGGCCGCCACGCTCGCCGGGGCGCTCGTCGCCAATGCGATGGGTCAAAGCCGCTGGACGTGGGTCGTGCTGGCGGCGTGGCTCGGCGTGCTGGTCGTCGCGGCGCTGCTCTGGCTGCTGCGTCCGATTCTCATTCAGCCGCGATTGGTTGAAGTGGCGCGGCTCGTCGAGCATCGCGTCGAGGGGTTGCACAACGGATTGACCAACAGCGTCCTGCTCGCCCGCGCCGATGATATGGCCGCCAGCCCGTGGATTGGTCCGATCTTCGAGGAAATCGCCGGGAGCACCGAAAGCAAATCGCTCGATGAGGCGGTGAAGATCACTGATCTGCGCTCCTTGGCGTGGAAGCTGGCGGCGGGCGTCGGGGTGATGGTCATCCTGCTGGCGCTTTGGCCGGCGACGTTCGCGCACGGATGGAGGCAGCTTTTTTCCCCGACCGCCTTCGTCCCCAAGGTGGGGGCATATGAAATCCTGAACATTCAGCCCGGCGATGTGACCCTCGTCACCGGCCAGCCTTTGGAAGTCTCCATCACCGCCAAAGGCCCCGGCACTCCCGATGCCCGGTTGATCTTCGATTCCACCGCATTGCCCGCCGCCACACTCCCCGCGATCATCGCTGGTGATGAGCTCAGCTACACCCACCGCGTCGATCATCTCGATCAGACGACCCGCTACCGCGTGGAAGTCGGCGGCACACAAAGCCCCTGGCACACGGCAACGGTCGTCCCACAGGTGAAGTTGACGGGCCTCATCATCGCCGTCACGCCGCCGGCCTACACCCGCCGCGCGCCGACGACGATCACGCTGACGCCCCAGACGATCAACAAGACGCCGCTGGCCGTCCCGCAGGGGAGCGTGCTGACTCTCACCGCGACGGTTGATGTCCCGGTCGCCGGCGCGATGCTGCAGGCGGGGGAGGCGTCGCCGGTGGCGATGGCGGGCGCTGCGGGATCGGATGGAGCGGGGGGACTTGGCAGCCGCTTCACCGCCACGACGACGATCCTCGATGACACGCCGCTGTCGATTCTCCTCACCCAAAGCGCCGGGCAGATCATCGCCCGCCTGCCCGATCCGGCGCTGGTCATTCATTGCACGAAGGATGATGCCCCGCAGATCCAGATGACCTGGCCGACGCAGGATTCGACGCTTTCCCCCACCGCGCCGGTCAAGATTTCGATGCAGCTCAAGGATGATTACGGCCTGAGCGGCGCGCGGGTTTTGATGGCGGCCTCCGACGCCCCCAGCGCCCAGGCCGCCTCCGGCGCCGCCCCCGTCATGGTGGAGATGGCCAAGCGTCCCTACGAGCCGGGGCAAACCTCCGATGCCTGGTCGGTCGCGCTCGATCTCAAGCCCCAGCAGCACGCCCATGGCACGTCGATCCGCGTGCAGGTCGAGGTGACCGACAACCGCGCCCTGACGTCTCTCTTGAAAGATGGCGGCCCGCAGACCACCACCAGCGCGATCTACGAAATCAAGTTCCGCGACCCCGAGGTCATCGCCCAGGAGCGCAAGGAATCGCTCGACAAGCTCCGCGCCTTGCTCGCGGAAATGCTCAAGACCCAGCAGGGCCTGCATGCCCAGGCGCTTGCCTACAAACCCGCCGACCAGGCGCTGATGACCCAGCTCCAGTCCGGCCAGACCGATCTCCGCGCCTTGATGCAAAAGACCGCCGAGACTTTCCCATTCGATGAGCAGAACAAGATCGTTCAGAAGACGCTGCTGGTCCTCGCGTATAACCCCGCCAAGGATGCCGTCGATCTTGCCGGTTCCATCCTGACCGAACCGCTGGCCGCCCAGCAGGTGAAGCTCAATGACCAGTTGCAGACCAAACAGCGCCGGATCATCACGACGCTGGAAAGCCTGATGGCGCTGCTCAACGCCTCGGCCGAGCCGGCGACCCAGCCTTCGCAAAAAGCCGGCGGCGATCTCGTGAACAAAGCCGAGGAATACAAGAAGCTCAGCGACGCCCTCAAGCAGTTCATGAAGGAGGAGCAGCGCATCCTCGATCAGACCGCGCCGCTGGCCAAGAAGCCGGTCGATGACTGGGATGACAAGGACAAGAAGCTGCTCGAGGAACTCCAGATGAGCCAGGAGAAGCTCGACGCCTTCATGCAGGAACGGGTGAGCGATTTCTCCAAGCTCGCCGAGCAGGACATGGCCAATGCCTCGATGCTCAAGGAGCTGATGGAGCTGTATAGCGAAGTGACGATGGCCAACAACGCCCTCAAGCAGAAGGCGGTTGAGATCGCCGTCGCCGCCGAGGAGATGGGGCGTGAAATGGCCGAGGAGATCAACTCGAACCTCGAGAAGTGGCTGATGGACAAGCCCGACCGCGAGAAGTGGACCCAGGAGGATCCGCTGACCGCGCAGGACATCCCGATGCCCGAACTTCCCGTTGAACTCGAAGACATGATCGGCAAGCTCATGGAGCAGGAGGAGGATCTGTTCGACCAGATGGAGGACACCAACGCCAACTGGACGGACTCCATCGACAAGGGCGTCGGCTGGGATGCGATGGATGGCCCGATTGCCGACATGAGCGCCAAGGGCGTCACCGGCAACCAGCTCCCCAACAACAACGAAATGGGCGGCCGCTCCGGCGAAGGTCGATCCGGCAAATCACAGGGTGAGATGGTCGAGGACACCGCCACCGGCAAGGGCGGCCGGCGCACGCCCACCCGCCTCGATCCCACCGCGTTCCAGCAGGGTCAGGTCAAGGACACGAGCAAGGATCCCGTCGGCGGCGCCACCGGCGGCGGCAAAATCTCCGGGCAGGGGGGCGCCGGGCTCGAAGGCCCCGTCCCCACCGGCAGGGAACCGACGATGCAGCGCCTTGCGCAAAAGCAGGCCGAAATCCGCAACGCCGCCGAGAAGCTCAACCTCAAATACCAGCTCGGCCGGTATGACAACTTCAAACTGCTCGAATCGATCGCCCTCATGCGGCGCACCGAAAGCGACCTCCGCGCCAACCGCTACCAAAACGCCCTCCGCCGCCGCGACCTGCTGCTGGATAACATGGACGCCTCGCGGCTATTGCTCAGCGGCCGGATCAACGTCCAACAGGACACCAGCCCCACGATGAGCAAAAAAACCGAGGAGCAAATCCACACCGCCATGCAGGGCGAGCTTCCGGCCGCGTGGTCGGATGCGCTCAAGGAGTATTATCGCAAGCTGGGGCAGGAGTAGGGGGGAGGGGAAGGATGAAGGATGAAGGATGAGGGATGAAGGATGACAGGGAGGAGGAAGATTCACCGCGGAGACGCAGGGGACGCGGAGGGAGAAGATGGCTCACCACGGAGATCACGGAGGGGAAAATGCGGAACGATGAATGCCGAATGCGAAAGACGGTCCACGAATGGACACGAATGGACACGAAGGGGAAAAAGAACATCCATTGCATTTCTCCGCGCCCGCCGTGGTCAATACCGGCTTGCCGCGAAACGGCGGGGCCCGATAAAAACCGCCCCGCCGGCATTGGGTGATCCCCGGCGCGATCGGGTCGGATAATAACCCGGTTGGCGAGGCCGCCGGCGTCCCCGCCATCATCGTGATCACCATTTGCGAGGGGATGCACATCACTTGATTCATGAATCACGTCACCTGATTCATGAGTGACGTCACCTGATTCAT
>CAYTAP010000192.1:0-3815 GCA_964435775.1 uncultured Tepidisphaeraceae bacterium
GATTCCTCGCGAGCATCTCTGGGCGTTACAGACCCCGCAGGTGATGCGGCGGGCGGACCTGCAGCGGGCTTTTGCGCAGTGCCCGCTTCCCCTGGAACAAATCACCGACGATTTGCAACTGCTCGAACTCATCGGATTGCCGGCCATGCTCTCGCCGGGGGAGCGACGCAATCTGAAGATCACAACGCCACAGGACCTTCGGTTGGCGCAACGGCTGTGGGAGGAGCAAGTCGGCGATGGACCATGAATGGACATCGTCCCGCGCTCTGCGGGACTTTGGGCGCGTGCGGCGGGAGGTGGCTATCCTTGCGTGACCATTCGGGCGAGGGGTAAAATGGGGCATTGGATCAGCCTGCCGCCGCATTGGTGCGATGTGGTGGCCATCGAGAAGAAGCGCATGATCGCGGCGGGGGATGGACGTGACGGCGGAGCTTATGAACGACTGGAACGAGGCCGAGCAGCGAGTCGAAAAGGCGCAGGAGCTTTTCGAGCAGCGGAAGTGTCATGAGGCCCTGGCCGAGCTGCGCGCCGCCATTGCGATCAACCCATACAACAGCGCCTGGCTATTCAACATCGGGCTGACCCTCGATGAGCTGGAGCGATTCGACGAGGCGATCGAGGCGTACCGGGAGGCGCTCTCGATCGCGCACAACGACCTGGAGAGCATGAGCCATCTGGGGGTCGATCAATTCCGCACGGGACAATTCCGCGAGGCGCTCAAGACGTTTGAGCGCGTGGAGGAGATTGACCCGACGTTCGAGGCCTCCTATTGCCATCGGATCTGCGCGTATGCCGAACTGGGGGAACATGAGAAAGCCGACGAGATGTTTTATCTCGCGCGGCTGTACAAGGATGAGTGCCCGCAGTGCTATTACAACATCGGGTGCAGCCTTCAGGCGCGAAAACAGTTTGACCGGGCGATTTATTGCTGGCAGCGGGCGCTGGATCTGGATGAAAACAACTCGGACATTCATCTGAGGATCGCCGAGGCGCTGCAATCCAAGGGTGAGCTGGAGCAATCGCGCCGGCACTACATCGCGGCGCTGCGGCAGGATCCGGGCAATGCGGATATTCTGCTGGACCTGGGCGATCTGCTCACGGAGATGGATCGGGTCGAGGAGGCGGGGGAGAAGTACCGCCGGGCGATTGAGCTGGTGCCGGAGGAACCGGCCGGACACTTTTGCCATGGCGCGTGGCTGGCGGACCAGGGGCGAAACGACGAGGCGGTCGGCGCGCTCAACAGGGCGCTGCAATTGGATCCAACATTCGGCGGCGTTCACATGCGACTGGGGGAGTTGTATCTCGACCGTGGCGAGATGGAGTTGGCGCGCAAGCACCTTCGCGCCGAACTGCTTTTGCATCCCGAGGAGGCTGAATCACTGCTGGAACTGGCCAACCTCCTCATGGACGCGGGGGAATCGCGCCAAGCGGTCATCTGCCTGCGGCGGCTCGTTCATATGGAACCGAAGAACGTCTCGGGATGGTTGAACCTTGCGGTGGCGTACTTTGTCCGCGGCCGATATGCCGAAGGAACCAGCGCCTGTTCCAAGGCGCTCGAGCACGAGCCGGACAACACGATGGCGATGTACAACCTGGCCTTGGCGCATGAGCGGAAAGCGGAATACGACTCGTCGCTCTGCTGGATTCAACGGGCAAGGCATCTGGGCTCGAACGATGCGGCGCTGACCCGATTGGAGTTTCGCGTCCGGACGTTTCAGAAGTTCGACGGCGTGCGCCGGGGCATCAAGTGGCTTCTCGGAAAACTCCCCTGCCTCCGCCCGGATGGATGAAGACCTGCCACCAAGGGAGGAGCGAAGCGGGCCGTATGCGGAAGGCAGTAGGCACAGGAGACAAAATAACCTGTATTTTCTGCCCACTGCCTACTGCCCACAACTCTATTCCATAAACCAACAAGAGCTGACATGCCCCGGCGAACCCTGCTTTTGTTCGAGGGGCGGCGCTTCCTCCACGCACTTGCGCATGACGCGCGCCTTGGAGGCGGCGGTCGTGATTTCCATCACGGGCAACGGGATCGATTTTCCGCCGGTCGAAGCCGCGCCCACCGTCATGCTTTCACGGGCATCGGCTTCTCGCGCCACTTGCCGCGTGAGCGGGCAGCGTGGATGGAAAGGGCAACCGGTGGGCGGGTTGGCCGGTGAGGGGACTTCGCCGGGTAGCACGATGCGATGCTTGCGGGGGCGCGGGTCGGGTTCGGGGATGGCGCTGAGCAGCGAGATTGTGTAGGGATGTCGGGGATTTTCGTAGAGCTCGCGGGCGGGGGCTTTTTCAACAATGCGTCCGAGATACATGACCGCGATTTCATGCGAAAAATGTTGCACGACCGCCAGATTGTGCGCGATGAAGAGGTAGGCGATGCCGCGTTCCTGTTGAAGATCGCTCAGCAGGTTGAGGATTTGCGACTGGATCGACACATCGAGCGCCGAAACGGGTTCGTCGCAGACGATGAAATCGGGATTGACCGCCAGGGCTCGCGCAATGCCGATCCGTTGCCGCTGGCCGCCGGAGAATTCGTGGGGATAGCGACGGGCATAGGAGGGATCGAGGCCGACCCGTTCGAGCAAGGCCGCGACCATCTCGCGCCGCTTGGCGCCGCTCGCCAGGTGATGGACCTCGATGGGCTCACCGATCATGTTACCAATCGTCATGCGCGGATTGAGCGAGCTGACGGGGTCCTGGAAGATGATCTGCATGTGTCGGCGGAGCTTGCGGAGGCTTTCGCCGTGATAGGCAAAGAAATCCTTGCCGCGATAGCGGACCTCGCCGCTGGTGGCGGGGACCAGACGGAGAATTGTTCGCCCGACGGTAGTCTTCCCACAGCCGGATTCACCGACCAGACCAAGCGTTCGGCCGGCGTGGATATCGAATGACACGCCGTCGACCGCCTTGACATTCCCAACCGTGCGGGAAAAGACGCCGCCACGAATGGGGAAATAAGTTTTCAGATCGCGCACTTCAAGCAGGGGCGGCGTCGCCTCGCGCGAAGGCGGCGACGGGTCGATGGTGGCGAGCAGGCCGGTTGAGGCATTGTGAGTCATTTACGTCGCCTCCTGATGCGTTTCGTCCGGCCGCGCCGCGGCCGCCGCAGCGTCGATCGCAACCTCGGGGGCGGCGACGCTCGTCACCTGCCGGCGATGATTGCTGCGGGGCACGGCAACCGGCGCGCCTTGGTAGTGATCGGCGAAATGACAGGCGACCCAGTTCTCGTCGGCCACCTGCCGCAGTTCCGGCTCCCGCGTTGCACACAGGCGCATCACGCGTTCAACACCGTCGGGCGTTTGAATATCGACGACATCGGCATTGTCCGCCTGTCTGGCCATGTCCCGCGTCAATGGGCAGCGGGGATGGAACTTGCATCCCTGGGGGAAACCGGCGGGATTGGGGACGATGCCGGGGATCGTCTCCAACCGTCTGGCGTGTCCGCCCAGTCGCGGAACGCTGCGGAGCAAACCGCGCGTGTATGGATGGCGCGGCTCATCAAACAGCCGCTCGACGGCGGCGAACTCGACGATTTTTCCCGCATACATCACGGCGACGACATCGGCGTTTTCAGCGACCACACCCAGGTCGTGTGTGATCAGAAGGATCGACATGCCCGTCTGTTTTTGCAGCGTGCGGAGCAGCTCGAGAATCTGCGCCTGGATCGTGACATCCAGCGCGGTGGTCGGCTCATCGGCGATCAAAAGCCGCGGGCGACAGGAAAGGGCCATGGCGATCATGACGCGCTGGCGCATGCCTCCGGACATTTGATGGGGGTATTCATGCAGACGGCGGTGCGGGTCGGCGATCCCGACGTC
>CAYTAP010000193.1:0-2565 GCA_964435775.1 uncultured Tepidisphaeraceae bacterium
AAGGGCGGAAAGCTGCCGAAGTTGGGACCGGCCAGATCGACCCCTCCGGACATTTCCGCCGACGAGCGGGCCGGATTGTTGGAGGCGCTCCGCTCCGACATCGGCCGGCGCGATCGGCTGCCTTACACCGATCGGTTTGACAACATCGTCGATGACTTCAACCGTGCGCGGAAGAGGCCGCTGTCGCCGCATCTCGTCTGGCGCTTGGTCGCCACGCTCGCCAAGTGATTGCAATTGCCGATCCCGCGCGGGATGCCGATTGGCGCATACTGTAAAAACGGCATCAGCCGTCGTGATCGATCACGGCGGCTGACGCCCCCCAAAAACCCACTGACTGCGGCACTGCTTACGCAACAGGTCGCGTCTCGGTGTCGCTGACGACCTCGGTGGCGGCGCCCTTATGCTTTCCGCTGGAGCCGCAAATCAGCGCGCCCAGCAGGCCGCAACCGAGCGAGACAAGCATCCACCACGCCGCGGCCTGGTTGTGATTCATGCTCGAGGCCGAGACGCTCGCCGCGGCCATCGTGTCGGATACGTTCATCGCGTTCGACCCATTGGCCGGATCATTGTTCACGGTCGCCTGGCTGTGATGGGCCGTGGCGTTCATGCTGTGCTGCATGAGGGCCGCCTGCGCGCCTGGCGCGTTGAGCGCGGGCGCCTTTTTACCAAGCATCGGCCCGATGCCGCCGCCCAGCACGTACACGAGAATCGGCACCACGACCGCCCAGACGACGAAGCCGTTGAGCATCGCGTTGGTCGTATGCACGCTGCCCCGCGTCACGCGGGCGGTGAGGTATGACCCCAACCCGAAACAGATCAACGCGGCGGCGCCGCCCCAGATGATCGTGCCGACCTCCGCGCCTGTCGCACGCACGCTGTCGAAGGTGAAGTCCAACCCGACGGCCTGCGACAAGACCGCGGCGATGATGAATAACGTCAGCGTTAGAAAGACCCCGCTGATGATCGCCGGCCAATGCAAACCGGTGCGCGAGATCACGAAACGCTGCGTCGATACTGTTTCGCCTCCTGCATTGGAACCACTGAGAGAAGATTGATATTGCGTCATGGCAAAGCTCCTTTGTGAAAGTTTGTGTTGCCGATGTGTGATAAGGCAAACACTGCGCCAATATTCACGCGGGTCGATATTGAAACCGATCCGGAAGCGGATTTCGCAATGAAAAAATAAAAAAACCACGACTCCGAACCGGAAGCGTGGCTGAGCCTGCTCGAAATATTGATCCGTCACGAAGCTTTAGCGTCACGCCGGCGACAAAGCCGGACAACGCGACGCATCCGCCCAATCATCCGCCGCGACGCGGCGCGGCGGATCAAACCTCGGCGGCCGAGGCAAAGAGCGAACCTTCCTCAACCTCGACCTGCTCCGCCAGAAGCAGAGCACGGGTCTGGTGTTCCAATCCCAGTGGATGGAATTCCACTTCGTAAGCGACGTTGGGCGCGAACCAAGTGCTTCGCACCACGCCCAACTCGCCGCGGCAAAGCGCCAACGCAGGCAGATCCTGAGTCAAGCGCACGAAATCGTTGACAGTCGGCTGTCGCATGGCGTCCTCCGTAACAGTAAGGGACTCGTCATCAAACCGTCGCATCACTTGCTCCTCTTGCTTCTTTCCCCAACTGAAGCCGCAGCCGCTTTTACCCACTACTCCTTTGCATTTCACCACCCGCTCATGGTATGCATGTTCATCCATTAAAGCAACCCTAAAATTGTTAAAGTTTCCGCAATTTTCCTAACTTGCATGGTTGAACAGAATAAATCATTACGCCGAAGGCTTCTATCGTGGTATGACCGCAATCGGCGTGCCCTTCCCTGGAGAATTCCGGCGGTGGGGTCGGGCCGACCAGATCCCTACCATGTGCTCGTCAGCGAACTCATGTTGCAACAGACGCAGGTGACAACGGTTATGGATTATTTCCGTCGTTTTATCGACGAATTTCCGACGGCCGCCGCGCTGGCCGAGGCGGACGAACAGCGGGTGCTGCGCCTCTGGCAGGGGCTGGGGTACTATTCGCGGGCACGTCATCTTCACCAGGCGGCCCGGCGAATTGTCGCGGATTTTGCCGGTCAAGTGCCGTCGAACGTGGAGCAACTGCGAACCCTTCCTGGCGTGGGACGCTACACGGCTGGCGCTGTCGCCTCCATCGCGTTCGGACGCCGCGAGCCGATTCTCGACGGCAATGTCACGCGGTTGCTTTGCCGTCTGGACGGGATCGAGGCCGACCCCTGGAAAAATACGGTGCGAAATCAACTCTGGTCACGCGCGGCGAATATCCTCCCTGCCACCCGTGTCGGTGATTTCAACTCCGCGCTGATGGACCTGGGGGCGACAATCTGCACCCCACGCAACCCACGATGCGGGATATGTCCGATCAGGAAAAGTTGTCGGGCATGTCAGATGGGCCGACAGGATGTCATCCCGCGGCCCAAGTCGCGTGGCGCGACACCCATCGTGCAGCGCTGGACCTATTGCATCGAACATGCCGGCCGATGGCTGATCCAGCAGCGTCCCGTATCCGGCAGATGGGGCGGACTATGGCAATTTGTCACCT
>CAYTAP010000193.1:2575-3815 GCA_964435775.1 uncultured Tepidisphaeraceae bacterium
CGATGCAAGGCGGATGCGTTCGTTTTCCGAGCGTCGGTTCACGGCAATCCCAAGCGGCCTTGGTGTTGGGAATCAGTCGCGCCGAACCGATCGGACAGATCCGCCATGCGCTGACGCATCGCCGCTACGAATTCAATGTGGTTCGATGCCGATTGGCGGGGAAGCGCCCACGCTCAACGGCGGAATTGAAGTGGATTCGTTTGTCCGAGCTGGACGCCTATCCGCTTTCGCGGCCTCAATTACGGGCGGCAGCGATGCTCAATGGTCTATCGGGCGTGACAAAGCGCGCCCGATCCCCCTATGATGCGATATCTGCCTGAAACGAAGAAAAGAGATGCGAATGACTCCCCGACGGTTATACATGGACAACGCGGCCACCAGCTTTCCCAAACCCAAGGCCGTTCTGGAAGCGATGACACATTATGCGACCGAGCTTGGCGCCAGCGCCGGCCGCGGCGCATACGCTGAAGCGGTCGAGACCGGGCGGCTGATGACCGAGTGCCGCCGGCGATTGAACGAGCTTTTCAACGGGGAGAATCCCGACCACTTCATCTTCACGCTCAACTGCACGGACGGACTGAACCAAGCCATCAAGGGTTTGATCGATCCATCCAAAAAAAATCATGCGATATGCACGCATATCGACCATAACTCGATCCTCCGCCCGCTCAACGCGCTTCAGGAGACGGGGTGGGTCAGCCAGACGCGCATCGAGGTGAATTCGGTGACGGGTCTGGTCGATCCCGACGACATCCGCAAGGCGATTCGCCCCGAGACGCGATTCATCGCGCTGACCCACGTGAGCAACGTCACGGGAACCGTGCAGCCGATTCGGGAGATCGGCCGAATCGCGCACGAACACGACATACCCTTCATCGTGGACGCCGCCCAGTCGGCCGGTCACTTGCCGATGGACGTGCGGGCCGACGGTATCGACCTGCTGGCGGCGCCGGGGCACAAAGGTCTGCTCGGCCCGCTGGGGACGGGCTTCCTTTATATTCGTCCCGGGATTGAAAAAATTCTGCGGCCGATCAAGGAGGGAGGGACCGGCTCCATCAGCGACCAGGATCGCCAGCCTGATTTCATGCCGGACAAGTACGAATCCGGCAGCCACAACGCCATCGGCATCATCGGCCTGGGCGAAGGCGTCGCCTGGATCCTTAAACAGGGGATCCAGACCATCGCCGCCAAGGACCGGGAACTGGTCTGCACGTTCCTTGAAGGGGTTGCCGATGCTCCG
>CAYTAP010000194.1:0-3729 GCA_964435775.1 uncultured Tepidisphaeraceae bacterium
ACGGCGGCTGAAGCCGCCCCTACGGCAGATCCATTCGAGAATTGAAAGACCCTGTGGCGCGCCGGCCTTGGGCCGGATGAATGGATTGTATGCGCTTGCGTGGTGATGGGTCGCGGAAACGACCGCCTGGGACGCTATCGCCACCCATACCGAAAAATCGTGTACAGGATTTTCGTTCCCGCGCGAAACGTCCCCGACACGGTTCCGGTGATCTTGCTCGTTCCGATGCGCGGGCGGTAATCGACCGCAACCTCGCGGATGCGCAGGCGTTGCCTGGCCGCCTTGATCTGCATTTCAACGGTCCAGCCGAAGTTGGTGTCGGTCATGCCGATTCGCCTCAGTGCATCCCATGAAATGGCACGAAACGGGCCGAGGTCGCTGTAGGTGTGTTGAAAGAGCAGTCGCATCAAAAAGCACGCGAGCTTGTTGCCGAAGATGGCCTGGGGCAACAGTGCGCCACGCGGCTGCTTTTTGAGCATGCGCGAACCGATGACCATATCGGCCCGCCCCTCGAGGATCGGGCCGACGATCAGGGGGAGCTGTTCCGGATGATCGCTGTAATCGGCGTCAATGAATGCGACAACTTCAGGGCACGTGCCCGGGGGCAGCGCCTGGAGATGCGCCAGCGCCGCCAGGCAGGCCGAGCCGTAGCCCTGTTGCGGCGCTTCGACGACGATCGCGCCGCTCTCGCGAGCGACGCGGGCCGTCTGATCCGTCGAGTTGTTGTCCGCGACGATGATTGTGCGGAACCAATCGCGTGGCAGATCGGCGATGACGTGCCCGATCGACTCCTCCTCGTTCCACGCGGGGATGATCACGGCGACATTACGCGTCATGACTCCGCTTCCGTTTTAGTCCTGCCCCCTCCACCGGTACTCCGGGGGAGGGCTGGGGAGGGGGTTCTTCGCTCATCGATGAATGCTTTCGTCCGCGGGAATTAATTCGGGTGTGCGCCATCGTCATCATTCAAGCCATCCATCTTATCCATCGCCACCTCTTCGCGGTGAATGCGCGAACTGGCCGCATACCCCTGACACAGCGCCAGCGAATCATACGGCGTGTATTCCGGATGATCCTTCATGCTCCTCAGCAGGCGCTCGATGCCCAGGGCGATCCAAGGCCGCCGCCGAATCCCATCGACATCGATCAGCACCGGCGTGGCACCGAGCTTTTCATCTGGGCGGACGATCCAATTGCTCGACTTGGCGTCGTAGTGATACAGCCCATCGCGCTCAAGCTGGCGAAGCAGCCGCCCGGCGCGGCGCAGGAGCATCTCGCGCTGGCTGTGCGGCAGTTCATCGAGGTTGATCCGGTCGAGCGTGATGCCCGGCACGCGCTCGAAAACGATGTATTGATCGACGACATATCCCAAAACACGGCGTTCCATGAGCAGCAGCGGCCAGGCGGTCGGTAATCCACGCGCGAGCAGCCAGAGGCTTTTCTTCCACGCCCGGCGCGAGCGCGAACCGCGTCCGATTTCGTTGATGTATCGATACCAGAGCTTACGGCGCGGATGTTTGATGATGACGGGGACCGGGCGACCGGCGAGAATCACTTCGCCGCCCAGAACCTCCCCGCTGGCCGTTCGCTTGAGCACATCAAGCTGCCCGGACGTCATCTGTTCCATCAACCGTGGCCAAGCGTCACGCCAATCCCTGGCGGTGATGCTCAATGCGGCGGCAATGGAGCCGCGCGGCGGGTATTTGTACAAGCGGAAGTAGTGTCCGCGCCATTCGTCGAGTTTGAGCTTTCCGAAATATCGATTCTCCCCCATGCCACGCCGCTCGGCGATTCGCCACCAGCGGCGACTGACGGGATTGCCGCGCGCCGGCATCGGCCCGCTTGCCAGTGCTGTCCATCCGCGCAATAGATCGCTTCGCGTGGCGATGGAGCGCAGGGAATGGGCGAGCTGGCGGAGGTGTGCGAGCTTCAATCCCCCGCGTCGCACGGCGTAGGCGTCGAGCAGATACAGCCGCCCGTTGCTGAGCAGGAAGTTGCCCAGGTGCAGGTCATCATGGCCAAGCCCCGCCCGCGCCATTCGTTGCAGCAACTCGATCATCCGCCGGCGCAGGGCGTGATGATCGGGGATCGCCTCGCCTCGCCGCTGGTGGTCATGCGCCAGCGCATCAAGCGTGATGCCTGGTTCGATTGCGCTCATGATCAGCGCATCGCCGATTCGATTGTTCAGACGAAATCCGCTCAGGCACGCGATGGCGCGCGGCGCGGGAATATGCGCCTTGGCCAGCCACTGAAGCCGGAAAAACTCGCGCAGCGCCGGGCTTCCGCGAAAGAGCCGTTTGAGCGCATTGGCACGCGGATAAAACTTCAGATAATACGCCTGCCCCGCATGAACAAATCGCCACACCTGCCGATACGGGCGGTCCTTGACCAGCGTGCCGATCTCCGGAAGCCTCGCTAGCGCCTTTTGCAATGTCGATGCGGAAACGGCCGGGGATCCTCCAGCGGAGGAAGGGGTGGTTGGCGACGTGGATGGGTCGGGGTGATCTTCACTGCTCATGGCGCTTCATCCCCGGCGGTTCATCAGCCTGACGAGCGCCTTGTCATACGGTTCATCCGTGTAAAGCGTGTGATATTCCACATCCGAATCGTTGCACGCCCGTCGAACACTGGTCAGATACTCCGTCACTTGATGCTGGTAGGTGTCGCGGATGTCGTTGGGGTCGATCTGAAGCTGCTCACCGGTCTCCAGATCCTTCATCGTGATCTGCCGGTCATAGGGCAAGTCGATTTCCGCGCGATCAAGCAGATGAAGCACGATTCCCTGATGTTTGCGATACCGCAGGTGCTGGAGCGCCTTGATCAGCTCCGCCGGCTCCACCCACAGGTCGCTGAGCAGGATGACCAGACTGCGCCTGGGCAAGCGCTCGGCCAGCGCGTGCAGTTGATGGACCAGCCCCGTGCCTTCTCGCGGCGTGATCTCCTCCAGTGATTTGAACAGTCGATCCAGATGCGCCGGCGACGACGCCGGGGGCAGTTCGATGCGCACCTGTTCATCAATGGCGACCAGCCCCGCCAGATCCTGCTGCATCGCCAGCATGTACGCCAGGCACGCCGCCAGATGCCTGGCGTATTCGATTTTGCTGACCGGCTGGCCGCTCTCTGAACTTGCCGGCGTCGCCAGGTTGCCGCCGGCGGCGTCGCTTCCGCCGAAGCGCATGCTCCCGCTGGTGTCGAGCACGAGCATCGCGCGGAGGTTGGTCTCCTGCTCATAGAGCTTGATGTAATAGCGGTCGCTGCGGGCGTAGGCCCGCCAGTCGAGGTGTCGCAATTCATCCCCGGCCACGTACTTGCGATGTTCGCTGAATTCCACCGAGAACCCGCGGTGCGGCGATTTATGCAGTCCGGTGATCACCCCTTCGACAACCTGCCTGGCCGTGAATTGCAGCTTGCCGACCTTGGCCGCGTCGCCGGGGGCGAAGTATTTGTATTTTTGCAGCGGCATTGGGCGCCTTTACGTCAAAAGAACCGTGTGTAAATATGGAACAGCCGCGTTCTTGCTCCCTCCCCCGGTACACCGGGGGAGGGCTGGGGAGGGGGTGCTTTTGTGGCCAGGAACACGCCCCCTCCCTAACCCTCCCCCGGAGTACCGGGGAAGGGGATAAGCGCCAAAGTGGATGAACCGAGATTCGAGAATCATACTTGCCCGCATCCTGACCATTCATTCCTCGACATCACTCCGGCGCAACAACTCGATCATCATATTTCCAT
>CAYTAP010000195.1:0-3706 GCA_964435775.1 uncultured Tepidisphaeraceae bacterium
GTTGCGAGAGCGTGACCCACGCATGTCCATCGGGTAGCGGCGGGGGGGCGGCGATTGCGGCGCAATGGTACACCTCGAACTCGTAGCGCCTGTGGGTCAGGGCATGGGCGACTTGCCCGAGATGTGTCGGGTGTGACACGCTGAGATGCGTGTGGCGGCGAATCGTTCGAGCGGTAAGAGGCTTGGAATCCTGTTGCATCGTGATGAACTGCCACAATCCCGCCCATCGGCCTCGGGAGGGGCGGCGCTCGATCAGCCATTTGCCGTTTGCTTCGATGCAAAACGTCCAGCGGGTTTCGAGCGGGATCGGTTTGCGCTGACGCGCGAGCGGGATGCGATCCTGCTCGCTCGCGGCGTGCGCCTGGCAATGAGTGCGAACGGGGCATTGGAGGCACTTGGGTGATCTGGGCGTGCAGATCGTCGCGCCCAGTTCCATCAGCGCGGAGTTGAAATCACCCACACGCCGGCGGGGAAGGAGTTCTTCGGCTCGTTGCCAAAGCGCGTTCATTGTTTTGGGCGCTCTTGGATCGGTCTTGATCCTGTCGAGGCGGCAGAGGACGCGGATGACATTGCCATCGACGATGGCAGCGCGCTGGCCGAAGGCGATGGAGGCGATCGCGCCGGCGGTGTAGCGGCCGACGCCGGGAAGGGTGAGAAGTTCCTCGACGGTTTGCGGGATCGCGCCGCCGAAGTCGTTCATGACGCACTTGGCCGTCAATTGCAGGTTGCGGGCGCGCGAATAATAGCCGAGACCTTGCCAGAGGCGTAGAAGCACTTGCTCATCGGCGGCGGCGAGGGATGCGAGCGTGGGGAAGCGTTCGAGAAAGCGGTGATAATACGGGATGACGGTCGCCACCTGCGTCTGCTGCGCCATCACTTCGCTGAGCAGAACGTGATACGGATCGGGAACCTCATCGCCGGTGACCCGCCAGGGGAGGTCGCGGCGGTGAGCGGCGTACCATGCCAGCAGCCTGCGGCGGAATGTGGTTGGGTTTGCGAGCAAAGACCCCCTCCCTGCCCTCCCCCGGATTACCGGAGGAGGGAAAAAGACAAACCGCTTACTTCGTGCGCGGCTCCTGGCCACTCCATTTTTTCAGCCACTTGTTGTACAACTCCCATTCCTCTTTGGTCCGCGGCCCGCGAGTGGCGACGATCATTTGGTCCAGCGGAAACTTCGGAGTGCGGTCCATGTAGAGCAGGCCGTTGGCTTCCTGGTAGGTGTCGGTGAACTGCGTGTAGCAGAATCCCGCGAAGATCGGCGTGTCGCGCACGGCGTGGAGCATCCGCGCATAGCGGTCGGTGAACTGGGTCTCGGTGGCGGCGCGGGAATAGCCCCAGGTGTGGGCGTGATCCTTTGAAAACGCGATTCCACCGAACTCGGTGAGCATGAGCGGCTGGCCGGCGTATTGAAACCCTTCGAGCATGAGCAGCCGGCTGCCCGGCCGCTCGCTGCGGAGCATCTCCCGAATGCCATCCTCCCCACTGCCCCCGTAGCGACGGCGCAGGCGATCGGGGTCAGGGTCATAGTCATGGATGCCGACGATATCCGTCGCCGCCGACTCCCAGCCGTCGTTGCCGATGACCGGGCGGGTGGGGTCGAGGGTCTTGGTCAGGTGATACAGCGCCTGCACGCAATGAACCTGTGCCGGCGTGTCGGGCAAGTTGGGCACGCCCCACGATTCGTTGAACGGCACCCACGCGATGATGCACGGATGGCTGCGGTCGCGGGTGATCGCCTCGGTCCATTGCGCCGTTAAGCGCCGCACCGATTCCTGCGAAAAGCGGTACGCGCTGGGCATCTCCTCCCAGACGAAAAGCCCCAACCGGTCGGCCCAGTAGAGGAAGCGCGGGTTCTCGATTTTCTGATGCTTCCGCACCCCGTTGAACCCCATCGCCTTGACCAGTTCCACATCCCGCCGCAGCGCCGCATCATCCGGCGCCGTCAACCCACCATCCGGCCAATACCCCTGGTCGAGCACCAGTTGAAGCTGGATCGGTTTGCCGTTGAGGACAAATCGGTCGCCGAGCAGCGCGATCGACCGCATCGCCGCGTAACTTTTGACCTCATCAAGCAGGTTGCCCGTACGGTCGCGCAGTTCAAGCGTGGCGCTGATGAGCCTCGGATTGTTCGGCGACCAGAGCAGTTCATTGCGGTAATCATCAATGCCGGGATCGGCGAAGGCGATCTGCCGATGCAGCTCGTTGGTCGTCAGGTGATAGGTGTCATGGGCAAGTTGCCGCCCGCCGGCTTCGAGGCGGACGGTGAGAAACAGATGGTCATGCACGAAGTCGGTGATCTGAACGTCCAGTCCCAATTCCCATCGCGCCATGTCCGGCGTCCAATGCACCGCCGCGATGCGCGTGCTCGAGACCGTCTCCAGCCAGACGGTCTGCCAGATGCCGGTCGTCCGCCAATACCAGATGGAATGGGCCTGTTCTCGCCAGTCCTGTTTGCCGCGCGGCTTGGCGAGATCCTGTGAATCATCCTGGGCGCGGACGATGATCGTTTGCTCCCCCGCATGGGTCAGGAAATCGGTGATGTCGGCCTGGAACGGCGTGTATCCCCCTTCATGCGTCGCGGCGAGGTGGCCGTTGACCCAGACGGTCGCGATGTAATCCACCGCGCCAAAGTGCAGGATCAGCCGGTGGTTGTCTCCAATTGTCGGCCGGGCAAACGTACGGCGATACCAGACGGCATCGTAAAATCCCGTGTCATGCAACCCGCTGAGGGGCGCTTCGGGGGCAAAGGGGACACGAATCGTTTCGGTGAACTTCACAGCGCCCGGTGTTTGCCATTCCCCTGTCCGGTCAAAGGCGAAATCCCACTGTCCATCGAGGCACGTCCAGTGTCGGCGCTCAAGCTGCGGGCGTGGATAGGCTGTCGGCGCCGCCGGTTTTGCCGATTTTCCATCTGATTTCGCGTTGGAACGGGTTTTGGACGCTTGGCGCGCGTTCGTGCGGGGCTGCTTCATAAGAAGGGATCCTTGTGTTGACGATTTTATAATGTGGGTGGTGATACGGGGCAATGGTGAACCAATTGGAGGGCGGCGGTCCTCCGCCGCCGCGGCGTCGCGGGAGCGACGCCCTTCAAAGGGCAAAACTCAAAAACCAACGGTCCTGGCGAACGAGGCGATCAATCGCGCCGACGCGGGCTTGCGATCCATCCATCCATCGCTACAATGCGGCACGAATTTAATGGAGCCACTGTACTATGCCACGACCCCAGGGCGGCCGAGAACGCCGCGAAAAAGCCGATAAGTTTCAAACCTTCAACCGCCCGAAGATCAAGGTGGCCAAAACCACCGCCAGCGGCGAGGTCATCATCGACTACAAGGACACCGAGTCCCTGAAGAAGATGATCAGCGCCAATGGCAAGATCCTCTCCCGCAAGCGCACCGGCGCCAGCGCCATGGAACAGCGCATGCTGGCCAAGGCCGTCAAGCGCGCCCGCTACTTGGCACTGCTGCCCTACGTCACCACGGCGGGGTGAGTGAATCCGCTTGGTTATGTGTCACGCCTCATTATAGGGTGCCACATGTCGGCGTACTCGCAGACATGTGTCTTCGATGCGGCCGCAGGCACAGATCTCGGAGTACCGCGACCTGTGGCGCCCCAAGCCATGCACAATCCTAATTTTTTATAGCTTTCGTAGGGTCCGTGGTACTCCGCGGACCATCTTCGCGACAGGTAACAATGGTCCGCGGAG
>CAYTAP010000196.1:0-3687 GCA_964435775.1 uncultured Tepidisphaeraceae bacterium
CACCTTGATCCCCTCCATCACGATGGACGCGCCGGGATTGTACTGGCTGTACATCCAGTCGAGCATCACGCCGTCAAACACCTTGCTGGCGCCCCCGGCCAGCGCGGCGTTCGTCGGCAGCATCCGCGCGCCGGCGTACGAGCGTGGGAAACGTCCGGTTGGCGGTTCTGGGCGAATCTCCCGCGGACACTCCAGCACCTTCATTTCCTGCTCGGGGAAGCTCCCCCCGGTGGGGATCGTCGGGTTGACGCCAAGATAGGGCGCCAATTGGTAATCCCAGATCTGATACGACCCGTTCACCCACCCCAGCGCCACCGGCAGCGCGCCGCGATTGGCCGAGGTGTACATCGCCGTCGCCTGCCCAAGCTGGCGCAGGTTGCTCAGGCACATGACATCCATCGCGCTGCGCCTCGCCTTGTTCAACGCCGGCAGCAAAATACTGATGAGCAGTGCGATGATTCCAATGACAACCAGCAGCTCAACCAGTGTGAATGCGGTTTTTCGCATCGTGTTCATGACAACCTCTCGGCTCATGGGGCTCGGGTGCATGCGCCGCCGCGCGGCGCATCGCCTGTGTCCGTTCACTTGGACGCCTTGACGAGCTCGATGTCGTCAAAGATCGCCGTCGCCTTCGATCCTTTTTCCCCCGTCCCCAGAACCAGCAGCGGACGAATCTTCCGGGCGTTGGCGTGGGTGGTGAACGTGTCGCGGATCTGCTCCCATTTGCCTTCATCGGGGCGATGCCTCTCGCCGAACAAATACGCGCTGCCCGGCCCCTGGGGCAGCGGCTTGCCCGTGGCGTCGAACTGCTCAAACCGCAGTTGGACGAACTGCTCGCCTTCAAATCCGCTCACCTTGACCCACGCGCTGTATTGAAGCGTTTCCCCGCCGGTGACCGCGATCATCTGCGGATTGCTCACCGCCCAGCGCTCGTTGAAGCCGGCGGGGTCGGCGATCTCCACCGCATGTGTGCCGCCGTGCGCGTCAACGCCTTCCTTCCCCTCCTTGATGTAGCGCGGCGCCTTGGCTTGCGACAGCCACCCGAACGGATTCTTCCCCGCCTCCCGCTCGAACGAGGGGTTGA
Organism: uncultured Tepidisphaeraceae bacterium; assembly: GCA_964435775.1. Classification (GTDB taxonomy): domain Bacteria; phylum Planctomycetota; class Phycisphaerae; order Tepidisphaerales; family Tepidisphaeraceae; genus CAYTAP01. The sequence goes on from CAYTAP010000196.1 coordinate 1,085, forward strand.
CAATCAGGTTCTTCTCCGACGCCGATGGCGCGGGCGCGCCGATGGCCTCATGCAAAACAACCGACCCACCGACAAGGATCATCGCACCCCAAACGATCGGCATCTGACGTTTCATGGCGTATACTCCTGTTTCAAGGGGCCATCACCGGCCGGGTCATCGTCGTCGCGGCCTCCGAACCCAGCGCCCGCGTGCTGCCGCGCTCCACAACAAACGGCGCAATCCGCACCTGTTCCATCGCCGCATTCGGATCATCAAACTGCTTCTGCAAGAGATCGACCGTCGCCTGCGCGTAGGCGCGCATGTCAAACTCGACGGCCGTCAGAGGCGGATTCAGATACGGCAGCAGCAGCGATTCGCCCGCGAACACCATCACGCTGACATCCTTCGGCGCCGACAACCCCGTCACTTCACGCAATGCCCGCATCACCGCCAACGCGCCCATCCAATGGATGCAGAAAATCGCCGTGAAATCCGGCCGTCTTCCATCCAGCCACCGGCGCATCACTTCGTAGGTGTGCCGGGTGCTGTCCCGCCCTGGCGGCACACAGCAATCCAAGAGCAGCGCATCGCAATCCTTCACCCCCAGCTTTTCCATTCCCTCCCGCCAGCCGATCACGCGCTCCTCCACGGACCGCATCGCTGGCTCCGACACCACCGCCAGAATCCGCCGGTGACCCTTCTCGCCCAGATGCGCCACAGCCAGACGGCCAACCTCCACGTCATCAAGGCACACCCCGTTCACCGGCAGTTCCGCCGGCACTTCCCGCATGAGAACCACCGGCTTGCGCGGCTTGCGAAGCGCCGCCGCGATGTGCGCCGGCATGTGCCGCGCGCTGAACAGCAGCACCGCGCCGTCATTGCCGCCGATCGCCTTCTCAAGATCCACTTCATCCAGCGTCGGCGCTGCCGCGATGATGTCAAAAGCCCATCCCCGCTGCTGACCGATGTGCAGCAGCTCCCGCACCAGCGCATCATAATCCGGGCTAGGCCAGGTCGGACGGATGATCGACACCCGGTGCAACGCCCGCGGGGCGATCTCGCTGATGAACAATCGTGCCCGCCCGGTCGGGCGATGGATGACATCATCCCGCCGCAGCCGATCCAGCGCCCGCGACACCGTCGCCTGCGAGACGCCAAAGCGCTCCTTGATCTCGCGGACCGTGCAAATGGGATCGCCCGGCCGCATCTGACGGAACTCCTGGCGCAGCGCCTTGGCCAGGGCATAATGCTTGGTTGCCATCAGTGACCGCGCCATGGTGATTCAATCCCTTCTATCCAACTAAACAAGCACAAACCCGCGTCCGACCCGCCGCTCGTTCGTCTTACCGCCCAAGGTGTTTCAATTCTCTCTGGTAGGGGCGGCTTCAGCCGCCGTCTTCTTCCAATACGGCCGCTGAAGCCGCACTACGACGGAAGATTCATTCGAGAATTGAAAGGCCCTGCCTTATCGCCGCCGCCGTCGCCCGCCGAGCAACCCGAGCGCGCCCAGCGCGATCAATCCCATTGACGCCGGTTCCGGTACCGCCGAGTTTGTCAGCACGATGTTGTCCACATACATCGTACCCGTTCCCGAGCCCGGCGCGTTGACGGTCACATAGTCGGTTCCCGTGTTCGAGAAGACATAGGGCGTCGTCGTGGTCTGGGTCATGCTTGCGGTCAATCCCGACGATAATTGCCTGGCGGTGATCAGGATATCCTGCTGTCCCGGCGTCAACGAAGGGCGGAACTCAACGGTCAGCCGATAGAACTCATCGTTGGTGTCGTTGGAGGATGCGTCGCTGGAATTGTACGAACCAAAATCAAATCCGCTGGCCATCGTGTTGGTCAGGCTGTTCCAGCCGATCGCATTGGCCGCCGTCGGGGTGAAGTAATTGTTCGAGCTCGACGCGGTGTCCCCGGCGTATAGGAACAGCCGGTCCGTGCCATTCAACGTGCCATGACTGAGTCCGAGCGCAAAATACGGATTGGTTCGTCCACCATCCTTCAATACGAAGCGGAAGTTGCTCGTGCCACTTCCGGCGTAGCTGTCCACACGAATATCCGCCGACGCCTTGAAGACCTCCTGGCCGACCGTCGTCGTGTTGAACGGCGTGGTCGAAAACACGCCGAAGTTCAACTCCAATCGTCCCGAGGCTGAATCCGTGTCCACCAGCTTGAGCGAGTCGGCCGGGTTCCCCACCACGGTTTCCACATTCACGCTCGATGTTGCCGGGCTGTACGAATACCACGAGGCGACCCCGGTGATGCTGTACACATCCGCCCCGACACCCGGCGTTTTCGTGACTCCCGTGAATGTCTCGTTGAGGACCACGACGCCGAGCGCATCACCCGCGCTGCCCATCCCGATGATCGCCGCCGCGCCCAACACCGCCAAGGTTCCTGTTCTTCGCATCGCATCCTCCGAAAGAATTGAATAGGAGAAAAGTCCGACATGAATGACGATTCATGTCGATACAAAACTTACATCGATACAAATTGAATGTCAAGTCGATTCTTTTTTAAGAACAGGTTATTTTTTGAGGTGGTTTTGTGCCTGCTTGACAATCGCGGGATGAAACCTAAGTTATGGCATGACTTCAGGGCATCCTGAGGGATGGGCGCG
>CAYTAP010000197.1:0-3676 GCA_964435775.1 uncultured Tepidisphaeraceae bacterium
GCTGGGGTCATTCGCATTCTTCGCTGGAAAGAACTTCATCATCCCGGCCGGGGCAACCCATGTTCCAGGCGGCCCCACATTGGTGGTCCACACCATCACCGGCATCGCACCGGGCATCGTGGTCATCCTCCTCGCCCGCGAACTCCTCGTGACCAGCCTGCGCGGAATGACGGAAAACACCGGAAAAAACTTTGGGGCGGCATTCAGTGGTAAGGTGAAGATGGTCGTTCAATCGGTGACGATCCTGGTCATTCTCATTTATGTCAATTACCTCCCCCAGTTGATCGACGGCGGCTATGAGCCCCAGGCGCGCTTCTTCCGTAATTTCTGCATCTGGACGACGGTGATCGTCACCATCATCAGCGGATTGCTCTATATTCAACGCGGCGTCAGCCTGTACCAGGGCGACAAAAAACAACCAACCCCTTCACCCGGCCGGCAAGCCGCAATCCCCAAATGACCGATTGTGCATAGGGACGAGCCTCTTACGCCCGCCGGTCGATGGTTGGTGAGGCGCTCGCCGCAACCTCTGGCTTGGCAGGTGTTTTGTGCATGAGTTTTATAATCTGTTTGTAGCCATCCTCCTCGGCGTCATTGAAGGCGTCACCGAGTTCATCCCCGTCAGTTCAACCGGGCACATGGTCCTTTGCCAGTGGTGGCTGGGAATCGACCTGGATGATCCGTTCTGGAAGCTGTTTGTCGTCTTCATTCAGATCGGAGCGATTTGCGCGGTGCTCGTGTATTTCCGCGAGCGCCTGACGAACCTGTTGACGGGGCACAAGGAGCCGGGCATCTCCCTTTCGCCCATTCAGCGGCATTGGGTGCTCTGGATGATCGCCATCGGCACGCTTCCGGTGCTCATCGTGGGATATCTAACGCACAAATGGGTTGAAGCGCATCTGGGAAGCCCCGTCATCGTCGGCCTAGCGTTGGGCATCGGCGGGGTGCTCATGATCCTGATCGAATTGCTCCCCCTGCGCCCAAGGACCGAACGGATTGAAAGCATGACGATCGCGCAGGCGCTGGGCATCGGCATCGCGCAAATCCTCGCGGCCATTTTCCCCGGCACGTCGAGATCATTCGTCACGATCATGGGAGGGATGCTCGCCGGAATGACGCGTCAGGCGGCCACCGAGTTTTCATTCTTCCTGGCGATCCCCGCGATGTTCGCGGCGTGCGGGTATGACCTGTTCAAACACCGCCACGACCTCCACAGCGAAAACATCCTGCTGCTGATCATCGGCACGCTCGTCGCGTTCCTGGTCGCGTGGGTCGTCATCGCGGCGTTCATGGGGTACATCCGCAAGCACAACTTCGTCCCCTTCGGCATCTGGCGGATCGCGGTGGCAATTTTGGTGTTCCTGACGTGGCGGCATGTCGGGGCATGAGGTGCGGTTCAAGCCACCGCCGGTTCGGCGAGGAACTGGGCAAGTGTCACCCCACCATCGCGAATGGCCCGGCAGGCGCGGAGCACATGAAGCTCGCGCAGCATCGCATCCGTCGGAAAATCCCTGCGGACTCGCTCGATCACCTGAGACAGCTGTTCTTGGGTCAGACGTGCTTCTCGGGCAACGGTTTCATAGTCGAAGTAGTCCATCATCGCACCTTCCACATTCATTGTAGTTCCGGCGGGGTGAGAACGCTCCAGTGTAAGCAAACGGCTGATGGCAGTTTGGATTGGTGCAACCACGAAGACTTCCCCTTCCACTCTCATTGAACACAACGAGAGTGAAATCAAAATTAAGAGGCGTGGGGTTCGTGCCCGGTGCGCATCCCTCGTCAATGGGATACCAAGGCTATTCCATTCTCCGCTACCGCGACACATCACGGAAAATCAACCACAGATAAAAAGGATAAACACAGATTTTCCCCATCCGTGTTCATCGGTGTTCATCTGTGGTTCATTTCCATGCAGAATTGAAAAACCCTGAATGGAATATCGCACGAATCGTCTTTAGCCCGCCTGCTCGTTATACTTTGCCCCATGGACAATGCGGACACGGCGGCGAGGATATTAGTGGTGCAGCCCAGTTGGGTGGGGGATGCGGTGATGGCGACGCCCACGCTGCGGGCGCTGCGGGAATTGTATCCGACGGCTCATATCGCCTACCTGATGCGCCGATACGTCAAACCGATCTACGCCGGGATGCCGTGGGTGGATCAGATTCTGACCTATCGCACGGGCAAGACGCGCGGGAAGGCAGGGAAGGGGCAATTTCTGGACTTGGCCGGGCGATTGCGGGCGGGGAAGTTTGACCTGGCGATCGTGTTGCCCAATTCGTTCAAAACGGCGCTGGTCTGCAAAATGGCGAAGATTCCCCGCATCGTGGGATATGACCGCGACGCCCGAGGCTTTCTCCTAAGCGACAAGCTGCTGCCGGTCAAAGAGCGCGGCAAGTTCATCCCCATGCCGATCGTCAAGTATTACATGGGGCTCGCCCATTATCTGGGGTCGAATCATAAAGACCTCCGCCTGCAACTGTTCGTCACGGAACAGGAAAAACGGACGGCCATCGGCGTACTGGGGCGCGCGGGGCTGGACAGCGCCATCGAGCGCCCGGCGGCGCAAGGACAACCCCCGCTGATCCTGCTCAATCCAGGCGCGCAATTCGGATCGGCCAAGTGCTGGCTGCCCGAGCATTTCGCGGCCGTCGCGGATCGATTCGTCGAGCGCCATGGCGCGACGATCCTCATCAGCGGCACCGCGCGGGAGCGCCCGATCCTCGACGCCGTGCAACATCACATGCGCCACGCCGCCATCGACTTGAGCACCAAGGGATTGACCCTGGGCGCGCTGAAGGAAATCGTGCGGCGATGTGATTTGATGGTGACCAACGACACCGGCCCGCGACACATCGCGGCGGCGTTCGACGTGCCCGTCGTCACGGTCTTCGGCCCGACGCATCCGGAGTGGACGGAGATCAACTTCCCCAAAGAACGGAAGGTGTCGGTCAAGGTCTTCTGCGGCCCGTGCCAGCGAAAGTTCTGCCCGCTCGATCATCGCTGCATGACCCGCGTGACGCCCAACATGGTCTATCACGCGGCGGAGGAGCTGATCGTGCCGTCGGCCGTGGGCAGTGGGCAGGCGGCCGTGAAGAGTGGTGAGTGACGGGAGAGGACAAAGTGAAAGGCGAAGTGAAAAGGACGGGAGTCGCTTCCATTGGCGTGGTTTCGCTGGATCATTGGATTATATGCACTACGGCCGCAAAACGACTCCCGACCTCCTCGCTCGTCCTATCTACGCTTGGCTTGGAATCCGTTTTACCATGGACATACACAACTCCTTTATGCTTGAGCGGCGTCGGCAGTTGATGGATGAATGGCCCCTCGCCTGGCGGGATATGACGGCGCAATGGACCGGCGGCCGGGCCGATGCCCTTTGGGTGATGTACTCGGCCAACTATCTGTTGCGCACGGGTGGCGTGCGGTGGATGATCGATCCGTTCCGTCTCAAGCGTCGGCGGCCCGATGTCGCCGAGACGCCGATGGAGGCGTTGTCGTCCGGGTCGTTTGTCGTCATGACGCACAATCACGGCGACCATGTGGATGTGGAACTGCTTAGTTATCTGGCCACGCTCGAAAACTTCTAAGGGGTCGGGAACTTCTAAGGGGTCGGGGAACTTCTAAGGGGTCGGGAGTCTTTGATTGACAATGCGGTTTGATCGGATAGCCTGTC
>CAYTAP010000198.1:0-3605 GCA_964435775.1 uncultured Tepidisphaeraceae bacterium
CGCGGCGCTCGCGCTCACGCCGGTGCTGGAGAACACTTTCGTGATGCCGTTCTGCAACCAGGAGGACCCGTTGACGCGAACAGTGCTCCATCGCCCCCTCAACTGGATCGAACTCTGCACGACCAGCGCGGGGAATGATGTGAACAGCATGCCGCTGCCGGTGTTGTCGGCGTTGAGATTCTGGGAGGTGATCGTCGTGTCCCCATTGATGATGAGCATGCCGCTCATGACAAAGAGCGAACCATTGATGTGGGTGTCGCTGACAGTGGTGGTGTTGGTTGTGTAAAAGATGCCCAGGGGGTTGGAGGCGCTCGGGCCAAGCTGCTGGCCGGTGAGGTTGGTTGAAACCTGCTGCGCCTGATAGACCGTCCCCTGATAGGTGTAGGACTTGGTGCTGACGCCGGAGAGCAGGCCGGTCGCATCAGCAACCTTGGGAATAAGGTTGTCGGGGATGAACAGGTTGATGACGCCATCAACGACACCAAGCAGTGCGCCAGGCACCCCACCGCCCTGCCCGTCGTTGGATGTGGAGATTGCGCCTTGAACGGCGACGCCTGATTTGATCGCGATGTTGTCTCGGAAAATGGCGGCCACGTTGTTGATCCGTACGACGGCCTGGGCGCGATGAGTCAATGTTCCGCCGCCGGCATCAGGCAAATGCGCCGTGGAGGTGATCGCGTAGAGCGTCGGGTCTGTGCCTTGAGTGACGGCGATATCGACCGTGCCGGGCACATTGGGCAGGACGATGCCGGTCTGGCTCCAGACGGCGCCGCTGCCGGATTGCTCAAGCTCAAACAGTGCAATATTCAACCCGGACTCGGCGAGATACTGGGCGCTGTAACCCCCGGCGGCGTTCTGGCCAATGCGGGCCTGCAGCGCACTACTCGACAAGACCGAATAACCGATGACCGCCGCCGTCCCGACGACCACCAGCACGAGCAGCAGCGCCATCCCGCGATGACGCGACCCGCGGCCCACGCTCGTCAACCGAATTGTACCAGCCGCGCTGCCCTCATCGGGGCGCTGCGCCGGGCGAGCGAAGCGAGGCACTGCCATATTTCATCTCCGTAAATCCGTTCATCATGAAAACGAGCTTGAACTCCAGACTCGGCGCCTGCGACGAACTGAGCGGGATCGTCGCGTTAAAGGCGGCCGCGCTGACATTCCGGGCGATCACCTTGGGCTTCACAAAATCCAGGCTTTTGAAAATCTCAGGAAATGACGACGCCCCGGCCATCGCGCCAGTCAACCGATACGAATTGAACGCCGAGCGAGAGTTGAGAAGCATCAAAATGAACTGCTGGGTTGCGGTCATCTGCGACGTCGGGATGCTTTCATACAGCACCAGCGCGGGCGTTGAGACCGAGCCGTTCAATGGATACGACGGATTCTGTTCAATCCACGCCATCTCCTCATAGTCCATCACGCCGCTGTTCTGGCCGGCATCATTTTTCCAAAGCAGCACTCCAGCATGTGGATTGGTTGAAGAGGTCGTCGATCCCGGCCGGACGAGGTTGATATAGCGCGCGTGCTTCACAATATCCTCCAGACGCTTCGACGCCTGCGTCCCGGCCAGGAAGATCGTTTGTGACCCATCGGCATCGCTCATGCTCCTGGCCATCGAGGCGCAGAACGCCGTCAGCGCGCCAAGCACAAGGGAGGTGATGATGAGTCCCAGCGTCAGCTCAATGAGGGTGAAGCCCCCGCGCGTCGGCGCCTGGCGGCGGATGCGGATGCAAGGATGGACAGCACGCTGATTCAAAACCGTTCCCTTTCATTGACCTGTCAGGGAGTAGCGCGTTGAAAGCCGGGAAATCTTGACGGCTTGTTGATCCGGCGCGGTGACCGTCACCGTGACCAGCGCCGCGTTGGCGGGGGCGCTGGAGGAGGGGACGGTCCATGTGATGGGGGAACCGACCGCCCCTTCCGGAAGGGTGTAACAGGTCACCGCGACGCTTCGGGTGTATTTGCCGCTGTAAAAAGTGATGGCCGAACCCTGGCGATCGGTCATCGCGTCGGTGGCGTCGGTGTAGCCGTCGTAATCGCCGATGTGGGTGTATGTCGCGCGGTTCAACTGCGACGAGGCGCGCTCGCGTGTGGCGACGCCGGTCTTCGGGTTGAGAACCGGCTGCGCGATGATCTCCTCCATGAGCTCGCGCGCGAGACTGAGCGAGGTGAACTTCTGCTGGCTCTGGCTCGCCTGCTGACTCGCCGCCGCCAATACCCCCCCCACCGCCAATACGCAGATCGCCAGCACGACCGCCGCGATCAGACTCTCCGCCAGCGTGAATCCTCGCGCACCGATCCCCCCGCGACATGGTTCAATACGCCGCATAATTCACCCCATCCATATCCTGCTTCGACGAGTTGGGGATAATCTCGAGGGTTTCGGGCTTGTAGATCCAACCCGTCGTGTCGTCGGGCGTGGGCATGGCGGTGCCGTTGGGCACGATCTTGATCGTGGCCAGGTTTGTCAGAGGGTTTTCGGGCATTCGACTGAGATACGGACCAAAAGGATAAGCGGCGCTCGCAGTCGTGCTATCCCCGCATTTCTCATTCGTGTAGTGCGTCATTTGGGCAAGGAAGGTCGCCTGCGTCGGCGCGACACTCGAATCACCGCCGGGATACCCCGGCGCCACGTCGAAATGCTGCGCCTTGAACACGGCCAACTGCGTGCGAAGATATCGCACATCATCCTTGAGCGTGTTTTCGCGCGCCAGCCGCGACGCGTTGGAAAATTGAGGCACGACGATCGCAGCCAGAATCCCCAGGATTACGACGACGATGAGAATCTCGATGAGCGTAAAGCCCCGCCGAACTGGCGCACACAACGCCCGATCACGACTGCACTGTTGCGATTTGGAACGGACACACGTCATGGATCCTCGATGGCGCTTGCCAGAAAAGTCGGCACACCAAACAAAAGATCGACCAAAAATGAGCGCCGCCTTAGCGGCGGAAGCTGTTGTGCCGGCATCACCCCTCGACCGAGTCCAGTTCGCTGCCGGCGGGGTCTGATTCGTTGAAATATCGGACGCCGCTCGCCCCCGTCGCCCAGAAGCGCCCGGTCGAAGTGTCATACACCCACCCGCAGGCATTGGACGGGGCGGCCTTTCCATTTCCGATGAAGACATTGCTCAGGCCATTGAGCGGATTGACCGGCACGCTCATCAGGTACGGGCCATACTGCTTGTTGCCCGATCCGCTGGTACGGGTCGTCAACGCCGTCCAAGTGGTCAAAACCGGCCACTGCTGCTTGTGCTGCGACTTGTACCGCTGAATCTCCGTGCGAACATCCTGAAGCTGCGCAACCAGGGCACTGGCCTTGGACGAACTGGAAGCGTTGACGAATTGCGGGACAACCAACGCCGCAAGGACGCCCAGGATCATCGTCACCACGAGCAGTTCGATCAGCGTAAACCCGTTGTGGCTCGTATTAGACATCACCACGCTCATCGGCTGAATTTGCACAAAGCTGAATCACGGTAACCACTGATTTCATAATCGACTGTTGGGAGTTTCAGCGCATGAAACCGCCGGCGAGCGTGGTTGCTCGCCGGCGGAATGAATCCAATCCAACCTGTGAAGAAGAATCCACTACCTTC
>CAYTAP010000199.1:0-3547 GCA_964435775.1 uncultured Tepidisphaeraceae bacterium
CCACACCAATGCGACCCTCGCGCTATGCGGGATTTTCACCGGCCAGCGTGCGGGACATTTGATCGACAACAAGTGATTTGGCTTCGTCAAGCGTGCCGGCGACCTTGAGGCCGGCGGCGCGGGCATGCCCGCCGCCGCCGAAGTGGGAGGCGAATTGCGCGACATCGACCTGCCCCTTGCTGCGGAGGCTGACGCGGATCGGACCGCCTTGCGGGCTTTCCACGAAAAGCATGGAGACCTGCACCGTGCGAATGTCCAGGGGGATGTTGATGACGTTTTGAGTCTCGGCCGGTGAGGCTTTGGTTTGCTCGAAATCCGTTCCCGCCAGCTTCATGACGGCCAACCGTTTGTCGCAGGTCAGTTCGAGGGAATCGAGGGCGCGCGTTTGAAGGGCGATGCGTTCGGCGCGTTCGCTTTGATAGAGGCGTTGATAGAGGGCGTCGGTGTCCACGCCGGCTTCCATGAGCGTCGCGGCCAGTCGCAGCGTGTTCGGGCGCGTGTTGGAAAATTGAAACCAGCCGGTGTCGCTGACCAGCGCGACATACAACGCGGTGGCGATCGTGCGGTCAAAGCGAATCGTCCAGCGGGTCAAAAGCTCGGCGACGATCTCACCAGCGGCGGCGGCGGTCGTGACGACGAGCTTGCCATCCGCCCAGTTTTCCTGGGTGAGGTGATGATCCAGAACATAGCGGGGCTTGTTCCACTGGGCGATCAAATCACGCACGCCCGGCAATTGGGACCATGTGCCCGTGTCCACAACAAGCAGCGCATCGTAGGTATTCAGATCGAGGGAATGAAGCGGCTTTTGTCCAGGCGCGGAGGCGGCGCGCGCCGAGGCGCGCCGGGCGAGATCGGCCCCCTCGGCAACTTCATAAAACGGGATTCGCGTTTCAGTGAAGACAAATGCGTACTTTTCAGGCAAGGGGCTGAGGAGCAACACATCGGATTCAATGGAGCGGGCGCGCAAGCCAAGGCACATGGCCGCGGCGCTGCCGAGGGCGTCGCCATCCGGCCGCACATGCGTGGTGATGAGAATGCGCTTGCAACGGGAGAGCGCGTCGATCAAAGGCTGATAGGCATCGGGCATGACGCCATGATAGGCCGGGGGGGGCGATGGTGGTAGCGCCTCACGCAAGCATGGACGTGGCCAGCGTGAGCAGCTCGGGAACACGGGCGGCGGTCGATTCAATCAAGGCCGCATCGAGCTTGATCAGATCAAGGTCCGCTTCATCGAGGGTTTGATGCAACGCCGTGAGATTGAAGCCGTGATGGCCCTGGCAGCAGATCGTGTCGGCGGCGTAGATGACGGTCACGAGCAGGCGGTTGTCGTCCGACAATTCCATCGGGCGGTGATGATACCCCGCGACGAGCTGGCAGGGTCGGGGGAACTTCCACTGCCTGGCCAATGCCATGCCCAGCGCCTGGTGATCAACGCCGAGAATCTCGCGCTCGATCTGGCAATAGTCGCCGCCGGTTTGCATCGCCTGCCGGCAGACCGTCGCATACTTTTCCGGCCAAACCTGCAAGGCGACGAGAATGCCCAGGTCATGGATCATGCCGGCCAGGAACGCCTCCTCGACGATGGGCAGCTTGAGCTGGCGTGCCAACTCGCGCGCGGTCACGCTGACGGCGATGCAATGCGTCCAGAGATCCTTGGCGGAATAACCATCGCACAGTTTCATCCCGCGAAAGAGCTGTCCAAGACTGGCGGCGACCGCGAGATTTTTAACCGCGTTCAGACCGAGCATCACGATCGCGCGATCAACCGACCCGATCTGGCCGGGCAGGCCGTAGAAGGAGCTGTTGACGACCTTGAGAATTCGCGCCACGAGCGCCGGATCATGCGAGACGATTTTATGAAGCTGACCGGCCGAGCTTTTGGGATCTTCGACCGTGGCGACAATGCGGTTGGTCACTTCAGGAAGCGTGGCGATGGCGGTCACCTGCTTGATCGCGTCATCAATCAACGGCTGAAGGTCGGATTGCGGCTCGGCGAGTGTGGCAACGGTCATGGTGTTCCTTGCGATCTCCCTATGAATTTATCGCTTGGATCGGAGGGGGACTTGAGAGATGTCAGAGGGAAAAAGGCCGGAGAATCAAGAATCAGCCTTCGGGGTTCGCTTCCCGCCAGACACGGATCAATAGGTGATCAGTTTGCGGAGCAGACCGGGCGCGAGGGGGGTCGTCGCAAGGACATGCGCGATCTTTGCGCCGGTGCGGGAGCCGCCATAGACATTGCCCGCCGGCGCTCGGCGGGGCTTGCCGTCGCGCCAAACATCAGCAATCGCGTCCTCGACAGCGCGCGGGGCATAGGAAATGTGGCGGGTGTTGGCCGAGCGTTCGCGCCCGGTTTGGCGCGGGCCGATGTCGAGAGTCGGCGTCCGAAAGGAGGCGGACTCGATGATGCCGGACGAGGAATTGCCGATGAGAAAAGCGGCGTCGCGCAACAGGCCGAGGAACACCGCGCGCGGGGCGCTGGGGAGAATCGTGTAGCGGGGCTCACTTCGCCTGCTGGTCAGTTGTCCAATGATGCCAGTCGCGCCGGGGTCATTGTTGGGGTAGAGCGCGACGATGCGAGGGATTGAACTGTTGTCGAGCGCCCGGAGGATCACCCCTGCCCGGCGGGATTCCAATTCCTCGTCGGGCGACGCCGGGTGAAGCAGCAATAGCGCAAAGCGATGCCGCTTCAGATCATACTGCCTGAGCAATTCCGTTGATGTCATCGCCATCGCATGGATGCCATCCAGGCCGGGCGACCCGGCGCGATGAATCCGACGCGGGTCTTCGCCCAGTTTCCTGAGACGCTCGGCGCTTTGCGCCGTCGCGGGGAAATGCAGATGGGCGAGTTTGGTGATGGCGTGGCGAAGCGAATCGTCCACTTGCCCCAGCGCGCGATCTCCGCCGTGGACATGAGCGACGGGCCGCCCGGAAATATGGGCGGCGGCGGCCGCGGCGAACGCCTCGACACGGTCCCCAACCACAAGCACGATGTCCGGCTTGAGCGCCGAATAGGCATCGGCAAGCCTCGCCATCACCCGCCCGGTTTGAGCGGCCAGATCGGCTTGATTCGACTCCCGTCCCCACGGAATCCATTGATCGATCGAAAAGCCTTCGGCTTTGATGGCGTCGATGGTTCGTCCCCGGCGAGCGTCAAGGTGCATCCCGGTAACGATGATCTGGAGGCGAAGCGCTGCGTGTGATTGGATGGCGCGGAGTGTGGACACCATCAACCCGAACTCGGCCCGGGTGCCGGTGACAAAGCAGATGGATCGGCGGGTGTTGGGCATCGACGCTGGTTCACATTATGACCCGCCCGCATACGTCTGGGCAAACGTCCTGTCCATGTCATCCAGCAATGCAATGCGGCGGCGGCGTCATCTTCGCTTCGGCCTTGAAGCGGCGGGCGTGATTCCTCCAGCGCCGCGAGGTTGCCGTCGATCTGAAACTGATTGGGACTGGTGTCGGCGTGGGGATGGCGACAGGGCGGATTGCTTGCAGGACGGGGTTGGTTAGACTCCGCCGTCGACGTCGTCCAGAAGATTGTCGG
>CAYTAP010000200.1:0-3445 GCA_964435775.1 uncultured Tepidisphaeraceae bacterium
TCGTCCCGCCGGCGAAGAGGCCGGGGCGCATGAGGGGGAACGTAATCCGACGGAAGATTGTCCATCGACCGGCGCCAAGATTGGCGGCGGCCTGTTCCATCGCGGGGTCGATGTTGGACAGGGCGGCGGTGAGGTTGAGAAAGAGAATCGGGTAAAGGCTGAGTGCTTCGATGAGGATGACGCCGAACAGGCGGATCGAGCCGAACCAATCGACGGGCGTGTTGGCGCCGACGAAGCCGGCGTCATGGGCGACGGCGGTCAGCGCACCGAATCGTCCGAGGATCTGTCGCATGCCGATCGCGCCGACGAAGGGGGGAAGGATCAATGGCACGAGCAGGAGGGATGTGAAAATTCCCTTGCCGCGAAAATCATAGCGAACGGAAATGACGGCCAGGGGCACGCTGATGAGGACGCACAGGGCGGTCACGCATATCGCAATCTTGACGCTGTTCACGAGCCCCTGGCGCAAGGCGGGGTCCTGGAAAACCGTTGCGATGTACGCGAGCGTGAAATGCGCGGTTTCGCCGGTTTGCGGGATCCCGAAGAAGCCAACTTTGACGACGACGTAAATCGGCGCCAGCAGCAGCGCCGCGAAAAGGCCGAGCAATCCGAGGAAGATCGCCCATTGTCCAAGTTGCCGAGCGTTCAAGCGGGGGTCTCCTGTGAGGGGGCTATCGTCATCGAAGGGGGTGCAATCGGCAAATTTTGCACGCGAGCTTCGTTGGCGGGTCAATTGGGGCTATAATGCCGGGGTTCTGGATGACGATGCGCGAGCTGGCCGATAAAGGGCTAAATGCGAGTATGATTGATTGGATGCCAGGGCGCCGATTGTCATTTACGCTTTTGAAGTGAACGATACTCGAGGAGATGACCTATGAGCATGTTTCCCAATCCGATGGAATCCCGCAAGCCGATGGGCTTGGAGTACACGACCGAGCAGGCGGGGGCGGTCACGCGCTTCATGAACGCGGTGTATGCGTGGATGTGCGTGGGGCTGGCGGTGACGGCGGCGGTGGCGTACTGGGTGTCGCTCAATCCGGCGGTGATGAAGACGATCTTCAGCGGCGGGGGCTTTCTGCTCCTGATCATCGCGGAGTTGGCGCTGGTCGTGGTCATCAGCCGGGCGGTCAACAAGATCAACGCGATGACCGCGACGGCGCTGTTCCTGCTTTACGCGGGATTGAACGGGCTGACGCTGTCGGCGATTTTCCTGATCTATGCGCTGCCGACGCTCGGCGCGGCGTTCATGGTGACGGCCGGGATGTTCGGCGTCATGAGCGTGTTCGGGTTTGTGACCAAGACCGACCTGACGAAGTTTGGCAGCTACTTCATGATGGCGCTGGTGGGGATCATCATTGCCAGCGTCGTGAACATATTCTGGGCCAACAGCCTGCTCTACTGGGGCATCACCTACCTGGGCGTGCTGCTCTTCGTCGGGCTGACGGCGTATGACACGCAGCGGCTGAAGTTCATGGCGCGCCAGCTCGAGGGGAACGAGGCGATGAGCGCGCGGATGTCGATCGTCGGATCGCTCATCCTGTACCTGGACTTCATCAACCTGTTCATCTTCATCCTGCGGATTCTGGGGCGAAACAAGTAAGACCTGTAGGGTCCGCCCTGCGGACCATTCCGCCATGGGGTGAAAATGGTCCGCGGGGCGGACCCTACGAATGCATCGATGAAAAACATGGCAACCCGCCGAAGCGCGTTTCGGCGGGTTGTTTGCATTCAATGGTCTGCAAAAAAGGGCGGAAGCGGCCGGGGTGGTCGCTTCCGCTGGTGGGACTGAGGCGGGTTGAGCAGCCGCCTCTTGCGGGGACGACGGGGTGTCATCTCCGCTTCGTTCGCGGTCACGGGTCATTCATCATCACTCTCGGACATTGTGATGCCGAGCTCCTCCTCGGAAATATGGACCTCACGTTTGTCGCCGGGCTGTTTGGAAGCGCCGGGTCGGGCGACGCCGGGCTTGGAGCGGATCGGCATCGTCACGGTTGCGGAGGAAAGCAGTCCGCGTTCGGCCGAATCTTCATCCGCATGTTCACCGGACCATTGACGCGATGATTTGACGGGTCTTTCAGGGGATGACTTGTCCGCTCGCCCTCGGGCGGCCAGCGCGCTTCGTTCGTGCGCCTTCTTCGGGTCGCCGCTGCCGGCGAGGGTGCTCCGCTCATGCTTGATGACGGGAATGGGCGCGGTCGATTTCTCATCGTGGGTCGCGGCATTTCGCCCGTCGAGGGTTGATTCATATTTGATGCCGATCGTCTGCTCCGGTTCGCCCTGGAGGAATCGGTTGATCAACTCGACGCCCTGCATGAGGGAATGGTCGGTGTTGGAGACCTCGTACTTCCACATCCCGAATCGGCCGCGGGAATAGATGTCGTGCTGCTCCAGATAGGGGATGACCTTCGAGAGCAACTCATCGCGATCGACACTGGGCGTGGGATAGCTGTAGTCGGCGTGATAATGCCAGGTGCTGATGATGTCCTTGCGGTCCTCACCCTTGAGCAGGCCGGCATTGATGAGGCCCTGGATCGTGTCTTCAACAATCGTGTCGGCGTTGACCTCCTTCATTTCGCTGTAACTGGTTTCGCACAGCAGCGAATAATGGGTGTCGGCGTCGGGCGTCATGTACCTGCTGTAGTTGCTCAGGTAGGTGACGCGGTAGAAGGGGCAGTTGTCCTCGGGAAAGTACATCCAGCTCTTCGTGCTCGGGCAGGGCTGTTTGAGGCCGATGCCGACCATGTGCCCGCCGGAGTGTTTGAGGCTGGCGGCGGCCCTTTTGATGTCGCGCGGCATCTCGCCGTTGATGACGTCGTTGCAGAGTTTGTCGAGCGGCATCGTCGAGATCAGCTTGTCGAATTGGACGACCTGGCCATCGTCGAAGCGCACCTCCCTGCGGGCGAGATTGATGAAATCGACGTTTTTGTTCAGGTTGACGTGCCCCTTGAGCCTCTCGCCGAAGCGTCGATAGAACTCGCCGGTGCCCCCCTTGAGGGGGAACTTGAAGGTGTTGTTGGGCCCCCAGCCGAAATCGTCGGTGCCCATGACGACGTTTTTCATGGCGCGCTTGATGTCGAGGACGGCGACGCGCTCGCCGATCCATTCCTTGTTCATCATCTCGGCCGGATGGGCCCAGACCTTGAAGTTGTAGGGGAACATGAAGTGTCTGGCGATGCCGTCGCCGAAGACGGCGTCGATGAACTCCTTGAAATTGGTCGCGGCTTTGTGGTTGCGTTGGGTTTGTGCTTCGACAAGCCCCGCGAGGCATTCGTAGCAGACCTCCCTGGGCAAGTAGCGGATATTGTTTTGAAATGGGTAGGGGACCCAGCGATCAAACATCCGCAGCCAGCATTCGCGCATGTTCTCCTGGTAGTCCTCCCCCATCAGATCGTCGAAGCACTGGTCGTAGTACTTGTAGTGGCTGAACATCACGTGCCCGCCGATG
>CAYTAP010000201.1:0-3408 GCA_964435775.1 uncultured Tepidisphaeraceae bacterium
GATGAGCCGACGACCGGCCTGGACCCGATCCGCTCGGATGTCATCAACCGCCTGATCCTGAAATTACAGGGGGAGTTGAGGGTGACGAGCATCGTCGTGACCCACGACATGCAAAGCGCCTTCATGATCGCCGACCGGATCGTCATGCTTCACGAAGGGCACATCATCTTCGACGGCACCCCCGACGCCGTCCGCCAAAGCGACAACCCCGTTGTCCGCCGCTTCGTCAGCGGCGAGGCGTCCGAGGAGGAACTGGCGAGCCTCGATTGACGCCCATCCCGTCCCAGCCCGCCGGGCCAACGGAGAGGATGTAAAAAGGGTTCGGCGCTCAGGATTTGCACTGAACCCCAAACCCTGAACCCTCACTTCTCACACCTTCGGGTTGGGCGTGTGGAGGACGGGTTTTCCGGCCACTTCGCGCAATTCAAAGTCGGCGAAGAAATGGGGCGAGACGCCCATGACGATTTCCCACATTTTTATGGCGACCCGGCGGATTTCATCCTCGGCGTGTTCGTTGGCGCGGAGGACGAAGAAGTGGCGGAGGGCGCGGGCGTTGACGGTGACGAAGATCTTGGTTTCCGTCGCGTTGGGGAGGACGGAGCGGGCGGCCTGCCGCGCCATCTTGCGGCGGTCGGTTTTCGACAAATCGGGGTGTTCGGCCTCAATCCGTTCGGCGAGTTTGCCGGTGAGTTCGATGTACGCCTTCTGACATTCGCCGACGGTCTTGAGGAACAGGGCGTGAAGCTGCGGGTCTTGCGCAATGACCTCCGGCTCGACGAAGGAACAGGCTGATTCATCGACGTACCGCTGGCTGAGCTGGGAATAGCCGAATCCCGCGCGGTGGCGGATGAGCTCGTGGGTGAACGACCGCGAGACGCCGGTGAGGATGAAGTTGTAGACGGCGTGTTCCATCACGCTGCCGTGGCCGACGTCGATGATGTTCTTGAGATACGCGGCGTTGCCGCCGGGACGGGGTTTGGCGAAGGACATGTAGCACATCCGCCCGGCGATTTCCGAAAGCTTCTGGCCGGCCTCATCGGTGTCGGTGGACCAGTGGCTGACGTCATGATCGGTCAGAAAGCGATTGACCTCGGCGTCGTCGATGGTCTGCCTGCCGACGAGATACACCTCCGGGGCGCGGTGGAGCGTGATGCCGTCTTCAACGAGCGTCGAGTCGCCGGATGGTTGCTTTTGGATCATGCGGGCATCTTAGCCGCCGGCGGGACAACGGCAATGCCGTGAGAAGCCCAAAAGGGGACATCCAGAATATCCCGTGAGCGATACGCTGGGGCTGACGCTTCCGAAAAAGCTGCGGGTCGGTAGACGAGCCGTCGTGCAGGGATATTCTGGATGTCCCCTTTCCCGTCCTTTCAATCGCAAATCAAAAATCAACAATCGAAAATCCATACGTCGTGCGATCACGGCAGCGGGCCTATTCATTCCCCGCCGATCCGCTTATACTCAAGCGCCGTGGATGATCATCGCGGTGATTCTCTTGTCCTTCACGTCCTGCGGGGGCTGTTTGTCCTGCTCATGGCGGCGGTGGGGTGGTCGTTCATCAAGTCGGGGTTCATCCAGGAGGACTATTCGAGCTGGGCGGTGGCAGCGCTGGTGGCGGTGGGGGTGTTCGTCGTTTGCGTGGACATCCTCTCCCCGCGATCCAAGCTCGCGGTCTTTTCCGGCACGTTCCTGGGGCTCGCGGCCGGGCTGCTCATCGCGTACATTCTCAGTTTCCTTGTCGAGTTGTCCTTCGATCAGTACGGCCCGGCATTCACCACACCCAGCGCCCGCGCCGCCGCGATTCGCGCGGTCAACCTGGCACTGGGCGTCATCTGTTCGTACCTGTCGATCAGCTTCATCCTTCAGACCAAGGACGATTTTCGATTCATCATCCCTTATGTCGAGTTTTCCAAGCAGCGCAAGGGACCGCGCCCGATTCTGCTCGACACCTCCGTCCTCATCGACGGGCGGATCACCGACGTGGCGGGCACGGGGATCATTGAAAGCCAGTTGATCGTTCCCCGTTTTGTTCTCAATGAACTGCAACTCGTCGCCGACAGCGCCGACCGGCTCAAGCGCAACCGCGGGCGGCGTGGCCTGGATGTGCTCGCCAAGCTGCAGGGCAACCGCCGGACGGAGGTGCTCATGTACGAAGGGGGAACGCGGGAGAAGGAGCATCCGGACGTCGATCAGCAGCTCATGACGCTGGCGCAGGAGCTCAACGCCCGCGTGTTGACCAATGACTTCAACCTGAACAAGGTCGCACAACTTCGCGGTGTCGATGTCGTGAACATCAACGACCTGGCCAACGCGCTCAAACCGGTCGTGCTCCCCGGCGAGAAGATGACGGTTCGGCTGCTGAAGGCGGGGGAGGAGGCCGGCCAGGGGGTGGGATATCTGGCGGATGGGACGATGGTTGTTGTCGAAGGGGGCAGGCAGCATCTGAACGAAGAGACGGAGTTCACGGTCACGAGCGCGTTGCAAACGTCGGCGGGGCGGATGATCTTCGGTCGATTGGGGGATGCCGCGCCGGCCGCATCACCGCAGCGCCGCTCCTCCCGTCATCGCAACGATTCGGCTCCCGCGGCAGAAGCGTAAACTTCTCATGTGGATTCACCGCAGAGACGCGGAGAGCGCGGGGAAGAAATACAAATTGAACCACCAAGCCGCGTAGGGAGGGATGAAGGATGAAAAGACGAACATCGAACATCCAACCTTGAACGTACATTGCCCGGCGGCGTGAAGCTGTGATGAAACTCTTCGCGTCTTTGTGCCTTGGCAGCGCATTCAATGGCATCACTCCCGGACCGACTGCCACAATCCCTTCTCAACGGTCTGAAACTTATTGAAACTCGCATCAAGTTGCTTGAGCAGGGCCTTGATCTTGTCCGGGTCGGGGTTGGGTTGTTTCAGGGCGTCGCGGAGAGCGCCGGCGGCGTCGTTGAGGTCATTGGCGCCGCTGGCGAATTGGCGCGCCGAGTCGAAGATGTTCAGGTTGTCGATCTCGTCGGGCTCGGGTTTGTAGAGCAACCGCCAGGGGCTGCGGCGGATTTCCTCGCTGGCGCCTTTCAGGTTGTCGGCGGTGGTCTTCAACGATGCGATCATGTTCTCGATTTTGCTCCGGTTGCCGGAGATGATCTCGCGGGCCGATCCGAGCGACGCCCGCGCGTTGGAGATCGTTTTCTTGATGTCGTCGAGCGATCCGTTGATTCCGGCTACGGTTGTGTTGGCCTCCTTGAGGAACGTGTCCATTTGATCGAGCAAGGCGGGGAGACGTTCCTTGAACTGCGCGGTGATGGCGCTGAGGTTGGAGACGGTGCCGCGGAAATCCGTCTTGACGTCGCCAAAGAGCGCCGACACCGAATCCATCGCCTTGGTGGCGCTGTCGGCCACTTCGTGATAGGATTT
>CAYTAP010000202.1:0-3183 GCA_964435775.1 uncultured Tepidisphaeraceae bacterium
AAAACTTTCTTGAATAGGGATTGCAGCATGAGGGATCCGAAATGTCCGCAGGACGCGGTAAACCGTTGAATCTTAACATAGCGAGGCCGGCATTCCGTGACGCCGGCAAGTCTCGCCCATGAACGCATCGAGCCTGGCCGACCTGCTCGCCAGCCAACTCCCGGACGGCCTGGCCGTACGCGCCCGGATCCTGCTGCAGACTCAGGCGGCGCTCGATCGTTCCCTGCCCGCCGCACTGGCCGGGCACGTCCGCGTCATGCAGATGGAAAACGGCGTCCTGAGCCTCGCCTGCGACAGCGGGGCGGTCGCCAGCCGCCTGCGTCACCAGACCGATACGTTGATCGCCAATCTCGGCAAGTACAAAATCGCGGCCACGATCGTACGCGTCAGTGTCAACCCCGAGCTGCAGGCACGCTACGTCCATCCTGTCGAGAAAACCGGCCTGCCGCCCCCCGCACTCGACCGCCTGGCCAGTCTCAGCGCGGAAATTGAAGACGGCCCGCTGAAGGACGCTTTGGACAATTTGCTTCGCCATCACCGGACAACCTGACGAGACGACGTGCGTACCAATTCGGTCGCACTTCGCCGCAATGCCGTTCCGCGCTGCCTGAAACAAGCCCGTCCAGTGTCATACCGCGTGCCGCATTGACGCTTGGCCCCATGTGGGCGTTTGTGCGACTTGCGCGCACACCCCGTCTCCCCCGAACGTGCACTCAACCCATCGCATCTTCAAACACCAACGCCTGCTACAGTGGCTGGGCATCCTGCGCGTAGCCGGGCGCTACGCCACCACGCCGGGCAGTTGCCAGTGGTCTGCTTCCGGCATAGCGCGACAGGATGAATCGAATGGTTTTTTTGCAGGACAAGGCGCGAGGCGGTGACATGGCCCGGACCATGGCAACGACGGGCAACGCCGCCATGATGAAAAAGGCGCCGCTTCATGTTGCGTTATTCCGGAAGCAGACCGCTGGCGCGCGTTCAGCGGCTTTTTCGTCTCCGACCGCGGCGCCAACGACTGCGCCGGCGAAGACATCCTGAAACAGGTATCGCCGAAGGCATCGCGCGGCCTCTGGTACGGCCGGGTGCGCACCGGGTCGAAGTCCTGCGAGATCAATGTCGATCCCGCCCTGGCAAACCGGGATGCGCTGACCCTCTTCATCAACGATCGGGTCGTCGATTTCGATGGCCGCTTCCTCGACGCCACCGGCGCAGGCTTCACGGTGGATGCCGCGCGCCACCTCATCCCGGATTACCAGCAGCACTTCCAGCGCATCATCCATTTCGCCGATGCCCGGCGCCCGGCAGCCCGACTTCACGCGCGGTAAGGCAGATGCGCACCGGGCATCGCGCCAGCCCTCGATCAGCGCACATCCCGTTCCACCCATCGAAAACAAAAAGGCCACACCCACGGGTGCGGCCTTTCGCGTACAGCCTTGATGCGTGCTTACTTGACGAGCAGCTCCACGCGACGGTTTTTGGCGCGGCCCTCGCGCGTGGCGTTGCTATAAGCAGGCCTGGTTTCACCATAGCCCATGGTGGCCAGCCGATCCGCGGCGATGCCCTTGCTGATGAAGTAATCGTACACGGACTTGGCGCGGCGCTCGGACAGGCCCTGGTTGTACTCTTTAGGACCAGTGCTGTCGGTATGGCCAATCACATCCACACTGATGTCCGTGCGGTGATTCAGCACGGTCACGGCCTCGTCGAGGATGGTGATGGCATCCGGGCGCAAGCGGGCGGAATCAAACTCGAAATTCACGCCTTCCAGGATCACCACCGTATCGCCTGACTTGGCTTGATCAAGTTGCTGCGCCTGCGGCGTCGTCAGTGCCGGTGCGACAGGCGCCGGTTGCACGACCGGGGCGGGGGCGGGCTCCGGCACGGGCGCGGGCTCAGCAACGGGGGCAGGCGCGGGTTCCGGTTTGGGCTGGGCTTTCTGGCCCAGAGCGAAGTTCAATCCAACGCTGATGATCGCATCCCCGAAATTGCTCTCACGAAACGCGTTGGTGGCGTTGCCGTCCATGCGATAGCGTGCGTCGGCGCGCAGGGAGATATTGTCGGTCAGACGCTTCATGATATGAGTGGCGTGGCATTGAATGAGCTGTCAGTTGCCATAGCGAATCTCCTGATGAGAAAACTGCTCGCGCTATTGTACGCGAGCGGCGCTACGGGTCATCGAACATTCGATGGTTCCCGCCATTGCAACCGTGGTGGCTTGGGGTGAGGGATCATTGCAGGTTGTGGGCGCAAATCAAGTAGGAAAATTTTCCAGTGCGTTATAAGGTGAGGCTTCGATTCAACTCGATTAGATTCATTGGCGATGACCCATTCCGATCTCATCAAATCCAAATTGAAATTTATCCTGCGCGCCGAACGTGCGATGGGGATTCATAGCGTGCGCGGATCGAAACGAATCGGGAAAACCGAATTCATTTCAACTGCGCATCCCACCACTGTCCCAATCCCCCCATCAACATCTTCAAAACATGGCGGAATGAAACCGAAAACGGATTCTGTCGAAACGCGGTCGCCGGCCAAGCCGGAAGTGCTGAACCTCGAGCCGATCACGGGCGATCCATTGCCACGTTCGCAGAAGCTTGAAGTTTTGTCGGTGATGGATCGAGATGAGGTGAAGGGTTGTCGAAAATGTCGGTTGTCTGAAGGTCGCACGAACACTGTGTTTGGTGTCGGTGATGTCGATGCTCAGTTGATGTTCATTGGCGAAGGCCCTGGCGAGAACGAAGATTTGCAGGGCGAGCCATTCGTGGGGCGGGCGGGTGAATTGTTGAACAAAATGATTTCGGCAATGGGATTATCGCGCGAAAGCGTTTACATTACGAACATCGTCAAGTGTCGTCCCCCGGGCAATCGCGCGCCGATGCCCGAAGAGACGCAAGCGTGTACGCCCTATCTCGTGCGGCAGATCGAAGTGATCCGCCCGCGCGTGATCGTCACGCTCGGTCTTCCTGCGACTCAATACCTGCTTCAATCCAAAGACTCGATGTCGCGCATGCGTGGTCGATGGCATCTGTGGCGCGGGATCAAACTGATGCCGACGTATCATCCCGCCTATGTATTGCGTTCGTACAAACAGGAGACACGAGCGGCTGTGTGGTCTGATCTGCAAAGGGTGATGGTTGAGTTGGACATCAAAAATCGCCCGGAGAATCCGAGTGATTCTGC
>CAYTAP010000203.1:0-3086 GCA_964435775.1 uncultured Tepidisphaeraceae bacterium
GGTCGAACACCTGTGCGACGCTGAAGACACGCCGCTCAACCGCAAGGAACGCGACCGGTTGATCGAGGAGGTGCTGGATCAGGCGCTCGGACTGGGCCCCCTGGAACTGTTGCTGAAAGACCTGACGATTAGCGATATCCTGATCAACGGGCCGAAGAGCGTCTACATCGAACGCGGGGGCGTGGTGACCAAGGCCAATGTCGAGTTCCGCGACAGCGCCCAACTGATGCAGATCATCGATCGCATCGTGTCCGCTGTCGGCCGCCGGGTCGACGAATTGAATCCCATGGTCGACGCGCGGTTGGCCGACGGTTCCCGCTTCAACGCCATCATCCCGCCGCTGGCCCTGGACGGGGCGGCGGTGTCCATCCGGCGGTTTGGGAAGAACCCACTCAAGCTCGAGGACTTGTTGAACTACAAGGCCTTCACCCCCGAGATGGTGATGTTCCTGGAAGGGGCCATGAAGGCGCGGCTGAACATCATCATTTCCGGCGGCACCGGTTCCGGGAAGACGACGCTGCTGAATACGCTGTCGACCTTTATCCCGAATTCGGACCGGATTGTGACCATTGAAGATGCCGCCGAATTGCAGTTGCCGCAGGAACACGTGGTCCGGCTGGAGACGCGGCCGCCCAACATCGAAGGCAAGGGGCAGATCCGGGCGACCGATCTGGTCCGCAATGCGCTGCGGATGCGGCCCGACCGGATCATCATCGGTGAATGCCGCGGGGCGGAATCGTTGGACATGCTGCAAGCCATGAATACGGGACATGATGGATCGCTGACGACGGTCCACGCCAACTCCCCGCGGGATGCCATCGCCCGCATCGAGACGATGATCATGATGAGCGGCTTTGAATTGCCGATCAAGGCGATGCGCCAGCAGATTGCCAGTGCCATCAACCTGATCATCCAGACGTGCCGGTTGCAGGGCGGACCGCGGCGCGTGTCATACATCAGCGAGATCGTGGGCATGGAAGGCGAAACCGTGGTCATGCAAGACATCTTCCGTTTCGTCCAGGAAGGGGTCGCCGCCAACGGCACCGCGAAAGGCGCGTTCGTGGCATCCGGCATTCGGCCCCGCTGCATGGAGCGGCTGGAGACGATTGGAATCCGGCTGCCAGCCAGCGTTTTTCAGCAACGTGTGTTGCTGCGCGTTTGAGGCTTGACACCCGCGGGAGTTCATCCTCCCCAGCACGCTGCGTCCGGCCGCGCCGGACGGACGCGGCGGAGATGCAGATCAGCAGAGGGCGGGCTAACGCATGAGCATGGAGCCATTGATCGTCGGCGTTGTGTTTCTCCTCGTCTCGGGGTTGACGGGAGTGATTGCACACAGCGTGGCTCTGCGCCAGCGGACGCCCGTGGAAGAACGGCTGAACGCCTTGGTGCATGGCCTGAACACGCCGGCCGCGGGTCCCGCGCCCAACCTGTTGGCCACCGCGATTCGCCGGGAGCGGGACAACGCCCTGGTTGCGTACGTTCACAAGTTCTTCAACCTGCGGCAGTTCCTCATCCAGGCGGGCGTGAATTCGACTCCCTCGGCGATGGTCGTAGCGACCTTGGCCCTGACCCTCGCCGGGGCGGTCCTGGGCGTCGTCGCCCCCTTTTCCGTCGTCGCCGTGCCGCTCTTGGCCGCCGTTGGCGGTGCCATGCCCATGCTGTGGGCCTTCTTCAAGCGCCACCGTCGTTTGGGCCTGTTCGAAGCGCAATTGCCGGACGCGATGGAACTGCTGGCACGGTCGTTGCGTGCGGGCCACAGCCTGATCGAGGGGATGCATCTCATCGGGGAGGAGATGCCGGCTCCGAGCGGTCCTGAATTCGGTCGCTGCTTTGAACAGCAGAACCTCGGCGTGAAGCTTGAGGATGCGTTGGAAGAAATGACCGAACGGGTTCCCAGTGTCGATCTCCGGTTCTTCGCCACCGCGATCATCTTGCAGCGCCAAACCGGCGGCGACGCCGCTGAGATCCTGGACAAGATCGGCCGGCTCATCCGTCAGCGATTTCAGCTCCGCGGACAGGTTGCCGCCCTCACCGGCGAGGGCCGGTTGTCGGGCGTGGTGCTGCTGGCCCTGCCGTGCGTGCTGGCCGTCTATATGTACGTCCGCGATCCCAAGTACCTCTCCGTGCTGGTTACGGATCCCATCGGACAGAAGATGTTGGCGGGCGGGATCGTCGCGCAGATTCTGGGGGCCATCGCGATCAAGAAAATCGTGGATATCAGGGTCTAAACGGTAAACGCCATGCCCACTGCTACTGATCTGACGTTCTGGGTACCGCTGGCGACCTTCGGCGCCTGCTCGACAATGATGTGGCTGCTGCTCAGCCGTCTGTTCGGCCGCAGCCGGGCCGTCGAATACCGTCTCCAAACCCTGCATCAGGCCGAAATCAAAGACGGGCAAGGCCGTCTCTTGCCGAAGCCAAAATCTTCAGTGGTTTCCCGCTGGTGGCGGAAAGCTTCGCCCCAGTTGGCCAAGGCGCTGCAGCCGCGCAACCAAGAGGAAACAGGCAAATTGCGAATGCGTTTGTCGCATGCGGGTTTCCGCTCGGATGCCGCCCCGTCCCTGTTTTTGGCCATCAAGGTAGTGTGCCTCACGCTGGGACTGCTGGGCGGCGGCGCTGTGTTTTTCATGGTGGGCCTCAACTCGGCCAGCATGACGCGCGCGGCCGTCGCGGCGCTGCTCATGCTGTTCGTGCCCGACGGCATCGTGTACCTGTTGGCCCGGCGCCGAAAACTGTCGATTTTTTTGGGCTTGCCGGACGCGATCGACCTCATGGTCGTGTCGGTCGAAGCCGGCCTGGGGGTGGATCAGGCGATGCGGCGGGTGGCCGATGAAATGGGGAAGTCGTTTCCCGTGGTAGCGCACGAGTTCAATTTGGCGAACATCCAACTGCAGATGGGCGTGAATCGCACCCAAGTACTCCGTGAGTTGGCGCTCCGCAACGGCGAGGAAGACCTGCACGGCTTTTGCTCGGTGTTGATTCAGTCGACGAAGTTCGGCTCGGGCGTGGGACGAGCGCTCCGCGTGCACAGCGATGCCATGCGCGTCCGGCGACGACAAATCGCCGAGGAGAAGGCCGCGAAGTGC
>CAYTAP010000204.1:0-3076 GCA_964435775.1 uncultured Tepidisphaeraceae bacterium
GACCCAAACAGAGCCAGCTTCTTGTCCGGATGCTCCAGTTGAATGCTTTGATTCACACCCCAGAATCTACAGGCGATTGGCATCCAACGCCATACGATTGCCCACTCATGCCGGAGTTTTGCAGGGCAAACGCATTTGCGATCTTACTCCCTCCCCCGCGTACGCGCAGGGGGGAAAATGCCGACGCATCGCAACTGCTTTTTGCCCTAGGGAGAATTGCAGCTTGGGGATGAACCGCAGCATCCGCCAGCGCGGTTCCACGGCATTTTCATCAGTAGCAAGCCCATGCCGCAGGTGTTGCTTATTGCCGAGAAAATCAGCCCCGCGCCCACAAAGCCCGACAGCAGCAGGATCGCCGGATGGACCAGCCAGCCCAGGACCACACCCAGCAAAACCAGCGTTCCAGCCGCGAGGCGGACCTGCCGCTCGAGCGAAATCACGCCACGAGCACCGCGCACCACGGGCAGACCGGCCTTTTCCCACGCGACCGTTCCACCCTCCACGCAGCACACCTGGTCAAATCCCGCCGCCCGGAATTTTTCATACGCCATCGCCGCCCGAGTACCCGATTGGCAGATGAGGTACACGCGATCAGACGGATTTCTCAGCAGGGCGGCGGGATTCAGTTGATCCAAAGGCGCGGACCTCGCGCCGGCCGCATGCAGCGCCGCAAATTCCCCGGCCGACCGCACATCCAGAATCGGCGTCCCCGCCCCTTGAGATCGCTCCTTAAACACATCCTCCGCGGACACAGTTGCCACCGTCATAACGCACCTCGCAAATCTTTTCTGGTCATGAGCTTATGATCAGACCACTCCAGTGAATCCGATCATCATTCAAGTTGCCTGAACCCCGAACCTTGCATGACGCACCCTTATTCACCGCTTTCCTCCAGCGCATCGAGTGCATCCACGACTTTCGGCATATATGTATACGCCGGCCCGCCTTGCATCATCACCGCCACCCCGGCCACTTCCATGACCTGCTGCCGGGTCGCACTGTTGTGCAACGCTTTTTGCACATGCGCATAAACGCAACTGTCACATCGCAGCGCGATCCCGATGCCCAGTGCGATCAACTCCTTCTCCCGAACCGTCAATTCCCCCTCCTTCATCACCGATTGAAAGAGCGTTCCGAACCCGCGCGCCGCATCCGGGGCGGCCGAACGCGCGTTGCCCATCCGTGTCACCGACTCCTGATAGTATCTTTTGGCTTCGCTGGACATCTTGTTTATCCTTTTCAAAAGTCCATTGCCGTTCCGTCGAGCGCCGAATCCCACGCGGTCTTCCGGTCGTCCGACAAGGCTTGAACTTCAATGATGAATATATTACTATGTAGTCATATGATTGTCAAGAAGAATCAAAAGCATGCCGCCCCCCTTGGCGAAGCCCAGTTGCGGGAAGTCTCCGAACTGTTTTCGGTTCTCTCCGAACCCACGCGCCTTCGGATGATCCAGGCGTTGCACGACGGTCCCCTGACCGTCAGTGAGATCGTGCGCGAAACCGGCGTTCGACAGGCCAACGCCTCCCGCCAGCTTGGCATCCTCTACCACGCCGGCGTCCTGTCGCGCGAAAAAGAGGGCAATTGCGTCCTCTATTCCATTCGCCTCCCGCTGGTCCTCGACCTATGCTCCCTCGTGTGCAACAGCCTTCGCCAGGACGCCCAGGCGAAGGTGAAGCTTCTTCAATGAAATGAAACGAAGTGCTTTACGTCGCCAGCACATCGAGCAACTGCATCAAGTCCGTCCGCTGTGGATCATCCGGATTGTTTTTCAGGTAGAAATCCAGCCACGCCATTGCCGGCTGCGACAACCCCTGACGCGCCAACACCAGGCCCAGATCGCGCTGCAATTGCTCCTGTTCCGGCCAGAGCAGCATCTCCATCTCCAGCACCGCCGCCACATCGGCGTATTGCCCCATGCCGCCGAACAGATTGAGCAAATTTTGGAGCAATCGGGTCAGCCACTGCCGGTGCGACACCCGCGGGAGCAGGCTTCCCTCCCACGCCAGTTCGTCGCCGAACATCTGGTGAACGCGCTCGAGGGCCTCGGATTCGGCGATCACCCGCCCCCCGGCGAACACATCGACGAGGATCGGCTTCCCCTCCGATTCCATCCCCACCAGGAAATGCCCCGGCGCGCCCACGCCCCATGCCGTCAGCCCCAGACGCGTCGCGATCGCTTTGTAGATGACCGCCAGCGTGATTGGCAACCCGCGCCGGCTCTTGAGCACCGCCGGCAGGCAACTGTTCGCCACGTTTTGGTAATCCCGCACGCTGCCGATGAATCCTTCGGTCTCGAAGAGAAGATGGTGGAGATGCGCCAATTTTGCCTGCGGTTGGCAGCCATGAACCGACAACCGGACGCGATCCGCGTAGCGCTGCAACGTCGTGTCCACTTTTTTAGGATCGACGTTGGGCATCGAGTGCATCGAAATGGCGATGGCGCCATTGAGCAAACCATCGGGCGACTCGACCATCGGAATTTGTCGGCTCAGCAACTCAAATGCGGCCGGCGCACAACACATGGGAAGTACCGGGTTCATATGCACGCTCCTGAGTCAATGTTGAACAACATCGACCACCGTCCTGCGTACAACGCACATTCCGTGCCAATCCTTCGTCATTATAGCATCAAAAAACGCCCCTCGACGTGCGAGGGGCGCTCGGAGAAAGTTGCCCTGTCCGCGTGTCGGTTGGGCCTATTTGCCGGAAGCGGAAACCGCGGCCACGCCCGCCGGGCGGGGGGCGGTTTCGCGGTGCGAGACGATTCGCATTCCGAAGAACGAGCGATAGACAAACAGCAGGGCGATGATCAGGAAGATGACCGCCAGGATGATCTTCAGGTGCGACGGCAGGGTGATCGCCAGTTCCACCGCCAGCAATCCGAAGAGCGTTGAAAACTTGATGACCGGGTTCAGCGCCACCGAACTGGTGTCCTTGAACGGGTCGCCGACGGTGTCGCCGACGACCGTGGCCGCGTGAAGTTCGGTTCCCTTTTCACGCAATTCGGTTTCGACGATCTTCTTGGCGTTGTCCCAGGCGCCGCCGGCGTTGGCCATGAAGATCGCCTGGAACA
>CAYTAP010000205.1:0-3070 GCA_964435775.1 uncultured Tepidisphaeraceae bacterium
GTCGGCCACCTGCTCGCGCTCGGCATACACCCAGATCAGACACGTCAGCGGCACCACCCACGCCAGTGTCTTTAAATGGCTGATGATCGCTTCGCGGGACACATGCACATCCATCCAACGCCGGCTTGGCAGCAGATGCCGCGCAGGCCGGGGCTTGTCAGCCTTGGCGGGGGAATGTTGACCCTCACCTTGCGCGGGTTCATTCCGGGCGACTGGAGGGAGATTGTCGGTGTCTAATGTCGGCATGGGTCGGTACGCAGCGCTGAATCAACATAAAGCCGGTGGCTTGATCGCAGTCCCATGGAAGCCGCCACAGGCCTCAAGCCGCTTTCTGCAACTCACCTTTCTTTTCACCACCCCCAGCATCATTGCCCAACAGATCATTCAAGATGTCCCGCAGAGCGTCGGGCGTCAGCTTCCGCATCAATCGCCCGCGATCGGCGACGCTGATGTCCCCGGTTTCCTCCGAAACCACCACAACAACCGCGTCGGATTCCTGACTCAACCCCACCGCCGCCCGATGCCGGCTGCCCAGCTCACGCTCCAAATCCCCGCTCTCGGCCAATGGAAACTGAACGCCCGCATAAGCGATTCGTCCCTGCACCACGACAACGCCAAGATCATGCAGCGGCGAGTTCGGCCAGAAGATCGTGTTCAACAGTGACGCGTTCAACTCCGCGTTGAGGTATGTGCCGCTGTCGGCGATCCCGCCAAGCCCGACCTCGCGCTCTATGGCGACCAGCGCGCCGATTTTCCGGCGCGACAGGAACGTCGCCGCTTCCACGAGCGCTTCGATTTCCTCGTTGACCTGGCTCGACCATCCGCGAAACAGCCGCGTCTCCCCCAGCCGCATCAGCGCCCGCCGCAATTCAGGCTGAAAGACGACGACCGTTGCAAAAAAGGCGAAGTAGAGAAACCGTTCGTATAAAAAGGCGATTCGCTCCAGCCCGAACTGGTTGGCGCCCAGCCGAACCACGAGATACAGGCTGATCAGCACGAACGCGATTCCCTTGAGCATGCGCGCCCCGCGTGTGCCGCGCAGAAAGCGCATCACCCAGTAGACAAACAGCCCGATCAGCAGCAACTCGATGCAGACGCGCCACAGCCCATACGCCTGAAGGTTTTTTCCGTAGTTGCTGAAGTTGACGATCAAGGATGACATATGGGTGCATGCCGCGGGTAGTCTGACAGCCTCATAGCGCGTCCGTTACGCGGCAAACGGAATCATCTTTTCGCCCGGGCCTTGCACAACGTGGCCGCATGCCGACGCCGCGCACACAATATCTGTCGGTAAAAACTATACATATAATTCGTCCGACTCGCCATTTCACCATCGCAAAATCCGTTTGCTCCGCCTAGGATTCCCTGCTCGATGCAATCATGCGTCCTGCGCCATCCCCGGCGGAAACTGAATGGCTCGGATCATTCGCACCACCTGCCGCATCGGTCCGACTTCATGGACGCGGACGATTGACACGCCATGCGCGATGCTCCATGCAACCGTGGCGGCCGACCCGAATTGACGCTTGAGCGGATCGGGCTCCCCGATGATGCTTCCGATGAATCGCTTGCGACTGGTTCCCACGACCAACGGATGATTGAGCGCCACGAGCTCGTCGAGCTCACGGAGCAGTTGCAGGTTATGGGCGGTGCTCTTGCCGAATCCGATCCCTGGGTCCAGTAAAATGCGCGTCGGATCAATACCCGCCTGCTTTGCCGCCAAGGCGCGCTCCTGAAGGAACGCGGTGACTTCCCGCGTCACGTCATGGTAGCGGGGCGCCTGCTGCATTGTTGCGGGCTCCCCCTGCATGTGCATCAAAATGACCGGTACGCCTCGCTTGGCGACGAGCGGGAGCAGCGCCTGATCGCGTCGTCCGGCGGAGATGTCGTTGACCAAGTGTGCCCCCGCGTCCAGGGACGCCTTTGCCACGCTTGCCAACTGCGTATCAATGGAAAACAGGACGGGCAATTCGCGGCAGAGGCGATTGAGAACAGGCGCCACGCGACGGATTTGCTCCTCCGCCGGTACCGACGCCGCCCCTGGTCGGGTGGATTCCCCTCCAATATCGATGAGATCAGCGCCGGCCTCCACCATGCGCGCCGCCTGCGCCACCGCCGCATCGAACGAGGCAAATTGCCCGCCATCGCTGAAGCTGTCGGGCGTGACGTTCAACACCCCCATCACCAACGGCTGGCGTTTGGGATCGATCAGCCATTGATCCAATTCTTCGCCGGTCATCGTGATGCTTCTTTTCAGCCGGGCGCCGGCAGCGAACCGCCAAGGTGGACATCCGGCTCAGCGTCATTGGGGCCGGGCTGGATCACCGGCTCACGACGGTTTTGTTCCTTCTCCAGCAGGTCACCCACCGTCGGCCTCGTGAGCGTGTCGCCGCGCATCAGGCGATCAATGTCGTTGGTGTCCAGCGTCTCATAACGGATCAGCGCCTTGGCGATCGCCTCGACGCGATCCTTGTTCGTTTCTAGCAGAAGCCGTGTCTGTTCATACAAACCGTCAATGAGCTTCTTCACTTCCTCATCGATGACCTTGGCTGTCGCTTCGGAATATTCCTTGGACCCGCCGAAGTCTCCGAATGGATTGGGCTTGCTGTCATCATCTCCGTAGAAGACGAATCCAAGCCGATCATTCATGCCCCACTCGGTGATCATCTTCCGGGCGATCGATGTCGCCTGGCGGATGTCGCCCATGACGCCGCTGTTGGTGTCGCCGGTGAACATCTCCTCGGCGATTCGCCCGCCGAAGGTCATCTTGATGAACGCCACGCACCATTTCTTGGAATAGTTGTGGCGATCCTTCTCCGGCAGCGTCATCGTCGCCCCCAGCGCCCGCCCGCGCGGAATGATCGTCACTTTGTGAATCGGGTCCGAATCCGGACGCAGCAGATGCTGCACCACCGCGTGCCCCGCCTCGTGGTAGGCGGTGGCGTTCTTTTCCTTCTCGTCCATCACCCGGCTCTTGTATGCCTGCCCAAAGCGCACTTTGTCCCGCGCCTCTTCCAGATCATCCTGCTCGATATACTCCTTGCCCGCCAGCGTCGCGCCCAGCGCCGCT
>CAYTAP010000206.1:0-278 GCA_964435775.1 uncultured Tepidisphaeraceae bacterium
GGCGTCGCCGGGCACGGTGTACGCGGAAGTGACGTATCGCTATGCGTTTCAGATCGCGCAGTTGAACATCGGAGTGCTGTTCATCGTCGCGGCGTTGTCGCTGTCGGTGTACGGGGTGGTCATCGGGGGATGGGCGTCGGACAATAAATACTCATTCCTCGGCGGCCTGCGGGCGGCGGCGCAGATGATCAGCTACGAAATTCCGCTCGGGCTGTGCATTCTCTGCATCGTGCTCATGTATGGCAGCCTGGAATTGAATGTGATCGTCGATCATCAGG
>CAYTAP010000206.1:288-3054 GCA_964435775.1 uncultured Tepidisphaeraceae bacterium
TTCGACTTGGCCGAGGCGGAGCAGGAGCTTGTGGGCGGGTATCACACGGAATACAGCTCGATGCGGTTTGCGCTCTTTTTCCTGTCGGAATACGCGGGGATGATCACGACGAGCGCGGTGTGCGTGGCGCTGTTCTTCGGCGGGTGGCACATCCCGTGGCTGGATAAAATCTGGCCGAGCCTGTCGGGGAATCTCGATCCGAATCATCCTTCGCTGACCACCAGCCTGGTGGTGTGCCTCATTCGATCGGCGGCGTTTTTCCTGAAAATCTGGGGCGTCATCTTCGTGTTCATGTGGGTGCGCTGGACGCTGCCGCGATTCCGTTTCGATCAGCTCATGATGACGGCGTGGCGGGCGCTGATTCCGATGTCGCTGGGGCTGCTTCTGACGACGGGGTTGATCATTTACTTCGTCGGCCCGACCGATGCGCGGTTCGTGAATCATGACGTGATCGGTGGCGGGCTGGCGCTGACGCTGCTCATCGCCAACATCGTGGTGATGGCGATTGTGATGGGAGTGAGCGTGCTGCTTCCACCGCCGCCGCAGACGAATCGCCGGCTGCACATTGTCGGGAGTCGTTTTCACAACACGCCATTGCCGGCGAGCACGGCGGGGTGAGGTGGCGCGGCCATCCTGGCCGTGGGCGAGGTCTGCAGGGTGCTACGGACCCCACGAAATTCATTCGGTGCAGCCGACGGTGTGGCGTGCATTGCTCATGGTCGAGACGACCGTGCCACATCAAAAGGCATGCGGGCCACAATCACCCGCCGTGGATGTGCAAATCCTTCACAAGTAATTCCACGCTCGTTCGCCCCATGTATTCATTGATCGCCGGTTCGATTGACAGGTCGAGTGTGGATCCGGCGCGCAATTGATCGAACATCGCGCCCTGGTTGAATGCGATGCATTTGAAATTTTTGTCATTTTGGCGCACATACAACTGGAGATGATCCCCGCCCTTGCCCACTCGGCGCGGCTCGCCGGCGAGGGTGACGCCTTTACAGCAGAGCAGGGGGCGCGGATTGGATTGCCCGAACGGACCCATGCGCTTGAGATCGTTGACCAGCGCCAGCGTGATCTGCGGGAGCGTCGCCTCGGCCTCCATGTGCAGGCGGGGCGTGAGCATGTCGTCGGTGACATTTTCGTTGGCGTAATGGCAAAACACCTGGCGGAACATTTCAAACTCGCTTGTTTTGACGCGAAGCCCCGCCGCCATTTCGTGGCCGCCATGCCCGACCAGATGCCCATCGCACGCATCAAGCGCCTTGGCCAGATGAAACCCTGCGACCGACCGCGCACTCCCCTGACCCACGCCGTTGTTCAGCGCGACCATCACCGCCGGGCGATGAAACCGATCCACGAGCCGTGATGCGACGATCCCGATGACGCCCGGATGCCATCCCTCTTGGCCCAGCACCAGCGCCCGTTGCTCGCCATGTTCCTTTTTCAACTCCGCCGCCTGCGCCAACGCTTCATCGAGAATCTTTTTCTCCGTTGCCTGGCGCTGGCGGTTCTGCTGTTCGAGATAATTGGCGATCTCGAGCGCCCTGGCCGCATCGGCGCGGGTCAACATTTCCACCGCCAGCCGGGCATGCCCCATCCGCCCGCAGGCGTTGAGGCGCGGGCCGAGTTTGAAGCCGACGTCATAGCTGTCGAGCTTCTTCCCCGACAGCCCGGCCGACTCGATCAACGCCTTGATCCCCACCATCTTCGACTGCTTCAATCCGCCGAGCCCGAAATGTGCCAGCGCCCGATTCTCCCCCACGAGCGGCACCACATCGGCGATCGTCCCCAGCGCCGCCAGCGCCGTGGCATCGACGAGAAAATCCCGAAACGCCTCGCTCACCCGCGTGCTTCCCGCGACCGCCTGTCCCACCCCCCACGCGACCTTGAACGCCACGCCGGCCCCGCACAGATGCGGGTTGGGGTAGTCCGCTCCCTCGCCGGGCAGGCGGGGATGGACGATGGCGAAGCAGTCGGGCAGGGAAGGCAGGGGAGGATGAAGGATGAAGGATGAAGGATGAGAAGATGATTCCTCCCTTTCATCCTTCATCCTTCCTCCTTCATCCTTATCTTCCACTCGCCACTCGTGATGATCGGTGATGATGAGGTCCACGCCGCGCTCGCGGGCGAGTTTCGCCTCCTCGACGGCGGTGATGCCGCAATCGACCGTCACGACCAGCTTCGCCCCGTCGTCGAGGATCTGCCCGAGCGCCTCGGCATTCAGCCCATACCCCTCCTCAACACGATGCGGGATGTAATAGTCCACGACGCCGCCCAGGAGCGTGAACGCGTGCCAGAGGATCGACGTGCCGGTGATCCCATCGACGTCGTAATCGCCGTAGATGACGATTTTCTCATGGTCGCGGATGGCGCGGGCGATGCGCTCAGCGGCGGCGTTCAATCCGCCGAGCGCGCCTGGCTCGGGAAGTGTTTTCAACGTGGGATGCAGAAATCGTTCGCAGGCGTCGGCATCGCTGATCCCGCGATTGA
Organism: uncultured Tepidisphaeraceae bacterium; assembly: GCA_964435775.1. GTDB lineage: Bacteria > Planctomycetota > Phycisphaerae > Tepidisphaerales > Tepidisphaeraceae > CAYTAP01. Next base: position 2,782 of record CAYTAP010000206.1, read on the forward strand.
GCAGCACCTGCGCCAACAGCGGCGATGTCTTCAACCGCGCCGCCAGCGCCTCGGCCTCCGGATGCGCCGGCGAAATGATCCACTCTTTGCGACGATGCATCCGCGCCTTCCTGATGAGAGAACAATCCGCGATTCCCCTCCGCGCGCGATCTTATCCCCCCCGGCGCACCGCCTCAACGGGAGTAGTCAACATTTGTGGCCTCGCACGCGATACCGACGAAAATTGGAGGGCGTTGCTCCCGCAACGCCGCGGCGTCGCGGGAGCGACGCCCT
>CAYTAP010000207.1:0-2648 GCA_964435775.1 uncultured Tepidisphaeraceae bacterium
CCACGTTCTGCACCTGCTCCTTGAGCCGGTCGATCGCTCCCTTGATCTCGACGATGTGCGTGGCGATCGTCGCGTCATTGGCCTTCGAGGCGATCGTGTTGGCTTCGCGCAGCATCTCCTGCGCGATGAAGTCGAGCTTTCGTCCCGCGTGATTGCCGTCGCGGCAGGCGTGCTCGAAGGCGTCCGTGTGGCTGCCGAGCCGCTGAATTTCCTCGCTGATGTCGGCCCGCTCGGCATAGACGGCGACCTCCTTCAGCAGATCGGTCGGATTGACCTCGATCTCGGCTTTCGACAGAAGCTGGTTGACCCGCGCCGTGAACTTGCGGTGATAATCCTCCACCACCGACGGCGCGCGAGTCTTGATCCGGGCCAGGTTTTCGCGGATGTGCGCCACGTGCTTCATCAAGTCCTCGAACAGCCCGCGCCCCTCTCGCTCCCGCATGGCGATCACCTTGGCGATGGTCGCCTCGGCCAGCCGTCGGATCGTCGGCCCGTGGCGCTCGATCTCGTCGCTCTCATCCCGCGGTTCCTGGCACACCCCCGGAAGCTGGACCAGCCCCGCCAAGTCGATGCGCGCGACACCGTCCAGCCCCTTGACCGCCTTCAACTGCTCGACGTACGCATTCAACGCCTCCGTGTTGATGTGGTACGCCTCCTCCGCGCTGTCGCTGCGCATCTTGAGGGTGAACGTGATCGAGCCGCGGCCCAGCCGCTCGCGCAGCGTGCTTTCCAGTTCCGGCTCCATGCCGCCGACGTTTTCGGGCAGTTTGATGACCGGCTTGAAAAATCGGTTGTTCAGCGAACGGATTTCGATGGCGTAGTGCGTCCCGCCGTTTTCATCCGATGCGTCGCCAAAGCCGGTCATGCTGACAATCATGGAAGTTGTGGATGCCCGCGATCTGCCTGCCGTCGATTGATTCGTCGTCACCTGCTATTGCGCCGGAGCCTCGGAAGCCGGCGGCTCCGACGCCGGCGCCTGTTGCGCCGGAGGGGATTGAAGCTCCTTGAGGCGCTGGTTCTCCCGGTGCGTGCTCAACAGATTCAATACGATCGCCAGTAATACGAAGACGCCGAATATGATGCTCGTCGCCCAGGTCAGCACGTCTCCCGTCTTGGAGCCGAATGCGGTATGTCCGCCGGCCCCGCCGAACGCGCCCGAAAGCCCGCCACCGCGGCCTTTCTGGATCAGCACGATCAGCACCATCAGAATGCTGATGAGAATGAAGATGGCAATGAAGAAATAAAGCCAGAACGTCATGACAAATACCTTATGCCCGCGCGTGGGCGCAAATCGCCAGGAAACTCTCCGGTTTGAGGCTCGCCCCGCCGATCAGTCCGCCATCGACATCCGGTTGACGCAGAAGCGATGCGGCATTGTCCGGCTTCATGCTGCCGCCATACTGGATGCGTACGGTATCGGCGAACGCTTTGTTCCACAATCGCCCCAGCAACCCGCGAATATATTCGTGGACCTCCTGGGCCTGCTCGGCGGTCGCATTTCGCCCCGTCCCGATCGCCCAGACCGGCTCGTACGCGATCACCACGCGGGCCGGGTCAGCCAGATCGGAGGTCAATTCCCTGATCTGCCCACCCACCACGTCAAAAGTCTTCCCGGCGTCGCGCTGCTGGATGGTCTCTCCCACGCAATGAATCACCGTCAGTCCGCCATTATACACGGCCCGTGCCTTCTTGGCGATCAGGTCCCCCGACTCACCAAGGACATGACGGCGTTCGCTGTGTCCCGTCAGGATGAACTTCACTCCAAGGTCCTTGAGCATTTCAACCGAAATCTCGCCGGTGAACGCCCCGTTCTTCTCGAAATAGACATCCTGCGCTCCCAGCAGCACGCCGGAGCCTTGGATCGCCTGTCCCACCGCGTCCAGATAGACGAACGGCGGCGCCACCCCGATCGTGACCCCGGCAGCCGCGCCGGCCGCCACCGCCTGGCCCAGCGCCTTGGCCGACGCCCGGTCGGTGTTCATCTTCCAGTTTCCTGCAATAAAAGGGATTCTGCTCATAATAAATTATTGATTCGCGGCGATCAGTTGGCGAACTCTTTGCCAACCACCGCCGCCACCTTCCGCAACTGCTCCATCAGTTGCGTAAACATCTCCGGCAAAAGAGCTTGCGCGCCGTCACACTGCGCTTCGACCGGGTTGTAGTGACACTCCACGATGACCCCCTGCGCCCCGGCGGCGATTCCCGCCAACGCCAGCGCCCCCACCAGGTCTCGTCGCCCGGCCGCGTGGCTGGGATCGATGATGATCGGCAGATGCGACCACTGCCTGGCCACCGGAATGGAGCTGATGTCCATCGTATAGCGCACGCTGTCCTCAAACGTCTTGATCCCGCGTTCGCACAGCACAACCGCCTCGTTCCCCTGGCTCAGCACATATTCCGCGGACAAGAGCCAATCCTTTACGGTGGCCGCCAACCCGCGTTTCAGCAGCACGGGTTTGCGCGTCTTGCCAACCTCGCGGAGCAGGTCGAAATTCTGCATGTTTCGCGCGCCGATCTGGAACATATCCGTGTAACGCTCGACCAGATCAACCTGCCGTGTATCCATAACTTCAGTACAAATAGGCATTTGCAGGCGATCGCCCGTCTCCCGCGTCCATTTGAGCGCCTCGCCGCCATGCCCATGGAAG
>CAYTAP010000207.1:2658-3003 GCA_964435775.1 uncultured Tepidisphaeraceae bacterium
TTGAGCATCGTCTCATTCTCCACCGCGCACGGGCCGGCGATGCACAACGCGGTCGTCCCCCCGACCTTGACGGCCGGAACCTTGCCGCCACCGATGCTGACAATGGAATCCTCCTCGTGAAACTCGCGGCTGGCGAGCTTGTACGGCTTCATGATCGGCAGAATCTTTTCCACCCCGTCGAGGGATGCCAGATGCTGCTCGTTCACCGCCCCCTCTTCGCCGATGGCGCCGATGACGGTGCGGAATCGTCCGCGCGACAGGTGTGCCTGACACCCCATCTTCTCAATCTCGCTCACCACGCGGTCAATGGCGGCCGAGGAGGCATTGGAATCCATGACGACAATC
>CAYTAP010000208.1:0-572 GCA_964435775.1 uncultured Tepidisphaeraceae bacterium
GTCAGGGTCTTTCAATTCTCGAAGGGATCTGCCGTAGGGGCGGCTTCAGCCGCCGATTGGGAGGAAGACGGCGGCTGAAGCCGCCCCTACCAAAGAGAATTGAAACACCTTGGGAAAAGGGTTCGGGGTTATTCAATTCTCGGCTGCTGCCGATGCAATATGACAGAGAATGAACCACGGATGAACTCAGATGAACGCAGATAAAGACAGATAAAGACAGGTTTTCTCCGTCCGCGTTTATCCGTGTTTATCCGTGTTCATCTGTGGTTGATCCCATGCGGGATTGATCGACCATGTAAAAGGGTTCGGGGTTCGGGGTTCGGGGATCGGGATGGAGTTCCGTGGCGGCGAGATTACGCGGCGAACCGCCGATACTCGGCTTATTTTTTTACCTCAAGGCGGAATCAGGCTTGTTCGTCGGCGAACAAGCCTTCCTCTTGGGGCTCACCGGGCGATTGGGGATCGTATTTCAGGCCGAGGTGGGTGTAGGCGAGTTGGGTGGCGCGGCGGCCCTGGCGGGTGCGGGTGAGCAGGCCGGTTTGCAGCAAAAACGGCTCGATCACATCGACGAG
>CAYTAP010000208.1:628-2880 GCA_964435775.1 uncultured Tepidisphaeraceae bacterium
TCCACCTCATCGCCCATGGTGGCGGCGATGGCTTCGATTCCGGCCGGGCCGCCGCGGTAGATGTCGATGAGGGCGCGGAGGAAGCGGCGGTCCTGATCGTCCAGTCCGCGGTCGTCGATTCCCTCCAATTCCAGCGCGGCCTTGGCGATGGGCAGGGAAAACTTGCCCTTCCCCTCCACGGCCGCGAAATCCCGCACGCGGCGGAGAAGGCGGTTGGCGATTCGTGGCGTGCCGCGCGAGCGCCTGGCAATTTCCCACAGGCCGGCATCGTCGGGTTCGAGTTTCAAAAGCGCGGCGTTCTGCCGGAGGATTTCATGGAGTGACTCGGGCGTATAAAACTCGATGTGCTGTCGGATGCCAAATCGCGAGCGCATCGGGCCGGTGAGCAACCCGATCCGCGTCGTGGCGCCGATCAACGTGAAAGGGGGCAGCGGCATCGTGACCGTGCGGGCGTGCATCCCCTGGTCGAGCGTGATGTCCACCTTGAAATCCTCCATCGCCGGGTAGAGGTATTCCTCCACGATGGCCGGGAGACGGTGGATTTCATCGATGAAGAGCACGTCCCCTTCCTTGAGCTTGGTCAGGATGCCGACAAGATCGGCGCCCTTGGTGAGGGCCGGGCCGGTGCTGACATGCAGGGGCGCGTGAAGCTCGTTGGCGATGACGTGCGCGAGGGTTGTTTTGCCCAGCCCCGGCGGTCCATCGAGCAGGACGTGCTCGACGGGCTCCTTGCGCTGGTTGGCGGCATCGACGGCGATTTTCAGTTTGCGCAGCAGCTTTTCCTGGCCGATGTATTGGGCAAAACGCTGGGGGCGCAGCGCGTAATTGAGCTGGTTTTCCTCTTCGCCGGTCGATTCGGCGGATACGATTCGCTCGCGCGGCATGAGGGTAGTATCGGGGACGAACGGGCGCATCACAAGCAGCGGCGCGAGGCGGGCCATGCTCACGCGCGGGCGCTGCGGAGGCGGAGCATTTCGCGGAGGAGGGCGTCGGTGGTTTTGAGGGTGGGATTCGCCTGTTTGGCGCGCTCGACGAGGGTTTCAACCTCCGGCCGGCGCAACCGGTCATCGAGGGCCATGAGAGCGGCGATGGCGTCCTCCTCCGTCGCCGGGCGCGCGACCTTGCCGCCGGGGGTGACGCCGTACGACCCCGCCGCGAACTTCCTGACCTTGCCGGACAACTCGGCGACGATCAGTTCGGCGGTGCGCTTGCCGATGCCATCCAACTGCACGAGAAAACGGGCATCCTTCGATTCAATCGCCTGGGCGATGTCGCCGATGGGGACGCTCAAGGCGCGCAGCGCCGTGCGCGGGCCGATCCCTTTGACTGTGGTGAATTTCTGGAAAAACTCGCGGTCGTCGGCGCGGAGAAAGCCGAGAAGCCGTGGTTCGAGATTGCCGCGGGCGGCATCGCCTTCGAGATAGAAGATCGTGTGGAATGTCAGGAGTTGGCCGACGTGGGATTGCAGCTCCGCCAGATCGGCGGCAGGGACGAGCAGCTCATAGGTGATCGCGCCGACCCGCAGTTCGATGCGGCCTTCGCCAACCCGATGGAGTTCGCCGGTGAGTGAGGAGATCATCGCGTGCTCGTCCGTTGTGAAATCATTCGTTGCCCTGTCCTGTGATCGGCGACAGCCGATCGTTTCATCCACAGTCCATCAGGAAGCCAGTCACATCAAGTCCACCCAACGTCGATGGGCGGCCGAAGCGCGCCAGGCATCGAGCACTTTCTGCGTGTCCACCGCCTCGACGATGGAGGGGCTTGGGGGCGTATGGTTCACGATGTGGCCGAGGAAGCTGTAGAGGCTGTGGACATGGGCGCGTTCCCAACCGACGCTGCCGCGCGGGTTGGGGAAGATGCCGCCAGGGAAGGGGAATCGGCCGACGGTCGCCAGATGCCGCCAGCCGTGCGAGCCGTCGGGGTCGCGCGCGTCGAACGTTTCGATGTAGTTGGGGTTCATCAGGTTGAATCGCAGGGCGCCGTGACGACCGTGTAATTCAAAGCGGAGGTCATCCTCGCTTCCGGCGGCGATCTTGCTGGCCTCGAGAATGCCCAGGGCGTTGTCGGCGGTGCGAACCAACGCGGTGGCGGCTTCCTCCGCGTCGATGACCGTTGTGCCCGCAGCTTTGTTCATCGCCGGTCGGAGGGGGGACCAGATGCGGCTGTCGGCGCAGATGCCGCGAAGCGGGCCGATCAGGTGGGTGATCAGGTCAACCACATGGGAGCCCAGGTCATTGATGACCCCTCCGCCG
>CAYTAP010000209.1:0-2851 GCA_964435775.1 uncultured Tepidisphaeraceae bacterium
GTTGGGGGATTTTCGATTTGGGATTTTTGATTTTGGATTGAAAGACAGACGGGAAGACGGCTTCCTTACTACTTCAATCGCAAATCAAAAATCAAAAATCAAAAATCGAAAATGGGCCACCATGGCCGGGCAGGCGCTCGATGGCCGCGCCGCCTTTTACTTTCGCCGGCATCGCCGGTAATTTCAGCCTCAATCATGGCGGAACAAGAGACACGCAAATCACTGATATTGGTGGTGGATGATGAGCGGGAGCATGCGCAGGTCATGTGCGAGGCGCTGACGCGGCTGGGGCACGCGTGCGATGTCGCGTATGACTACGCCGACGCCGAGGCGCATCTGGATCGCAAGCGATATGATGTGGTCGTGACGGATCTGATGATGGGAGGAAAACCGGAGGGGATGGAGGTGCTCAAGCGGGCGCGCCATCGCCAACCGTCGCCGGTGGTGGTGCTCGTGACGGCGCATGCGGATATTCCGACGTGCAAGGCGGCGCTTGCGCAGGGGGCGTATGACTACATCGAAAAGCCGCTGGACCTCGATTACTTTCGGGCGCAGGTCAATCGGGCGGCCGAGCGGGCGGCCTTGCAAAAGCAAAATGAGATTTTGCAGGAACAACTGATCGGGCAGGCGGGATTCGAGGGGATCATCGGCGCCAGCGGCTCGATGAAAAGCGTGCTGCAAACGGCGCGGCAGGTGGCCGCCAGCGACATTCCCGTGCTCATCATGGGGGAAAGCGGGACGGGGAAGGAACTGATCGCCGGGGCGATTCACAACAACAGCCGGCGGCGCAAACAGCGGCTGATGCCCCTCAATTGCGCGGGGCTCAGCGAGAGCATCCTGGAGGATGAGCTCTTCGGGCATGTGAAAGGCGCGTTCACCGGCGCGCAGGGGGAGCGGGAGGGACGCTTCGAGGCGGCCGATGGGGGGACGCTGTTCCTCGACGAGATCGGCGACATGCCGCCGGTCATGCAGGCCAAACTGCTGCGGGTGCTGGAGAACGGGGAGGTCGTGCGGCTGGGGTCCAATGATGCCATCCGGGTCGATGTGCGGTTGATCAGCGCGACGAATCGGAAACTGGATGAGATGGTCGCGGATCGGAGCTTTCGGGAGGACCTGTTTTTCCGGATCAAGGGGGTGACGATCGTCATACCGCCGCTGCGCGAGCGGCGCGAGGATATCCCGCTGCTCATTCATTACCGAGGCGCAGCAGAGTTTGATGGGATATGGCTGGCCGGGGAATGTGAGGCAACTGAAGAACGTGGTGGAGAACATGGTCGTGCTGGCGACGGGTGAGATGCTGGGTGTGGAAAATCTCCCGGTGGAGATTCGACCCCGATCGGCCGACGCGATGGCGGGGATGAACAACCTGGTCGGCATCAGCATCGAGCAGGCGGAGAAAGAGCTGATCCGCAACACGCTCAAAATGGTCAACGGCAACCGCGAGCAGGCGGCGAAGATCCTGGGGATCGGGGAGCGGACGCTGTATCGGAAGATCAAGGAGTATGAGATGACGTAGGAGAAGGATGAAGGATGAAGGATGAAGGATGAGAAAATACACCGCGGAGACGCGGAGAGCGCGGGGGAGGGTTGGAGGGTTCGGGGGGTGCGAACATCGAACATCCAACGTCGAAGGGCGCAAGCGCGGGGGGGCGGTTCGATGTTCGATGTTCGATGTTGACTGTTCGATGTTCTGCCATGGCGGCGTATGGGTTGTGGGCGCGGGCGACGGCGTAGGGTCCGTGGTAATCCGCGGACCATTGTTTCAATCGTTACAATGGTCCGCAGGGTCCCGCGGACCCTGCATGGGTCATTTTCCGCCGGTCCATGGCACGTCGGGGACGCCGGCGCGGTGATTGGCCAGGCGAGCCTGGACGAAGAGCCAGTCGCCGAGGCGATTGAGGTATTTCAGGATCAGGGCCTCAACGGGCTGCTGCGATGCGAATTGAACGATCACCCGCTCTGCGCGGCGGCAGATGGCGCGGGACTGGTGCAGGCGGGCGGCCGTTTCCGAACCGCCGGGGAGGATGAAGTTGTGCAACGGACGAAGTTGGGATTCGGCGGCGTCGATCTCTGTCTCCAATGCCGTGATCGATGACTCGGCCAGTGCGGGCAGGCCGGTTCCCTTCCCTGGTGGGGCGGCCAACGCCGCGCCGATCACGAACAATTCCCCCTGCACCCTGGCGAGGCGATGGATTAATTGATCATCCGCCGCCGCGCCCGCCTGGGCGCTTGTCATGCCCAGTGCGGCATTGAGTTCATCCAGCGTGCCGCAGCAATTGAGTCGCAGATCGTCCTTGGCGACCCTTGCGCCGCCGATCAGCCCGGTTTTTCCGGCATCGCCGGTTTTGGTGTAGATCTTCATCGTGGGTTCCTCATGGTCATGCGCGTGAATCGGACGTTCCCCGCCAGCCACGGCGAGGGTACAAGAGATGGATGGCCACCACAAAATTACCCAAGCGTTGTTCGACTTGTTCGCCCGGCGCGGCGCATCTGTCGGATTCGGAAGTCGCTCATCATCTCGCTTCGCTTTCCGGCTGGGAACGCAAGGGGGATGTGATCAGCAAGACGTTTTCGTTTCCCAATTATCATGACACGATGGCGTTTGTGAACGCCACGGCCTGGATCAGCCATCGGGAAAACCATCACCCGGATTTGGAGGTGGGGTACGACCATTGCACCGTGCAATACACGAGCCATGAGGCGAAGGGGTTGACGACCAACGACTTCATCTGCGCGACGAAGATTGAAGCGCTGATGACCATTTGATGCGAATCCGGTTCGATGTCCGCGCTTGCTTTCATCGGAAGAGAAGACCCCCTCCCCAGCCCTCCCCCGCGAGTACGCGGGGGAG
>CAYTAP010000210.1:0-2723 GCA_964435775.1 uncultured Tepidisphaeraceae bacterium
AGAAAGAAAGGGTTCAGGGAAGGAATGAAAAGAAGGATGAAGGCGGAAGGATGAAGGATGAAAAATCCCCTTCCGATTCATCCTTCATCCTTCATCCTTCATCCTTGCCAAGGGACGCCCTTCATCCTTCATCCTTGCCCTCTCCCACCACGACGCTTGTGTTCGCGCCGACAAGCGTGGTGGGCAACTGGATTCGGGAACTCGAGCGCTTCGCGCCGAGCCTCAAGTGCCTCGTACATCATGGTCCGCAGCGATTGCATGGTGAGGCGTTCGCGGCGGCGGCGGCGGAGCATGATGTCGTCCTCACCAGCTACGCGCTGGCGCATCGGGACATTGAAGACCTGGCGATGGGACGATGGCATCGCATCGTGTTGGACGAAGCTCAAAAGATTAAAAACCCCAGCGCCGCCTCGACCCTGGCGATCAGATCGCTCGGCGCGCCCCATCGGGTGGCCCTGACGGGCACACCGATTGAGAACCATCTCTCGGAACTCTGGAGCATCATGGAGATGCTCAACCCCGGCCTGCTCGGATCGGCGGCGGAGTTTCGCGAGCGCTTCGCCGTGCCGATCGAAAAGCTGGGCGACGCCGACCGCTCGGCGCATTTGCGCCGGATGATTCAGCCGTTTGTGCTTCGTCGCACGAAAACCGATCCACAGATCGCGGCCGACCTGCCGGATAAAATCGAGATGCGCGTCTTCTGCAATCTCTCGCCGGAACAGGCGCGGCTCTATGAGCAAATCACCGGGGAGATGCTGGGGCAGATCGATCAGGCGACGGGGATTCGCCGTCGCGGGCTGATCCTCGCGGCGCTGACGCGATTGAAGCAGGTGTGCGATCATCCTGCGCTGATCGCCGACAAACTTCCTCCCACCCGTCGAAGTGGTCGCGTGACGCCGGTGGAGGAAACGCCGCTCGATTTGGATCGCCGCTCGGGCAAATGCGAGCGCCTGCTCGAGATGCTTGAGGAAGTCATCGGCGAAGGGGACGCGGCGCTGATCTTCACCCAGTATCGCCGCATGGGGCATCTCCTGGAGCAGATGATCACCCAGCGATTGCGGACGCCCGTGCAGTTTCTCCATGGGGGCACGCCGGCACGGGCGCGCGATGAGATGATCCAGCGGTTCAACGCGCCGGGGTCTGAGGTCAAGCTGTTCCTCCTGAGCCTGCGGGCCGGTGGATTGGGATTGAACCTGACCGCGGCCAATCATGTGTTCCACTTTGATCGGTGGTGGAACCCGGCCGTCGAGCAGCAGGCGACCGACCGCGCCCACCGCATCGGGCAGACGCGGACGGTGCAGGTCCATAAGTTCGTCTGCGTCGGCACGATGGAGGAGCGGATCGACAAGATGCTGACCGACAAACTGGCGCTGGCCGAGCGCATCGTCGGGTCGGGCGATGACTGGCTGACCAATCTTTCGACAACACAGTTGCGGGATTACCTGTCGCTGTCGCAGGAAGCGGTGGAGGACCTGTAGGAAGGAATTTGTGATTTTTGATTTGCGATTGTGTGTGGATGGGGATGAGTCGAGTAATGCGAGGAATATGGATGTCGAACCATTCGCAAGATGATGTGGATCTCCCGACCGATCCGGAGACGTTTTATCGCGCCGGACGCGGGGCCGAAGAACTGTCGGCCCCTTCCGTGGACGGCTTGCCTTCGGCACTTGAGCAACTGGGGGCCAGCCCATTCCCCAAGAGCGGGTTCCCGCTGCTGGGGTTTCTGGCGACGTTGTATGACCAGGTGGCTTCAACCAGTCGCGCGACGACCGCTGATGATTCGCCGCCTGAATCGCGGTGAAATCAGCCACGTCCACGCCATATTGTCGGACCGCATTGAAATCATCGGTGTTTTCTCCATTGGTCTGCTGTTCGCTACTTGGTAGCCTGCAGGGTGGTTCGTTAACAATTGGAGGCCTATATGAACGCCGCGACGATGATGCCCATGCGCGATGATTCCGGTTCGATGAGCGAGGCCAAAGCCCTGCGAATCGCGTGGCTGAGTTGGCTGATCATGCTGATCGTCCCCTTTGTGCTCTTCATGATTGTGGTCTGGTATCTGACGTGGATCAGCACCAGCGCGCCGGCGGCGACGCTCAGTCAGGTCTGGTTTCTGGCCGCTTCGCTTTACCTGATCCTCGCCGTGCCCGGAGCGCTCTTCTGGCGCGGCCATGTGTTCCGCGCCTACTGGGCGGGCGTGGCCGTTTCGCCGCGAAATTATGTGAATGGAATGCTGACGGTCTGGGTTGCGCTGGAGATCGGCGGCATCTTCAGTCTGATCGGCTGCATGGTGACCCAGAGCCTCTTGCCCTGCCTGCTCCCAGCGCTCGCGGCGTTCATGTTCTATGTCCCCCTCTGGCCCAACGGCCACGCCATGACCCGCCCCGTCGGCGACAGCGACGACCACGCGATCTATGAGGAGCCGAGGTGAGCTTGGGTCATCTACTCTATGATTGTGCGCCGCGACGCCGCGCGTGCCGACGTTCACTCGAGAAGAACATGACGGGCGCTCACAACTGCGCTCACACGAAAATGGCGTAGGGTGGTCCGACGTGGCACAGCCTGGCACAGGCAACGATAAGGGCGATGACGAAGAAACCGCTGATTTCCCCGAAGAATTGCACAAAATGGAACAGGATGGCACACCCTGTCACATCCTCCAAAAAAACTCCCCGAACGTAACCCTCTTCATAACCACTCTCTCGGCAAGTCCACACATAAGC
>CAYTAP010000211.1:0-2659 GCA_964435775.1 uncultured Tepidisphaeraceae bacterium
GCCGCCGACCAGAGGCGCTGGTAATTTCCATCCCGCACCGTGACCACCGCCGGCTGGCGATACCAGTACAAAGGATCCGCCTGCACAGGTTCGATCGCCGTCGCCGGCTGCGTCGCCGCCGGGCGCGAGGGTCCGGTGATGCATCCGGCCGCAGCCAGCAGCAATACCCCACAACCCCCACCCCGAAGCCATTTCATGGACGCCAAAAACAATCTCACGTTCCAACTCCCGGCAACAGACCACTGACCACTGACCACTGACAACGGACAAGCCCCCGGCCCATCACGCTTCTCCGCTCGCCGGCGTCGTCGCCGTCCACGAATCCCCAACCGTGTGGATGACAATCCCATTCAGCGTCCCCGGCGTGCCCAGGCTTGAGCCGGAGACGATCACCATCCGGTCGCCTATGGTTGCGTAGTTCTGCTCCTGCACGAGTCGATCCACGCCTTCGATCAGCTCGTCCATGCTCCTGGGGCGCTCCTGCTCCTGCGGCACCACGCCATAGTGCAGCGCCATCTGCCGCAGCGTGCGGTGATCGGTCGAGATGGCGACGATCGGCACGGGGAAGCGGTTATTTGAAAAAATCCTCGCCGTCGCGCCCGTCTGGCTCCAGGTGACCACCAGCTTGATGTTCAGATCATGAACGATTTGCCACACCCCATGCGCGATCGCTGACGAAAACTGCATCGTCTTTGTGTTGACGCGGCGCTGGCGCTTGTCGCGCTCCTCCCCGCTGCCGACGAGGTATTGCTCGGTCACCTCCGCGATGTGCGACACCATGTGAACCGCGCCGACGGGGAACTTGCCCACGGAGGTTTCCCCGCTCAGCATCACCGCGTCCGTGCCGTCGAAGATCGCGTTGGCGACATCGCTCACTTCCGCGCGGGTGGGGGAGGCTTGTTCGATCATGCTTTGCAGCATCTGCGTGGCGACAATGACCGGCTTCCCGGCCGTCTGCGCCCGTCGGATCAAATCCTTCTGGATGATCGGCACCTGCGCCACATCCATCTCCACGCCCAGGTCCCCCCGCGCGACCATCAGCCCGTCGCTGGCGTCCAGGATCGACTCGATGTGCTGGATCGCCTCCGCCTTTTCGATCTTGGCGATCAGGTGAATGTCACTCTGGCGGTTGTGCATGTGCTCGCGGAGCAGTTGCAGTTCATCAGCCCGGCGGACGAATGAAAGCGCCAGATAATCAAGGCGGTTTTCAATTGCCCAGTCGGCGCATTCCCAATCCCGATCCGTGATCGACGGGATGTTGACATCCGTATTGGGGAGGTTGATCCCCTTGGAACTTTTGAGAACTCCCCCCATTGTGCAACTGGTCACCAGCTCATTGTAATTCTTGCTCGTGCAGACAAAACGCAATAGACCATCCTCGATGAGGATGCGATCCCCCACCTGCACGTCATCCACGAGATGTGCGTAGATGCTCGACACGCGGCCGTCCTTGCCCACGATCGCCTCGCGCTGGATGATCAATTCATCCCCCACCTTGATCGGCATCCCGCCGGATCCATCAGCGTCCGCGACTTTTCCCAGCCGGATTTTAGGCCCGCACAAATCCCCCAGCACAGCGATCGGGTGGCTGAACCGCGCCGCCGCCTCCCGGATGTTTCGCAGCACGTTCAAATGCTCATCGAGCGTGCCGTGCGAAAAGTTGAGGCGGCAGACGTCCGCCCCGGCCTCGAAGAGCCGATACGCCACTTCGGGATCGGAGCTGGCCGGTCCCATCGTCACGACGATTTTCGTGCGGATCATGTTCATGCAGCCATCCATCAAAAAATGGGGTTCACGCCGTCCGCGTCAACGGTTTGGGCTTGTCGCACCGCCGTTACAAACGCCTTCATCTTGTCGGGTGATTTGCATCCTGGCGTGCTTTCAATCCCGCTGCTCACATCCACCGCAAACGGATGGAGTTTACCGATGACTTCCCCCACGTTGAGCGCCGTCAATCCGCCGGCCGCCACGATCGTTCCCAATCCGGCAAACGCATCCTGCTTGATCGCCGAGACGATCACATCCCAGTCATTTTCCACTCCCGTGCCACCTGGCGCGCCATCACCCGACGTGGCGGTTCCCCTGGGTCGATGGCTCTCCAGAACCACGCCCTGAAAGTTCCTCAATTCCAGCCTTTCAATCGCTTGCCGCCACCCGGCCAGCGTCGCCAGCAGGTTCCCATCGACCCGCACCGCTTTCAACACGGCCAGATCGGATAATTTGCGCACCAGTTCCGGCGGCTCATCCCCATGAAGCTGCACATGCCGTATCCGCAACCGCCCGGCCAATTCCAGGATGGCGTTCGCATCGGCGTTCACCGTCAGCGCCACCGGCGTCACAAAGGGGGGCAACGCATTCATGATGCGCGCCGCCTGCTCAATCGACACATTTCGCCTTGCCGGTGGATAAAACACCATCCCCACCGCGTCCACCCCCAGTTGCGCTGCCGCCTGCGCATCCTCTTCGCGTGTCAATCCGCAAAACTTGATTCGGGTTCGATGCACGCGCCCCATGCTAAGGTGCGCGACCCCTTCCAGCAATTGCGGGCAACGCGGCGGCGGCGGCGCGCAAATGGACCCACTACGGAATCGGCGGTTCTCCTGTCCCCTCCCCCGGTACACCGGGGGAGGGTTAGGGAGGGGGAAAAGCCGCCGGAGGT
>CAYTAP010000212.1:0-363 GCA_964435775.1 uncultured Tepidisphaeraceae bacterium
GTGGCACCCGGCAACTCGGCGGCGGATACGATCGGTGCATCACCGGCGAATTGTTTGAAAAGATTCGCTATTGCCATCAGAATCCGATCGCGCGTGGATTGTGTGAAACGAGTGTGCAGTGGAAATGGTCGAGCGCGCGTGCGTACGAGGTCGGGATGATTACGGCGGCCCGCCGACCGATCTTGACTTGCTGCCGGAATGTTCAATGGAGTTGACGTAGCCTCCGAGACACGACCATGAGTACACGATCGTGACACCCGTTTCCCGTCTGGGCACCCGGCTCGGTCAATGAGAACGGAAAACGAACGGAAAACGGGGACGCAGCTAGTTTATAAAAACAGGTGCGTCCCCAATGCCACGAAC
>CAYTAP010000212.1:373-2166 GCA_964435775.1 uncultured Tepidisphaeraceae bacterium
TCCATCGCCTCGGACATGATTTTCTCGAAGGCGAGGAAATCCTTGTCGGAGCGCATCATGCGGAAACGGGCGGCGGCGCGGTTGATGACGTGATAGACCTCGCCGCCGGGGGCAACGCGTGCCGATCTGGGCATGCCAGGGAAGGTAATCGATTCACACGACAAGTCAAAACTAGCTGCGTCCCCAATGCCACGAACTTAACCCCTAAGTCCGCGCCACGGCACGCCTTATGAGCATTGGCGCGATCCGTGGTCTTCGAGGAGAATGGGTGTGTTTGTCAACCACACTCATACAAGGAGGCCACGGATGGCCGCAGCGTTCTCTACCGCGCTGGCCCGCGTACGCGACGGGTCGGTGGATCATCTCGCAACCGATCAAATCAATCAACTTGCACGGACAACAGCCAGTCCGTTTCGAGATCGGCTGCTCTCGCCGGGTCGCACGCTTCGACTGTTCGCGCAGCAGATCGCGCATGGCAACATCGCCTGCGCGGCGATGCGTCATCTGGCGGGAGAGGACTTCACCGACTCCGCCTGGTGCGCAGCGCGTTCTCGACTGTCGATCGATCTGATCCGTCAGGTCAATCAGCGGATCGTCGATGATACGCTGAACGAACTGGATCGATGCGACGATGCCGGCTCGGGACGATATCGCTGGCGCGGTCATCGCATCTTCATCCTCGACGGCACAACCGATTCGATGCCCGATACCCCGGCGCTGCGCGAACACTACGGCGTGCCATGCGGCGTGCGACCGGGACTGGGGTTCCCCATGGCCCATCTGCTGGCGCTGATGGATCACCAGAGTGGATTGATCCTCGACTGCATCGACTCGCCGCTGTTCACCAGCGATGTCTCGGTGTCACCACAGATGCATCCACATCTCAATGAAGGTGATGTGCTGCTGGGGGATGGGAGCTTCGCCGGCTACGCGCATCTGGCCCTGATTTCACGAGCGAAACTGCACGCGGTGATGCCGGCGCATCATCGACGGATCGTTGACTTCAAACCCGATCGCACTCATGCGCATCCACACCAAGGCAAGAGCGGCACACGCGCCGGCAAGCCAAGATCACGCGTGATCAAATCGCTCGGCAAGGACGATCAACTCGTCGAATACTTCAAACCGCTGAAGAAGTCAGAATGGATAAGCGATGAAGAGTGGAAGGCGCTTCCCGACTCGATCACCGTTCGCGAGATTCGACGAACCGTGCAGCGTCATGGCTTTCGTCCCATCACCGTCACCATCGTGACGACATTGCTCGATGCCGAAGCGTACCCCGCCGACGAGCTGATCGAACTTCGACTGACCCGCTGGCTGATCGAGACCAACTTTCATCACCTGAAGATCACCCTGGGGATGGGCGTGCTCAAATGCAAAACGCTCGAGGGGGTTCGCAAGGAGCGATTGATCTTCATCCTGGTGTACAACCTGATCCGCCGCGTGATGCTCCACGCCGCGCGACGACAGGGTGTACAGGCCAACCGCGTCAGCTTCGCCGACGCGCTGGCGTGGCTGAGATACGCCAGCGCTGAGAGCCTGAAGCGCGCATCACCAAGCCTGATCGTCAACCCAATCCGTCCCGGCCGCCTGGAGCCACGCAAACTCAAAAGACAGAAGAAGGAGTTCCCCTACATGAAAGAACCCCGTGAAAAACTGAAAGCGGAACTCCGCGACAGGCATATGGTTATGGGTTAAGTTCGTGGCATTGAGGTGCGTCCCCGTTTTTTCCTATCGCCGGGTGACTCGGATTCGCACAAGTGCGAACCCTACGAACTGATTGATTCAGGATT
>CAYTAP010000212.1:2176-2643 GCA_964435775.1 uncultured Tepidisphaeraceae bacterium
GCCCGCTCTTCCAGCATCGTCACATAGAGACTATTGCTCGCCGCCTCCGCCTGGTTCTCCCACTCCAGAAAAGTCCGACCCTTGAGCGCAATGGATTCATCCACCGGCAACTGCCGATCCAACTCCGCTTCAAACTGTTGACGAATCCGCTCCCGCGCCGCCTGACGTGCCGTCGTTGCCATCGCTTCCTCCTTGAAGCAAAAAAAACTCCATGAACCACGCCCACAACCTATTGTATGCCTGCGGGCTTGCGAAATGTGTCACGCACCCCAATCCAGCCGCCTTCATCTTTGCAATTTGGATCAATTTAGACATAAATGGATGGCTGGGGATGTTGTGTCGATGAATCCCGTTCTCATGCAGGAGCTGTCGTATCATGGCCGACCTGAAGAACCTCAAAGGTGTGTCTGAAAAAGACCGGAAGATGATCGAAGAGGCCGAGACATTGCTCGGCCCCGAACCCACTT
>CAYTAP010000213.1:0-2557 GCA_964435775.1 uncultured Tepidisphaeraceae bacterium
GGCGGCGTGCAGGACTTCGACGCCATCAAGCTGATGAAGTTCGCGGCGAGCTGAGGCGTTTCGTGTCCCGGGCGCGATGCGGCGTGCAACGCCGCGTCGCTGAACCGGGACCGCCGCGGAGTGCGGCTTCTTTCGTGGAGCGGTCACGGATCGGCAGCACAGCGCTTCGCGGCTGGCGTCGCATCCGGGGCGCGACCTCTCCATTGTCCATCCTCCATCATCCGAGCCTTTCCGCTTCTGATGGAATCAGAAGCGGGGCTCTATGATTTTGATTTGACGCGTTTTCTTGACGCGAACCGGTATCCACTTCGCTCGAAAACGCTACCAATGACAGGCAGTATCCGATGTCATCGCATCACGATGCCTGGCTGCGCCATCAGCAATCGCGATGGCTGCGGCCGGATGCGGGCCGCTGGGTTCGTCCCGACGCCGCGCGGTTTCTTCCGCCCGGTGCGGACGTCGCCAAAGCCTTTCCTGCGCTGGCGCGCAAATACAATCCGGACCAGCCGCGCGTACCGGCGGGCAATCCCGGACGGCGGCCAGTGGACGGATGGCGGCGCAGGAGGGGGTAATCTCGGCCTCTTTCAGATCACGCCGCGCGACAATACGATCGAAGGCGTGCAACTTGCCGGCGATTGGCCGCCGGATGACGGTCCTCCACCGATTCCGCCGAAAAGGCCCGAGACGACTGAAGGGCGGATGAAGTTTGTTCGTCAAGCTGTCAGGTGGCTGCGTGTCGTCGGCCGCCTGTCGCCGGCGGCGGACATCTTCCTCGGAGCACTGGATCAGGCTGAGGAATTGAAACGCCTGACCGATATGATCAAAACTGCTGATGATCCTCCGGCTCCGCTGGAAGAACTCCAAGCGCGCGCTCGAATGCCTCCCGAGGCTGGCTACGAGGATCATCATATCGTCGGTCAGTTCGCGCAAAACAGGCTGCAATTCGGGAGCGTGCGGATTGACAGTGCCGAGAATACGGTGCGGATTCCTGTCGTGAAGCATCTGGACATTAACGGTTACTATTCCAGGGCCAATATAGATTACGGCGGTCTGTCACCTCGTGACTATCTTCGCGGCAGAAGTTGGGATGAGCAGATGCAAGAGGGGTTGAAGATCCTGAGGGACAAAGGGGTGCTTCAATGATTCCCACCGATCAGCCCGACTATGCCCGATTGCGAAATCTCGTTACTCAGTTTGTCGAGATCGGCCTTGCGCAATATAATGCGATCTATGTGATCGACAATGCTAAGTATAATCGCTTGTACAAAAAGATGGAGCGTATAAGGGCGGAGCTTAAGGAAATGCCTGGCGATCAGCGAAGGGCGCTGTTACCGCTGCTTTCACATTCGAATGTTCAGGTTCGTTTGGCAACAGCGCGCGCGCTCCTCGCGCTCTATCCGGACTTGGCTCGCAATGCCCTTGTAAGTATCCGTGAATCCGGCATCGAGCCACAGAACGGAGAGGCTGCGACTGCTATCAGAAGGCTCGATGAGGGCAGCTACATCCCGAAGTGAGAGATGACAGAAACAAACCTTGTTATATCTGCGCGATAAGAGTTGGGAAGAACGCCGGAAGGTCGGTCTCGGTGCATTAGTCATGTTCGAGGTTCTCAAGCCATGATCTTCAGGAAAATCAGACTCGATACGATGTCTGTCGATCAACTGGTGGGTCGATTTGCGGCAATCACGGCCGCACAGGATGATGCGCTTCTCGGCCACGAACTCACAAAATTCAATCGTCTCTTTGATCGAATGCTGGAAGTCTTGGAAGAATTGAAAGGACGTCCGGGCGATCAGCGGCGCGCGCTGATGGCGCTTTACGACTATCCCAACATGCAGGTCCGGCTACAGGCAGCCAAGCTCACGCTCGCTGTTGCGCCCGTCGAGGCTCGCCGGCAAATCGAGGCTATCGCGGAGAGTCACTGGATGCCTCAGGCCGGCGACGCCGGGATGGCGCTTGCCATCATGGATGGCGATTTGAAGCTGACGGGAATAAAGCCGGAGTAAACCGGCGCTCCCTATATCCCCGCGCCCCAGCCTCGCGCCGTTTTCAGAATCCAGTCGCGATAGAGCGCGAGCGGCGTGACGCCGGTGAGGCCGCCGCAGCCTGACGCGTTGTTCGGCCCCGTCGACCAACTCACGACGCCGGCGATGACGGCGCCGCCGCCCGAATCGAGAAACGCCGGCGCGCCGGAATCGCCGGTGCAGGCGCCGAGGCCGGCTCGTGTGTTGTTGGTTGAAGGATCGACCAGGCGGATCTGCAAGGTGCCGGGCCGTCCCGTGACGGCCAGACTCGCGGCGCGCGCCACGCCGCCGCTGCGGCCGTCGCCGGCGACCGCGACGCCCATGCCGACGACGGTGAGACGCATTCCGACGGTGATCGGCATCAGCGCTCCGCCGAGCGCGGCGGGTTGCGCGGGAAGGGGTGAGGCGAGTTGCAGCAGCGCGACATCGGCGGTGGCGCGATGCGCCAGCAGGCTCTGCATGTCGAACCGCGGATGAACGGCGGTGCGCCGGATATCGAGCAGGCGCGGCGGCTGGCTCTTGTAGTCGACTAT
>CAYTAP010000214.1:0-1478 GCA_964435775.1 uncultured Tepidisphaeraceae bacterium
CTCAAACGGCGGCTGAAGCCGCCCCTACGGAAGATATATTCGAGAATCGCAAGACCCTGATCAAACCGTCGCTGATTGCGTTGTTTTACGAGCGCCGAAGAGCGCCTTGGGGTTCCAGAGCTGGGAAATGCTCCCCATGAGCGCTTCGAGGCACAGCAAAAAGAGAACAGCGCTGATCGGGCCGAGCCAGCGCGGATCGGGTTCGCTCACCTGGGTCATTTTCGTTTGCAGATCGGGCAAGGATGTTGCGATCAGGACGTTGGGGCCGGGGGTGACGATCTTGTCGGCGTCGCGGTAGGACAGCCGCGCTTCGGAAGCGGGGAGGCGGACATCACTGACGGCGACGATGGTGTCATCGGACGGTTGTCGCCAGGTGTACAGGCCGGGAGCGTCGGTTTGGGGAAAGGTGAAATGCCGTCCGGCGGCGTCGGTGGTGGGCTTCACCACGGTCAAGGCGCCGGCGGGGGATCGAACCTCCAATTCATCGAAGGTGTTGAATTGTCGGCCGGCGAGAACCAGCGGCTGGCCAAGCTCGACATTGCCCGCAGCGCTTTGGCTGGCCGGACGCAGACAGAGTGTGACCATCAGCGGCAGGAACGGAGGCGGGGTGGCCAACTCGATCGTGGGGAGCGTGGTGAGGGTGTAGACCATCCCGCCGCCGAGCGTTTTGCGAAAGAGCAATCCCCGCGGGCGGTCGCCTGGGCGGGGGGTGATGGGGGAGGCGGTGAGGAGGGTTGTGACCTGCGGATCATCCGAGGAGATCGGAACGAGCCGTCGGACGACCAGGGCGTTCCAGTTGAACTCCTTGCCGCTCAATTGGCGCATGACAGGGTCGTTGGCGTCGGCCAGGGCGGTGCGATAGGCGCCGGGGTCATCCCCGACGGCTTGGCGAGGGGCGGCGGGGAGCAGTTGCTCCATCGCCTGCCTGGCGGGCGCGGAGAGTTTGTCCCATGTCGCCTCCAACCCCGGGCGAATGGCGAGGATGACGGTGCCGCCTCCCCTGGCCAGATCGACGAGGCGTTTGGCCTGGGTTTCATCCGGCCATTGCATGAGGGGGACGACGGCGACCTGCTCATTGCCATCCAACTGATCGGCCAGGCGAACGCTCAGCGGCCAGGCGGCGCTTTTGCCTTCGCTGGGATCAAGGACGAGCTTGAGAAATCGCTCGGCCTCGGTGGGGGCGGAGGCTTTGAGGAGCGTGACCTTGCGGCGCGGCGGGACTTCGGCGACGCGGGAGCGGGTGTTGTCCCAGGTCATGGCATCCTGGGCCTCGATGGTCGCCTGGAGGCGCAGCCATTGCTGGCCGGGCGGGGGAGCGATGGGGACGCGAATGGAGGCGCGGCCGGCGCCGTCGAAGCGCGCCATTGCCGGCGGGGTGCGCGTCAATTCCTTGCCGGCCAGGTCCCGCACCGCAAGCGTGACCGCGCGGACATCGGCCGGACGCCCCACGACCTTCGCCTGTGCGTGGCGCTTGATGC
>CAYTAP010000214.1:1488-2434 GCA_964435775.1 uncultured Tepidisphaeraceae bacterium
GGATCGGCTGCTCGGGCGTGACGTCGATCGACGTGATTCCGGCATCGCGCGATTCGGACGGGTGAAGGTCGAAGAGAATGATCCGGCCATCGGTGAACTCCGGGATCGCGCGGGGAAACTCCTTGCCTTGCAGATCGGTCAGCACAATCAGCCATTTCCGCGAGGAACCTTGTCGATTGAGCAATTCGACGGCGGAGGCGACGCGATCGATGAGCGGCGTCCTGGTCGGCTGCGGCTTGAGGGGCGTCCATTGGGAGAGGATGGCCGAGGCGCTTTGGACCTGCTCGACGTTGGCGGACGCGGCGCCTTGAAACACCGCGACGTGGGCGTCTTTAAGCTGCCCACGAAGGAGGTCTTCGACGATGCCATTGGCCTTGTCGAGCAGGGACACTTCCTGCTCGTGGTATTCCATCGAGTAGCTGGTGTCCACGACGATGGCCGCGACCAGGGATTGGCCGCCGCCCGAAGCGCCGAACCAGCTTGAGGCGAGCATCCGCGCCGGCTGGGCGATGGCCCAGATCAGGAGGGCAAGCAGGAGCGCGCGGCAGGCGAGCAGAAGCCATCGCTGCACGCGCTTACGGGCGGCGGTGTGCTGGAGGGACGAGCGGATGAAGCGAAGGGTGCTGAACTCGACGACGGGACTCTTGCGGCGAAAGAGCAGGTGCAAAAGCACGGGCAACCCGGCGAGCGGGAGCGCCCCGAGCGCTGTTCCAAAAAGAAATTCGAGTCCGAACATGACGGTGCTTCCGATGATGAATGCCGCGCGACGCGATTCAGTGGTTTATAGTCACGACTGGGCTTGCTGTTGCAAGGCCGCGTCGGACTGGAGGGCGTTGCTCCCGCAACGCCACGGCGTCACGGAAGCGACGCCCTCCAGCGAGCGGGGATATTCCAGGGCCTTTCAATTCTCGAATGGATCTGCAGTAGGGGCGGCTTCAGCCGCCGT
>CAYTAP010000215.1:0-2410 GCA_964435775.1 uncultured Tepidisphaeraceae bacterium
AAAATCGAAAATTCCTGCGCCGCTTGTGATGCGGGCGGGATTTCGGCACAATGCGATTCGGTTCAAAACTCTCAATCACACGATCTCTGGAAAGGATCAAACGACATGGCGGAAGCTCAGCAACCCCAGACGGATGGCGAACAGCAGGTCCAGGTTCTTTTGGATGAGCGCGATCTTCGCACGCTCTATTCCAACGCCTATCGCATTCACACGGCGGCCGAAGAGGTCGTGGTGGACCTGGGCTTCAACATGCCCAACCCCAACCAGCAGCCGGGGCAGCAGCAGCAGTTGCTGTTCAAGGTGACCGACCGCGTCGTCATGAGCTACGCCAACGCCAAGCGCCTGGCAACATCGCTTCAGCAACTTGTCAAGCGCTACGAGCAACAGTTCGGGGAATTGCCAGCACAGCCGGGACAGCATCGCCCGAAATAAAATCGATGTCCACCCGGCCGGCCGAAGGCGCTGGGACCGCCGCGTATCGAGCATCGCTTTGTCGATCGAATAGGTCGATCACCGGGCGCGTGGTCATCGCACGCCATTGGGCGGCGCGAGGGGCGGCGTGCGCTGGGGAAAGATTGCTGATGATGGCGGCGTCGAAAATCATCCGGCGGGCGGTTGGTTCGTCAATGACCGGCGCGCCGCGGTATTTTCTTCCGCTGGCCGCCAGTTGATTGTCGACGATGCCGACCACGCGCAATCCGCAGGCGCTGGCCGCCAGCCAGTAGGCGAGCAGGTTTTTGCCGCAATCGACCAGGAGCACGGTCTTGAGGGCGTGCCTTGTTTTCTCAATGCGCAGACGCCTTCGCGTTTCCTCGATCCGCGCGAATTGCTCGAACGCCTCCGCGCTGATCGGGCGGCGGTCGTTGGGGCGAATGATGCGGATCAACCCTTCAAACAAGCCCCGGCGGAAGGCGGCGGTCTGCCCGGTGCTCTGCGCGATCCACCAGTAGCGCCGCATCCAGTCCACCGCGTAGGGCGTGATCCATTGCACGGGAAAATGGCGGACCGTCAGACGAAGGTTGTTGCGCACGTCGCAGAGCGTGACGCGATCACTCCGGCGCGACCCAGGGGTTTTCAGATGGGTGACGTGAAGATCGTCAAAGTGTCGGATGCGCCACCCGGCGTTGATCAGACGAAGGGAAAGGTCATATTCCTCGGCCTGCATGAAAAAGTCAGAGGGCAGGCCACCGACGAGATCGAGCGCGCGATGGCGAAAGGCGGTGCCGCAGCCGATGAACACATCGGGGTAGGCGCTGCTCTCCCGCGAGCCGTCGGGGAGCGTCACCTGGAAAACCGCCGCGCCGAGGCGGGGGTCTTCATCAAAATGGGTGACAAGCCGCTTGAGGGATGAGGCGGTGGGGAACGAGTCGTCATCGAGGAAAAGAACATACCGGCCCCGCGCCTGGGCGAGGGCGATGTTCTTGGCGACGGCGCCCCGGTTGGAATGAAGGGGAAATAGGCGAACGCGCGGGAACTCGTGGCGCACCGCATCGGCCGAACCATCGCGGCTGGCGTTGTCCACGACGAGGACTTCCAGATCGTTTCCCTCCATGCGCAGCTTTTCAAGGCGCGCGAGGGTGTCGAGCAGGACATCTCGCCGATTGTGTGTGGCGATGACGATGCTGATGAGCGGCGGGGAGATCAGCGATGCGCCCATCGATCGACCGAGCAGGTTCATTGCGCCCGTTCCAATCGATGCCGCGGAGTTTGAAGTCATTTGGCCGCTTGTCATGAAGGCTCCGGAAGGTGATCGTCGCACAAAGGATTCATGGTTGAGGGTTTTCCCTGAAGTGGCGTGGCTCACGCCGCCGCCGCCAGGGATTGGTCCGCTGGCCCGCGGAGCGTGCAGGGATGATCGGGAACAAAATCGTTGTGACGCCGGTTGATGGGGGGAAGATTCCACTTGGCGAACAGCTTGCGGTTGTCTTCCATGCCGATGTCGCTGTCTGCGGCGCGGCGGTCATCCTGATGCTCCAGGTGCTCAATGATCGATCCCCACGCCGGTTCAACGCGCAGGTTGGCGTTCCAGCATTTGAGGGATAGATCCGGATCAGCGGCGCAGACGTAAAACCGTTCGTCGAAATACCCCAGCCGCTCGTAGGTTTCGCGCAACCCCAGGGCGAAGTTGGCATAGAGCGTTCCGCGCACATGGAGGACGCGATAATGGATCCCCCCGTGAATCGTTTCGTACGCGATGTTGCGCATCAGATTCCAGCGATGGAACAAAGCGAGCAGGCCGACGGAATTGCCCGAGTGTTGAAGTTGCTCGATCGCGCTGTCGAGCGCGCCGGCGAGCGGACGGGCGTCGTCGTTCAGCCAGATGAGATTCCGCCCGGATGCGGCGCGAAAGCCGCGATTGGTGGCGCGGACGAAGCCCTGTCGCTTGTCCTCGCGGATGATCGTCAACGCG
>CAYTAP010000216.1:0-2398 GCA_964435775.1 uncultured Tepidisphaeraceae bacterium
GACCTTCGCCGGCTACATCCTCGGCTTCCCGACCGACACCCCGGAATCGATCGCGCGCGACATCAAGCCGGATTTTGACAAGGGATATTGATCGTCGCCAACATCGCGACCAAGGAAAATACCATGACAACGATGACACACGACAACGCGCACTGGGCGCATGTGGATTTGGATTCGGTGCCGGAGATGAAAACACCCGCGCCGGGGCCCAGGTCCAAGGCGCTGCACGCGCGATGCACAAAGTATTTCAAGGGGCTCAGCGGGCAGGTGAAGTTGTTCCCCGTCGCGTTCGAGTCCGGGCAGGGGTGCGTATTGACCGATGTGGACGGCAACCGCTACATCGACTTTTCCAGCGGCATTTATGTGACGACGCTGGGGCATTGCCATCCCAAGGTTAGCGGCGCGATCGCCAAATACGCCGGGCGCTTGATGAACGTCCATGACTTCACCACCGAGATCAAAACGCTGCTCTGCGAGAAACTGGCCGAGGTGTTGCCGGGGGATTTGAACGGGTTTCAGTTTTATGATTCAGGCACCGCCGCCGTCGAGGCCGGGACGCGCGTGCTTCGCGCCGGAAGCAAAAAGCATGAGCTGCTCAGTTGCTTTTACGATTTCCACGGCAAGACCTATGGGGCGGTGTCGATGGGCGAGATTCGCTCATCGGTCTATGGCGCGGTGCGGGCGCCGGGCTTTCACATGCTCCCGCGCCCCAACCCGTATCGCCCGCAATGGACGAAGGCCGACGGGACGCTCGACACCGATAAATACATCGAGTTTTACGGGGAATACATCGATCGCGCGACGGTGCATTCGGTGGCCGGTTTCGTGCTGGAACCGATCCAGGGATGGGGCGGCAGCGTCATCCCGCCGGATGACTTTTTCCCCAAGCTTCGCAAACTGTGCGATGAGCGCAACATCCTCCTGATGGCCGACGAGGTGCTCACGAGCTGGGGGCGCACGGGCAAATGGCTGTGCATGGAACATTGGGATGTGTTGCCGGATGTCGTCAGCATTGGCAAGGGGTTCGGCAACGGTTTCCCCGTGACCTGCGTCGCGGTGCGGGAGCACTTGAAGGAATCATTCGAGGCGATCAGCGCCTCGAGCAGCTACGGCGGCAACCCGATGGCGTGCGCCGCGGCGCTGGCGTCAACGGAAGTGATCGAGGAGGAAAACCTGCTTGAGCGCTCCACCCATCTGGGCGAACTGGCGCTGCAGCGCATGGAAAGGATGCAGGCCGAGCACCCGATCATCGGACATGTGCGGGCCAAGGGTTGCCTGATGGGGATCGAATTGGTGAAAGATCGCAAGACCAAGGAGCCGTTCGACGAGGCGGGCAAACGGATATATCAGAAAGCGTTCGCCAGGGGACTGGCGTGGATCCCGGCCGGGCATATTTTACGGATGAGCCCACCGATCGTGATGGAGGACGAGGTGCTGCTCAAAGGGCTGGACATCATCGACGAGGCGATCGGCGAGACGGCGCGGGAACTGGGGTATTGAGGCGATGACCAGCATGAAGCAATACAGACTCAATCGGCTCTTCAACGCCAGGAGCGGGCGCTGCTTTGATGTGGCGGTCGATCACGGATTTTTCGGCGAGAAGGATTTTCTGACCGGCATTGAAGATCTCGGCGTCGCGGTGAAGACGCTCGTGGACGCCGCGCCCGATGCGATTCAGCTCACGGTCGGACAGGCCCCCCTGCTTCAGCGCCTCCCCGGGCGACACAAGCCGTCGCTGGTCCTTCGCACGGACATTGCCAACGTCTATGGCCGCACGTTGCCACGAACGCTGTTCAGCCGGATGATCGAAGAGCCCGTCGAGCAGGCCTTGCGCTTGGACGCAACCTGCGTGGTGGTCAACTTGTTTCAAATACCGGATCAACCGGAAGTGACGGACCAGTGCATCGGCAACATCCTGCGTCTCAAGCCGGCGTGTGATCGCTGGGCGATGCCGCTCATGATCGAGCCGCTCGTGTTTCAACCCAACGCAAAATCCGGCGGCTACATGGTCGATGGCGATGCCGGCAAGATCATTCCATTGGTTCGCCAGGCCGTGGAACTGGGCGCGGATATCGTCAAGGCCGACCCGACCGATGATGTGTCGATTTATCACCGCGTCATCCAGACGGCCGGCGATGTGCCCGTGCTCGTTCGCGGCGGGGGGAAAGTCAGTGATGAAACGATCCTCCGCCGCACCGCCGCGCTGATCGAACAAGGCGCCGCCGGAATTGTCTATGGCCGCAACGTCATCCAGCACCCAAATCCCGCCGGGATCACCAGGGCGCTGATGGCGGTGGTTCATGAGGGCGCTTCACCGCAAGAGGCGCTGGCGATGGTGTGAGGATCGGCGCCGAGGTCTGCGCAACATCCGCAAAAAAACGATTCGTCCCTATCCCCC
>CAYTAP010000217.1:0-2341 GCA_964435775.1 uncultured Tepidisphaeraceae bacterium
CTTTCAATTCTCCGTGGTAGGGGCGGCTTCAGCCGCCGTCAGCCTCTAAAACGGCGGCTTAAGCCGCCCCTACGGAACATTTACTTGAGAATTGAAAGACCCTGGCATACCCCGTCGTACCCGATGAGCGACAGTGAGGCCCCATGCTTTGAATCCGGTACACCGAAGTGGCTTGCGCGCTCGTACAGGCGGGCACTGGCACGGGGCAATGTCCCATTGTTTACGCGGCGTTTGCCGCCGCCGTTTCGGCATCGGACAGCCCGAAATAGGCTTGGGCGCGTTTGAGTTGGGTGTCGCCGACGAATTTGTGGAAGGTGTCGGCCAGGCCGGGGGCGGTTCGCCAGCCCTTTTCATCGGCGCAACGGAGCAGGTCCGTCAGGCCGCATTTTTCGAGCAGGGCGCGGATGGCGGGGTCGTGGGTCAGGTCGGAGTTCACCCATTGGTCCAGGTGGTCGAGGTAGAGCCATTCCATCTGGCCGCGGGAGAGTTTGAGACGCCGCTTGAGTTGATCGCCTTCGGGGGTGCCCTCCATGCCGCAGAGCAGGAAGGTTTTGATGATGACCCTGTTGCCGGCCAATTCGGCGACGAGGTAGCCGGTTTTGTATCCGCCGGCGTGATATTCGATCAGGAACTCGTTGCCCTTTTGCCGTGCGATGCGGGGCTTTTCGATGGATACGGCGAGGGCGTTCTGGAAATGGCCGAAGAAATTGACCGGTTCGGGCGTCATGGTGGTCGGCCAGAAGCGCATGCGTTCGTGGAGTCTCTCCAAGGCGTGGGCTTGAACGAGCACGGGGAGCTTTTGCGTTGTGGGCGATGGCTGGATCAGGGAGGCGTCGAGGTCGATCCATTTCACCTGGTCGCTGGCGAGCGTATGGGCCACGCGGTAAACCGGCCGGGGCTTGTGATCGATGACGGCGCGCTCTTCGGCGGCGGGGGTCGCGGTGATGCGCCATGTGACTTGGCGGCGGCCATCCTCCAGCGGGAGGATCAGCGGCATGGCGCGCATCAACAGACCATCGATTCTCGCCTCCCACGCCAACTGGTCGGCGATGACTTTTCCCAAGAGGCCCATGGCGCGCTCGATCACATCGACGCAAAGCTCCGGTTCCGGGCCAAATGTGTCGAGCAGGTGTTGATGCCCCGGATGATTCAGGCTCCAGTGCAGGCCGCATACCAGCGAGGCATAGACGGACAAGGCCTCAATGACCGGGAGGACAACGCCGTTTTCAAATGGTTCGAAGGTCACTGTGCCCCACCGTCTCTCGATGGAGGCGCGCATCTCCGGCCACCACGACGGTGGATCGTCGATCTGGAGAGTGGGAAGGGGGAACTTTTTGGCGAGGATCACATCGGCCATGAGTGGAGGCAGTTGGTCGAGGTATCCCTCGAAGCCCATGGCCGAGAGCCAGGCGTTGAATTGCGCCCGGCGTCTGCGGAGGTATTGCTTGTGTTTGTCGGCGCGTTGCTTTTGTTTCACTAAAAACCCGCCTATGTCAAAAAACCGGTCGCGCTGGGCGGCCGACGCCGCGGCGAGAGGGCTTTATCTCATTTCGGCGATTGGGGCGAAAAAGCGTACAAATTAAGGGTTCGCAGCGCGGACTCGCGGTGCTATTCAATTCAGTGCGGATATGAGGAAATGAGCCACGGATGAACACGGATGGGGATGCAGGGCCGATTTCCAATGCGTTGGCGCTGTCTCGGCTTTCCACCTCGCTTTATTGTCCCGCGTGCTCACTGCGTTCGCGGTTCTTTGAAGGCGACATGCCAAAGTGGATTAAGCTCGAAATGAGCGATCACGTTGCGTTCGCCGAACCCTCATGAAATGATGCACCGCGATGCCCTTGATCATCGTTGAGACCATCATTCGAGCTTCGCGGGAGCAATGCTTTGACGCCGCCAGGGACATCACGCTGCATTGCCGCAGCGTGGCCGGGACCAGGGAGCGGGCGGTGGCGGGGGTGATGAATGGACTGATCGGTGCGGGAGAGTCGGTGACGTTTGAAGGGGTGCACTTTGGGGTGCGACAGTGGTTGACGGCGAAGGTCGTGGAATTTGATCGGCCGGGGCGGTTGGTGGATGAGATGACGCAGGGTGCGTTTCGGTCGCTGCGGCACGTGCATGAGTTTCTGGAGCATGGAAGAGAAACGCTCATGCGGGACACGGTCGAGTGGGTGTCTCCGCTGGGGGTGCTGGGGCGTGTGGCCGACGCTCTTTTGCTGAAGCGGCACATGCGCAGGCTCATGGCGATGCGGGGGCAATACATCAAGGAGGCGTTGGAGAGGCAATGAGGCGACGCCGCCAAGCAGGGTTTTCAATTCTCTGCGGTAGGGGCGGCTTCAGC
>CAYTAP010000218.1:0-2337 GCA_964435775.1 uncultured Tepidisphaeraceae bacterium
GAAGGCGCCGGCCATTTCAGCGCGCATGAAGTGACGACCGGCGGGCGGGGGGATGATGGGATGGTGGAGGTGCTGTCAGGATTGACGGCCGGGCAGCGGATTGTTGTAAGCGGCCAGTTTCTGATTGATTCGGAGAGCAAACTCCGGGAGGCGATTCTCAAGCACCTGGGACAGATGTCGTCGATGCCGGGGATGCCTGGCATGCCTTCGATGCCGGATGAGCCTTCGATGCCGCATCGGCATTGAGGAGGTTTGAAAAGCAGATTCACCACGGAGGACACGGAGAACATGGTGGAGAAATGGAACTGTATGACGGAATGCGACGAAGGCATGGGTGGCGGTCCAAACAATAAGAGCGTCGCATGAAAAACGTGAAGGTTTTTTTATTTCCAAGTGGCACGGGCGTCTCGCCCGTGTTGGCCCGCCCACGCGGGCGGGGCGCCCGTGCCGCGGGGAACAGGTTGATTGCTCGCTCTTTTGAGGGGCATGTGATGTTCATCGGGAATGAGGGTGTTTGAAAAATGAGTTCTCCGTGCCCTCCGTGCCCTCCGTGAACTCCGTGGTGAATCTTGTTTCTGAATTGAAAGTTTATGTAGGGTCCGCCGCGCGGACCATGAATGTGATCGTCAAGGGATGGTCCGCAAGGCGGACCCTACGACATGGATTGTGAGCGGACATGATTGCAAAAATCATCGCATTGTCGATCCACAACCGTTTGATGGTGCTTGTGCTGACGGTGTTCCTCGTTGCGGGGAGCGTCTGGAGCATGCTTCATCTGCCCATCGACGCCATTCCGGATTTGTCGGATGTGCAGGTCATTTTGATGACCGAATACCCGGGACAAAATCCGCAGGTCGTGGAGGATCAGGTCACCTATCCGCTGACGAGTGCGATGCTGTCGGTGCCGGGATCGACGGTCGTGCGCGGCTCGAGCATGTTCGGCGTTTCGTTCGTCTATATCCTGTTTGATGAGAGCACGGATTTGTACTGGGCGCGAAGCCGCGTCCTGGAATACCTCAACGTCGCGCGGGATCGGTTGCCGCCGGGGGTTCAACCGACGCTCGGGCCGGATGCGACGGGCGTGGGGTGGGTGTATCAATACGTCATTTATCCCGGATACTACTGCCCCGATCACCCGCGCGGGATGTGGGAGGATGAGCAAACGGGGCGATGGTATGCGGCCGCGCGGGAGGCGCCGGACGATCGGCGTGAACACTTGACGCATGTCCGCGCGTTTGAAAAGCCCGGCAAGTGCCCGCTGGATGGAAAGCCGCTGTTGCCGGCCAATCAGGATTTATCGCAGTTGCGCGACCTTCAGGATTGGTACCTGCGATACCCGCTGGCGAGCGTCGATGGGGTGTCGGAGGTCGCGGCGATTGGCGGGTTTGTCAAGCAATACCAGGTGGTGCTCGACCCACAGAAACTCGAGGCGTATCGCATTTCGGTATCGCAGATCACCAGCGCGATCAAGCGATCAAACAACGATGTCGGCGGCGGGACGATTGAGAAGAGCGAGAACGAATACATGGTCCGCAGCCGGGGCTACCTGCGCGGGCTGGAGGATCTCAAGCAGGTTGTCGTGGGGACCGGGGAAAAAGGGACGCCGATCCTGCTGGGGGATGTGGCGACGCTGCAAGTCGGGTCGGCGCCGCGACGCGGGATTGGGGAGCTTGACGGCGAAGGGGAGGTGGCGGGGGGGATCGTCATCTCGCGCTTCGGAGGCAACGCCTACCAAGTGATCGGGCGCATCAAGGCGAAACTGGCGGAGCTGGAGCCGGGATTGCCGCCGGGTGTTTTCATCAAGCCGACGTATGACCGCTCGAAGCTGATCGGACGGTCGATCCAGACCCTCAGCCATACGCTGGTCGAGGAAATCCTCGTCGTCGCGCTTGTCTGCATTTTATTTTTGCTTCATGCCCGCAGCGAGCTTGTGGCGGTGTTCGTCGTGCCGGCGAGCGTGCTGGTCAGCCTGTTGCTCATGCACCTTTTGGGGATCAACGCGAACATCATGAGCCTGGGGGGGATCGCCATCGCCATCGGGGTCGTCGTCGATAGCGCGATCGTCATGGTGGAAAATGCGCACAAACATCTGGACCGCGAAAATGAAAGCATCGCGGCCGGGAATCCGCCGCGCCCACGCGGGCAGATCATCGTGGAGGCGGCGCAGGAAGTCGGACCGATCCTCTTTTTCAGCCTCCTGATCATCACCGTCAGTTTCCTGCCCGTCTTTGCCCTCGGCGGAGAGAGCGGGCGGTTGTTCAAACCACTGGCGTTCACCAAAACCTTCGCGATGGCCGCCGCCAGCGTCCTGTCGATCACAATCATCCCCGTGCTCAT
>CAYTAP010000219.1:0-2230 GCA_964435775.1 uncultured Tepidisphaeraceae bacterium
CGATCCCCTGCCCGATGCGGTTGGGCCCGCCGCCGATGATGATGACCTTGGGACGATTCGTGAGTCGGATTTCATCTTCAACCGTCGGTCCGGCGCCGGGGAGCGCGGCCTGGCTGTGGCCAAGGTTGACGAAGGGGGTTTCGTAAGCGGAATAGTAATAAGGCGTGGCGGCCTCGAACTCGGCGGCGCAGGTGTCCACGAGCTTGTACGCGGGGGTGATCTGCAACACCTGGCGCAGATGACGGACCTCATGCGGCTTCATCCGCCAGGCGGCGGCGATCTGCACATCGCCATAGCCCCACTGTTTGGCGCGCCAGAGGATGGGGGCCAGTTGCCGCCGCGCGGGGATCGCATCGGCGGTGTGGCCCTGCGTCAGGACGATGAGAAGCTGATCCTCATCGGGACAGGCGGCCAGAAGCTCGGTTTCAAAATCAACCAGTTGCTTCATTTGCGCCAGGAACCACGGATCGATTTTGGTCAACTCGTGGACCGTTTCAATGCTCCATCCCATCTTCAGGGCGTAGCGGAGGTAATAGAGGCGGCCTTGCGAGGGAACGGCGAGCTTGCGGCGAAGCTTGGCTTCGGGGATGGGCCAGCCGCCGGCGGCCGACTCCCCCTGCGTGGTGTTGTCGCTGACATCGCGGTCGTATTCATCGTGCGAGGCGGCCTGCGCGCGGGCGGTGGGCGGATGGGGCGACTTTGTCTTGCCCGCGACAGCCGCGCCGACCGGCGCTGGATGCGAACGCGACGGGCCGATGCTGTTGAGCCATTTGTCGTTGCGATCCAGCCCGAAGCCGAATCGCTTGACCTCCATCGAACGAATCCCCTTCTGCAGCGCCTCCTTGAAGGTGCGCCCGATGGCCATCCCTTCGCCGACGCTCTTCATCTGCGTGGTGAGGGTTTCGTTGGCCTCGGGGAATTTTTCAAACGTCCAGCGGGGGATTTTGATGACGCAGTAATCGATCGTCGGTTCGAAACACGCGGAGGTGTAGCGTTCATAGGCTTCGTGTGAGCTGGTCGGGCCGGTGTTCACCTTCGGCTGGCCTCGCGTGGCGGGAACTTTCTTCACGCTGGTGATGTCGTTGGCGAGCTCGTCGAGGGTGTATCCGACGGCGAGTTTGGCGGCGATCTTGGCGATGGGGAAGCCCGTCGCCTTGCTTGCCAGGGCGCTGGAGCGGCTGACGCGCGGATTCATTTCGACGACGACCATCTCGCCGGTCGCGGGATTGACGGCGAACTGGATGTTGCTGCCCCCGGTTTCGACGCCGACGGCGCGAATGACCGCCATCGCGGCGTCGCGCATCCGCTGGTATTCCTTGTCGGTCAGGGTCTGGATCGGGGCGACGGTGATCGAATCGCCGGTGTGAACGCCCATGGGGTCGATGTTTTCGATGCCGCAGACAATGACGACGTTGTCGCGGTTGTCCCGCATGACCTCCAGCTCGTATTCCTTCCATCCAAGGACCGATTGCTCGATGAGCACTTCGTGAACCGGCGAGGCATCGAGCCCCCGCTGGACGATTTCGTCAAACTCCTCGACGTTGTAGGCGATTCCGCCGCCCGTGCCGCCGAGGGTGAAGGCGGGACGGATGATGACCGGTAATCCCAGTTCCGTAACAACCTTGCGCCCATCCTCAAGCGAGTGGACCGTGCCGCTCTGGGGCACCTTCAGCCCGATGGAGATCATCAGGTCCTTGAAGACCTGGCGATCCTCGCCTTTGAAGATCGCTTCGCGGTCGGCGCCAATCATCGCAACGCCGTATTTCGTGAGGATTCCCTGATCGAAGCAGGCCATGCCGGTGTTCAGACCGGTCTGCCCGCCAAGCGTGGGGAGGAGGGCATCGACGGGCGTGCCGTTTTGCTTTTCGTACTCCAGGATTTTTTCGACGGCTTCGGGGGTGATCGGTTCGATGTACGTCGCATCGGCGAACTCCGGGTCGGTCATGATGGTGGCCGGGTTGGAGTTGATCAGGACGACGCGGTACCCCTCCTCCTTGAGGGCGCGGCAGGCCTGGACGCCGGAGTAGTCAAACTCACAGCCCTGCCCGATGACGATCGGGCCTGAACCGATGATGAGGATGGAACGGATATCAGTGCGTTTGGGCATCGGGATGGATCACTTTCAAAGCAGTCGTTAGGAAGATTTCCGGGGTAAAATTCGCCCCATTGTATCCATGAGGGAAGGGTTTGGAAAGAATCGGAGGAAAAGGGTCAGGGTCTTTCAATTCTC
>CAYTAP010000220.1:0-220 GCA_964435775.1 uncultured Tepidisphaeraceae bacterium
GGGGCTGGCCCAGGGCGTTCACATTGGTTCGGCGGAAAAAATACGTCTGCACGTCCATTTGCTGGACCTTCAGTTCGCCAGCCTTGATCTTCTGATGGATCCACTGGTGACTTGGGTTAAAGCGGCGCGTGTGCCCGGCCATGGCGATCAGGCCGGTGCGCTTCTGAGCGTCGACGAGGCGCTGCGCATCGGCGAGGTTGTCGGCGATGGGGATCTCGAT
>CAYTAP010000220.1:243-2071 GCA_964435775.1 uncultured Tepidisphaeraceae bacterium
CTGCAGGCCCTGCGTGGCGTGGACCTGGGTCGGCGAGGCGATGATGGCCGCCTCTACGCCTGGCTGGCGAAGGCTCTCGGCGAGGTCGGTCGTCCAGTGTGGGATGCCGCGGGCCTTGGCCACATCGCGCGTGGAGTCTTGGCTGCCGCCACACAGGCTGACGACCTCGATGCCGGCGATCTTGGCAATGGCGTCGAGATGCTTCTGGCCGAATGCTCCTTGGCCGACCATGACGATTTTCATGGGTGTCATTTGTTTTCCAGGATGATCAGGCCCGCGGCGGTATTGGACACCGGGATGTGGTAGTGGCGGTAGACTTCCTTCACCTCGTCGTTCAACGCACCGCGCATGATGAGCCACATGATCAATTCGATGCCTTCGGCGCCGGAATCGCGGATGTAGTCCACATGGGTGAGGTTGGTGAGGCGCTGCGGGTCGGCGGTGAGGTCGTTGAGGAAAGCAGTGTCGAATTCCTTGTTGATGAGGCCGGAGCGCTCTCCGTGGATCTGATGTGACATGCCACCGGTGCCAAGAATGACGACCTTGATGTCCTTATCGTAGGATTCGACGGCCTTGCGGATGGCACGGCCGAGCGCATAGCAACGCTGGCCGGTCGGCTGCGGATAGAGCACGACGTTGACCTCGATCGGGATGACCTTGAAGGGCCATTCTCCGGGCTGGCCGCAGCCGATGGACAGCGGTACAGTAAGACCGTGATCCACCTTGAGTTGGTTCATGATCGTAAGATCGAATCCATCGAGGATCGCGGATTCCGTGATGTGCCAGGCAAGTTCGGGATCGTTTTTCACGACGGGCACGGGGCGAGGCCCCCAGCCTTCGTCGGCCGGGATGAACTCGTCGCCGACACCGATGGCGAAGGTTGGGACGGTCTCGGGGGAGAGCGCGACGCAGTGGTCGTTGTAGGCAAGGATGACCACGTCCGGCTTGACCCGGGCGAGCCACTCACGCACAGGGCCATAGCCGTCGAAGAGCGGTTTCCAATAGGGCTGGTCGGTGATGCCCGTGTCTATTGCGACGCCGATGGCGGGGACGTGGGAGGTGCCGATGCCGGCGATGATCCTGGCCATGGTCATTATTTCCTGAGTTGTTCCGCTTTGCTGCGGTTGCCCTCGAGCGATCGGCCGCCCTGGAGCATCATGTTGCGGTAATCCTCCTGCGACATGCCGGCCATGCAGCCCGCCAGATACTGGAAGGTGACACGGTCCGTCCCGCCGAGCTTGGACATGTGGTAGATATTTGCGCCGAGCTTGAGCATGCCAGTCCAGTCTCGCTCCCGCACACAGCGGCACTGTTCGGCGGTCAGTGGAAATTTCCCGAGATATTTGTCCTCATCCCCGAGGAATTCTTCGCGATTCTCGGCCTTGAGCAATGAGGAGAAAAACAGGTTCAGGTG
The DNA here is from genome assembly GCA_964435775.1 of uncultured Tepidisphaeraceae bacterium. Taxonomy (GTDB): domain Bacteria; phylum Planctomycetota; class Phycisphaerae; order Tepidisphaerales; family Tepidisphaeraceae; genus CAYTAP01. Next base: position 1,658 of record CAYTAP010000220.1, read on the forward strand.
CAGCCCTTGGCGGGCGCGGTCCTTGGTGAAGACGTAGGTGCCTGGGATGTCATCCAGTTGCTCCTTCACGGTCTTTTTGCGGGGCAGGTCGCTCATGGCCGGGTGGAGGGGTTGAAGATCGGCGGCGCATCCGCGCCAGCGCTTTCCATCCGATGGTGGAGCATAAGGTCGGGCAAAATGGTGGACAGGAGGCAATTCATCGTGGGGCGAGGGGCGTTTGGACAACAAGCCCAGTCGAGCCAGACGGGTTAAACGCCTGGTTGGCGCAAGGAGCCAAATATTTTAAGGTTTACCCGTTCACTGCCTTTGCGCCCAATGAAAAAAGTGATCAGGTGCCAAACTCATCGGCTTCCGTAAGCCGGGCCCAGGCCCGATAGAGCAAATAACCGGAAACGACCATGAGGATGCCTGAGA
>CAYTAP010000221.1:0-2013 GCA_964435775.1 uncultured Tepidisphaeraceae bacterium
CTCGTGGGCTGTGTCTATGCCCCGCATGCCCCGGCTTCGCCCGCGCCGGATCCTTCCGGCGTCCGGCTGTGTTCGTTTGATATCGTGAATAAATGTTTTGTGGAAATGGGTCGCCGCGCAACAGTGATTTCCAGTTAACAGGCTTGTCGGGATCGAGGCTGCCGCTGTGCAGATACGCGGCGCGAAAATGGGTGAGCGTGCCGAGATGGCCTTCGTCGATCATCGCCTTGGCTTTGAGCGTGGCGGGAAGGAAGCGGTAGTTGAAAACGACCTGTGCGACGCCGGTGTATGAAGCTAGCAAGGGGAGCAGTTCATTGGCCTCGGCGTGGGTGCTCGTGATCGGCTTTTCAATGTACAGATGTTTGTTGGCGCGCAGGCCGGCGACGATCTGGGCATGATGGCTGGCGTTGGGGGTGCAGATGTGTACCAGATCGATGTCGGGGGCGTTCAGGATCGCCATCGGATCGGTCGTCCATCGCTCAAATCCCCCGAACGCCTGGGCAGCGCGGGCGGAGGCCTCGCCGCCGGTGCAGACGGCCTTCAATTCGATGGGGACGGGGGACGCGCCATAATAAAAGGGGATGGTCTTGTGCGCGAACAAGTGGGTCTTGCCCATGAACCCAAACCCGAGGAATCCGACGCGGAGCGGTGTCATGGCGGTTGAGAATAATCGCTCGTGCGGCGTGGGCAAAGGGACGCGACGCGCTGGCTTGTTGTGGCTGGAACCGGCCGACGACAAGCGGAAACACATCCCAGCGCCGATCGCCTAGCGCGAGGCTTGATCCTTTTGCTGAGCCTCGATCGCCTGCAGGACCAGGGAAATCCGCTGGAGCGATTCGGGGGAGCGGGCGCGCTGATGGTCCTTGAGGATTGAAACCGCCGCGACGCCGATGCTCGTCAGTTGCTCCTGCGCGGCTTCGCGCTCTTTCCACGGTCGGGCGTCGAGTTGGGCGATCAATTGCTCAATTCGCTCGGTCATCAGGGATGATGGACGCGGGCGCGGCTGGTCATAGCTTTGCACGAGCGAGACGGGCACATCCAGGGCAATGCCGCACAGAAGCGTGACATGGAACCGCGCTTCGGCCAGCTCGCCCGTCAATTGCGTGCCATCCCACAAATTGACATGGGCCTGTGAAGGTTGATCGATCAGCGGCGCAAGGGAGAGGATTTCGTCGGCATTCAAATCAAAAGCATCAAAGGCGTTGGTCAGGCGCAAGGTTCCATCGATGACGCCCGTGAGTTGATCACCGTTGCGCATCGTGAGCGCCGGGAGATTGTCGGTCGGATGGGCATCGTCATTGTGCGATGGCGATGGCGTCAATTGCATCCCCACCACGCTGGCCGGGGACACATTGGCCGAGCTTTGAGCGAAGAGGGGATCGGAGGGATGCGCTTGCAGCGATGAAAACGTCAGCAGCCCGGAAAGACGCGAGCCATCGACCAACATCACCTGATGCGGACCATGCTCGCCGGGTTGAAGGGAAACGGCCGCGATTCGGTCCGGAGGAAGCTGCAGAAGACCATACGTCGTTTGCAATTCAACCGGCTGTGACGGGAGGGTCATTAAAACGCGCGTGCCATCGTCGAGCCGGAGCATGGGAGCAAGGGTGCTCCAGTCCGCCGGTTCATCGGGACGAAGGCGACAACCGATGCGGCCGATCGCGGCGAGCGGAACTTCAAACACGCTGCCGGAGGCGAGCTTGATGGGAATGATCGCAGGGGACAATTTTCCCGCGATCACCTGCCCGTCGTCCAGGACCACGCGCAACCGCCGCCCGTGCATGGCGGCATCGGGCAGCACGGCGATGACCCGGTCAGCGGGAACCTTCACATCGCCGAGCGAGGTGCCGAGGTCGTAGGTCGCAAGCGCGATGGCGCCAATCAACTGCGACCCGTCGGTCAGTTCCATCACATCCTGATCCCCCCCGCGAAAGATCGGTCGGCCGTCGATGCGCTTGGTGGAGGTTGAGAAGTTGACGACCTGCTTGCGAAGAAGCGGATCGAGCGAATCAA
>CAYTAP010000222.1:0-1973 GCA_964435775.1 uncultured Tepidisphaeraceae bacterium
GGGTTTATCCGCTGCGATTCAACCGTTTGCACCCATCTGCCCCTGTCCGATCTTGACCTGAAAATTGCCCGGATGTCCGACCACGAAATCATCCTGCAGCGAAGTTATAAAATTGATGAACGACAAATCCCGCAGGTCAAGGTGTTTGCCCGCAACAAAAAACAGTCGTGAATTCAATAAACTATCCGCGTCACTGTATCGTTGAGCAAGTCCCGTAATCCCATGAAAGGCTCTGCAGATCGAGCGGTATGATACCCGATCAAAGGAGATTCTCATGGAAAACACCACAATCGTATCGTACGCCGGCATGGACTGCCATCGCACCTTCAGTCGTCTGACCGCGCGGGGCGCGGACCATCGCGTGCTGTTTCGCCAGCGTCTGGAACACGATGACCGCCCGCGTCTGCGGGGAAGTTTTGAGCATCTTCCGGCCGGGACGCCGGTTATCATGGAGGGCAGCTTCGGCTGGGGCTGGATGAGCGATGAGTTGAAGGACTGTCATCTGGATCCGCATCTGGTCAACTGCCGCAAGGCCGACAAATGGCGCGAGGCCAAGGGCATGGTCAAGACCAACAAACTTGACGCGGACCTGCTCAGCGAGCTGTGGCCGGAGACGACGCGCTGGTGGGAGGTGTGGCTGGCGCCCCAGGAGGTCCGCGATCAGCGAGAGTGGCTGCGCTATCGCATGGGCCTGGTGCGGATGCAGACGATGACCAAGTGCCGCATCCACGCGGTGCTGCATCGCCACGGCATCCTCAATCCGCACAGCGATCTGTTCGGGGCCGGGGGAAGGGAATTTCTCCAGTTGCTGGTTCAGGCGGACGGTTCGCTGCGCGACGCCGCCCGCAAGACGCTGGGCGGTCATCTGCGACTTCTTGAGCAGTTGCGCAGCCAGATCGCCCAGGCGACGCGCGATCTGCGCCGGCAGGTGAAGCAAAGTGCCTCGGCCAGGCGTTGGGACACGCTGCCGGGCGTGGGGTGGATACTGGCCTACACGATCCAGGCGGAGATTGGCGACATCTCCCGTTTTCCCAGCGCTAAGAAGTTGTCCCGCTACTGTCTGCTGGCGCCGATCGCCAGCGACAGCGGCGAGGAGGGCGGTCCCACGCCCGTCGGCCGGCGTGTGGGACACATCGGACGCAGCACGCTGAAATATGCCTTCATCGAAGCCGCCCACGGGGCGGTTCGCAAAAGCCCCCGGATGGCCGCGATCTTCAATCGCATCACCGACGGCGGCAAACGGAACAAGAACCGGGGCTACATCGCGGTGGCCCGTCATTTGTGTGAAATTGGCTTTGCGATGCAAAGCAAAGGAGCAGACTATATGGAACAACGGCCTTTGCGGCCGGGCGAGCGATCGCCCGCGCCGGCGGAGGCATCGGAGTGTTCGTGTCCGGAGTCGGGCCAGCCTGAGGACCCTATGGTCCGGTCGCAACGTCCCAAGCGCAAGCGGAGACGCCGGCCGTGAAACCTGTTTGTAATTAGCGCCGCCCGCACCGGACGGAGATATTGTCGCCGCCCCATTTGTACATCGGGGCCAGCACGAATTGGATAGCTGGGCCGAATACGAGCCTCTTGCGGTGCCTTCGGACAAGTTGATGGGACGGTCGAGCAGTTCGTGGCCGAGTACGGCCACGCTGAGTTTACCGCTTTGGGTGCCACCGGCATAAAACAAAGCGGCGGTGTCGGACAACCGCGCCAAACACCGCCGTGCCGTATGGCACCGCCGCGGCGCTCGGGTCGCACTCCTGCGGAGCCCTATCCTCCGAGGCGGCGCGAGAAGTATAACGCGCGGACGGTTTTGTATTGGGAAAAAATCGGTCTTGACAACGAAATGCCTTTCATGGATAGGGTCCGCACCCCGTGCGGGCCAACGATTGCTCTTAAACACGGCGAGAGGCGAAGACCTCAATCCTCCTCATACCGCCGCGGCGTGAACTTGGCCTCCCACAACTGGCCATCCTCGCTGATCA
>CAYTAP010000223.1:0-1869 GCA_964435775.1 uncultured Tepidisphaeraceae bacterium
AGGGCGTCGCTCCCGCGACGCCGCGGCGTTGCGGGAGCGACGCCCTCCAATTTCCGCCGGTGCCGCGTGCGAGGCCACAAATGTTGAGTACTCCCACGACAACGATGCGCTTGCATCAGGGCTTGTCCTGTGAGATGGCTGGAGCAAAGGATTGTAGCCAGTAGGCTTGGGCGCGTTGGATGCGCTCACGCTGGAAGTTTTCAAAGCGGGCCGCGGCGCCGGGGGCGGTGGTGGCGGCCTGGGGCATGGGGGCGAGCTTGACGGGGATCTTGAGGGCGCGCCCGCCGCGATGGATCTCCAGCTCGAGGGTGTCCCCGCCACGCCGACTTGCGATGAGGGTCGAGAGTTCGGCAGAGGTGTTGATCCGCTGGAGCGCGCCGTCCAACTGGACACCGACGATCAGATCACCGTCGCGAAGGAATTGATATCCCGGGAAGCCGGGGAAGCGGGATTGAACCACAACACCGGCGGGACCTTCGACTTCACCGGGGGAAAACACGGGCATGCCCATGCCCACGCCGAGAAAGGCCTGTTCGGGATTGCTGGGGTAGGCATCGCCGCCGAGATAAACCTGGAACACAATGTCATGGAGCGCGGCGGCTTGCGCCGGTTGCAGAGGACGGCTGGCATCCACAAGATGCTTCAGAAGAGGCAGGTCGGCGGGGCTCATCCCCATCAGGCGCTGACGGGCATTTTCACGCACGACCGGATCGGGATCGGCCAGCGCATCGAAGCTGGTTTTAAGCCGATGGTACTGGGGGGAATCAACGGAGACATTCGCGGGCGTGGTGGTCGCCGATGCGGTTGACGAAGGGGAGGACGCTCTCGCTGGTGTGGGCTGACCGTGCGCGACGGCCGCCAACACGCATGATGACAAGAGCGACACGAGACCGGTGTGGAGAGGACGTCTCCAACGATGCGATGAATCAACAGGCATGACGGGCGCCTCGGTTTGGAGGGAAAATGCTATTGCCGAGCTTCGAGTTCGGCCCAGCGGGCGTATAAACGATCCACTTCCCGCTGGGCTTCGTCAAATTGGCGGCAGGCTTCGTGCATTTGTTCGTGGTTGGCCATGATGACCGGATCGCTCATGCTCGCCTGGTGGGTGGCGACGGCGGCCTCGGCGCGAAGAAGGGCCTGTTCCATGCCATCCCATTCCTTTTGCTCATTCCATGTGAGCTTTTTCTTTTTGGGCGTTGGAGGTGACTTGGATGCGGCGGCGGCGGTGGAGGATGCGGCCTTTCTCCGGGCGAGCTCGTCGGCCTGTTCACGGTCGCAGGCTTGCTCCCACTGATTGAGGTCCGCAAAAATGGAAGCGCTGCCCTTCCCATCCAAGGCAAGAATCTCGGTGGAGACGCGATCCAGCAAATAGCGATCATGGGTGACGAGGACGACGGCGCCGGGGAAGGTTTCGAGATTGGCTTCCAACACGTCGAGCGTGGCGATGTCCAGGTCGTTGGTCGGTTCGTCGAGGATGAGCAGATCGGCCGGTCGAAGCATGAGGCGGGCAATGAGCACGCGGGCCTGCTCGCCGCCGGAGAGATCGGAGACGGGCATGTCGAGCTGTTCGGCGCGAAAACCAAAGCGCCTCGCCCAGCCGCTGACATGGATCGACTCGTCTTGATAAACAACCATGTCGCCGTCGGCGGGGGTGAGCGCCCGGCGGAGCGTGATCGCAGGGTCGAGCTGTTCACGGTGCTGATCGAAGAGGACGACGCGGAGGTCATCAGCGCGTTCAATTCGGCCGACATCCGGTTGGATCGCGCCGACGAGCAGGCGGATGAGCGTGGATTTACCGCTGCCATTCGGCCCTACCACCCCGATTTTCATCCCTTTAATCGGATTATCTAAGGTGGAAAGAATTTCTTC
>CAYTAP010000224.1:0-1835 GCA_964435775.1 uncultured Tepidisphaeraceae bacterium
CGTACGGTGGTGTGGGAGGGTGGCGGGGCGCAATCCCCGTCACCCGACCCGATCGCCATCGAGGGGATGCAAGCGTTGGCCGACAGGCGGACGCTTCCAGCTGAGCTGGCGTTTGGCCACATCCTATCAAGCGCCGTATGGGGTCACGCGGCCTGCTATCGCCAGCGCCCGCCTTCATGTAGGCCGGGTCACCTGCCTGCGCCAAGCGAAGCGCGGCAGGCAGGCCTGACCCGGCGTCTGCGGCCGCACTTTCGGTCATTCGGCCGGACGCGACAGCGTCGCATCCCTTTCCGGGGTAGGGCGGCCACTCCGTGGGCGCCGCAACGATCACAACTCGGCGCCCAGCGGAGTGCACGCCCAACCTTTCCGAGGCCAAGGGCATCAACATTTCCGCGTCATTTCGCGTGGTCCGCGGGCCAAAATCCGCGGCTTGCAGCTGGATGCACCTTCGAGTGTCGTAGAAATGCTCACGAGTCTTTTCACCACAGAGAGCACCGAGAGCACCGAGGATGAATGACTGAATTCAACTCGCCCCAATCCCCTTCCTCCCTCCGTGTCCTCCGTGCCCTCGGTGGTGAATCATCAGTGGTTGAGCATCAAAGGGCCTTCCGCAGTTCCGACACAATCGCGTCCTGATCCGCCTCGCTCAGGAACGGGTGCATGGGGAGGCTGATCACCTCGCGGGAGGACTTCTCCGCCGCCGGGAAATCGCCCCAGCGATATCCGTTGTTCGCGAACACCGGCTGCTCATGCAGGCAATTCGGGTAATACACGGCGGTCGGGACTCCCGCCGCCTTCAGCCTCTCGCCGACCTGGTCTCGATTGGGCACGCGGATTGTGTATTGAGCATAGACATGCGTGTTGCCCTTCATCACGCCGGGCGCAGAGAACGGAAGACGGAGGACGGAGGACAGAAGCTGCGTGTATCGCGCGCTGATCCTGCCCCGGGCATCGACCTCTTCTTGGAAATGAGGCAGTTTAGCCAGCAAAACCGCCGCCTGGAGCGTGTCGAATCTCCCGTTCATCCCGAGATACGGATGATGATGCCGCTTCAGTCCGCCGTGGGTCCGGATGGCGCGCATCTTGTCGGCTAAGGCATCGTCGCTCGTGAACAGCGCGCCCCCATCGCCATAGCAGCCCAGCGGTTTGGCCGGGAAAAAGCTCGTGCTGCCGATCAAGGTCGCCCCGCAGCTCCGTCGGATCACCGCGTCGTTTCCCGGATCCACCTCTCCCGGCCTTCGGCCACCCTCTCCCACGCAAGCCGCGGCGGCGAGGGATGACTTTTGCGTCGCGCCGAAGCTCTGCGCACCATCCTCGATCACAGGCAGACCGTGCCTTTTCGCAATGGCATTGATCCGGTCGTAATCGGGCATCTGACCAAACAAACTGACGGGCAGGATGGCTTTCGTTCGCGGGGTGATGGCGGGCTCGATCAAATCAATATTGATGTTGTAGGTGGCTGGGTCGATGTCGACAAAGGCCGGTTTGGCGCCTACCAGGCCGATCACCTCGGCGGTGCTGATCCATGTGAATGGGACTGTGATCACCTCGTCGCCGGGGCCGATATCGAGCGCGCGCAGGGCGATCTCGAGGCTGTCGGTCCCGCTGGCCGCCGTGATGCAGTGCTTGACGCCGACATACGCCGCCAGCTGCTGCTCGAGCTCGGCGATCTCGGGTCCCATGATGAAATGTCCGTGATCGAGAACGGATTGAATCCGCGTGTCGATGGCTGCCTTATAGCGCTGGTATTGCTGTTTGATGTCGATGAATTGCATGTTCAATCTTAGGGTCTGTGCAAAAATTACTTCCGATTTTGGCGGGAGCGCCGCCGGGCC
>CAYTAP010000225.1:0-1802 GCA_964435775.1 uncultured Tepidisphaeraceae bacterium
TGCTCGCGAGGAATCGTCTTTTCCACTCTTGCAGGCAGCGGGCCCGTGGCTTGTTTGATCGTCAGTTCCACCGCCAGCGCCGGCGCGGCGGCGCACCCCTCGGCCAGCGCGACGGCAATCGTCCGGTCAATGAGCTTCTGGCTGACCAGCGGCCTGGCCGCATCATGTACGGCCACCCATTCGATGGTTTCGGGAACCATCTCCAGCGCATTGCGGACGCTGTGCGCGCGGCACGTCCCGCTCGGCGCATATCGCAAGCGCCCGGCCCGCAGCAGGTCCGCCGATAGAGGCACATATTCGCCGATCCATTGGCGCAACGCTTCGTCGGCCGCGATGACAATGATCGGCACGTCTCCCCGCACCGCAAACGCCGTCAGCGTGTGATGAATCACCGTCGCGCCGCCAAGCGGCTGGATCAGCTTGTTCAATCCGTCGCCAAAGCGAAGGGACTTGCCCCCGGCGGCCATGAGCAATGCAAAATCAGGCATGCGGACATGATAAGCGAAGATCGACGGGGATCACCAACGCGCGACATGTGGACCGTGATGAGTGATGCGCCATGCGCGAAGAGCCATCAGAATCGCGCCTTGCGGGTCAGAAGCATTTTCTCCAGGATGCGATCGAGCGTCACACATACCCGCGACACCTGCCGCGAGGTCATCCGCGTGAAAAACGGAAGCGCGATCGTCCGGGCCGAGACGTATTCGCAAACCGGGAAATCGCCCACCTTGTGTCCCGTCGCCTCGGCCATGTATGGCTGAAGATGGATGGGCGGGAAATAGTTGTGGCACCCAATCCCGTGACCCCGAAGCTGCCGCATCACCTCATCGCGATCCCCCGGATCAAACAGGTCGCTCAATCGGACGACGAAAACAAACCAGCTCATCGCCGTGTCCGCTTCCAGCGTCGGAAGGATCAGGTAGCGGCTGGTCATGAGGCGCTCCATGTATTCCTGCGCCACCCGTCGCCGGCCGGTGAGAATCTCGTCCAGTCGCTGCACCTGCACCACCCCCAGGGCGGCCTGCAGTTCGCTCATCCGATAGTTGTACCCCAGCCGCTGATGCGCCAGCCATCCCATCCCCTCACGCCCCTGGTTGCGCAGCGATCGGCAGGTGTCGGCGAAGGTGTCGTCATCGGTGACGATCATGCCCCCTTCGCCGGTGGTGATCTGCTTGTTCGGATAAAACGCGAAAACGCTGGCGCGCCCGAATGATCCGATGGCCCGCTTGCCGCTGGCGCCGCCGAACCCTTCGCATGAATCCTCGATGAGCACCAGTTCATGCTGGCGGGCGAGTTGCTCCAGCTCCGGCATCCCGCCGGGATGTCCAAAGACATCCACCCCGACGATCGCCTTGGTGCGCGGTGTGATCGCCGCCGCCACCTTGGACACATCCATGTTCATCGTCTTGGGTTCGATGTCCACGAAGACCGGCTTGGCGCCGACGAACATCGCGCAATTGGCCGACGCGACAAACGAGAAGGGCGTGGTGATGACTTCATTGTCGGCGCCCACACCCGCCGCGATCATCGCGCAGTGCAACCCCGATGTCCCCGATGACACAGCAATGCCATGCCGTCGCCCGGCCACCGCCGCGCAGCCCGCCTCAAACTCCAGGATCTTCGGCCCCAGCGAAAGGGTGTCCGTGTGCAGCACATCCACCACCGCGTCAATTTCCCGCTGTGTGATGTCCGGCCTGGAGAGTGGAATTGCCTGACCCATATGCCTGCTTTCCGTCAATTTGTAATGGACGATCGGGCGACATCACGGTCTTTCAATCCTCGAATGGATCTTCCGTAGGGGC
>CAYTAP010000226.1:0-1731 GCA_964435775.1 uncultured Tepidisphaeraceae bacterium
CTTTCCAGAATGCAGGAATTGGAGCTGAACCCTGACGATTATAGCTGGTATCTTGATTTGCGCCGTTATGGCGGCACAAAGCATGCAGGCTTCGGTCTGGGCTTCGAGCGGCTGATTATGTATTTAACGAGTATCGCGAATATCCGCGACGTGTGGAGGAAGCTTGGATGTTTGCACACTTTCCTCTGCGGCGGCGCGCAAGGCGTGGACAAGCGTGATGGGCGTCACTACGAGTAGAATCAGGAGGGTCAATCCGATTGACGGAGTTCTGTGGCGCCGCCGGGACCGTTGCATGCGTGATGGGAGTTGATGTGTTGATAATCCCAGCATAGCCACCGAGCTTTTACCGACGCCTGAGATTCAAATCGCGCCGCCGGTTGGCCGCGCAGGTTCCACTTCCGGACGCGAGCACGCCCGCCTTGATGAACTATATCCCGAATCCGCTCATCATCCCCATCGGCCTCATCGTCGGTGTTCTCATCGCTGCGCCTGTCGGGCCCGTCAACGTTCTGTGCATCCAGCGCGCCATCGAGCGCGGATTTTGGGGCGGCATTGCCGCCGGCATCGGATCGGTGATGGGCGACGGCCTGATCGCGCTGTGCGCCGGACTCGGCGTCGGAACGATCTCCGGTGCGGTTCAAACGCATCGCGCCGTCATTCAAGTGCTCGGCGGCTTGGCTTTGATCGCGTTTGGTGCGCGACTTTATTTCGCCGCGCCACGGTTGCGCATCGTGTCGGAGGCCGAAGCGTCATCGGAACGCCTCAAGGATTTCGTTTGGGACATCCCGCAGACGTTTTTTCTCACGATAACGAATCCCGGCGCGGTGCTGGGTCTGTTTGCCGTGTTCGGCGGCGTCAGCACGTTCGTCGAGGTTCATTCGACGATCGACGTGCTGCTCATGGTTGCGGCGATCGTCAGCGGCAGCATGCTGTGGTGGATTGCACTGTCTCACATCATCAGCCGCTACCGCCATCAGATCGATTTGCGCACGCTGGCGCTTGTCAATCGGATTGCGGGATTGCTGCTCGCCGGTTTCGGCGCAGTCCTGATCGCCGAGGTCATCTGGAAGGGCGGCAGCTTCTGACCGGCCGGTTTGTCCCGGCGCTGTGCGTGTCTTGCCAGTGCCGCGAGCGTGCCCGGCTATCGCCTACTGATCGCGGCGCGCCAGCGTGAATTCGCCTTCGACGACACGCTTCTCCAGTCCGCGCGTCAGATGGATCACGGCATCCTCGCCGTAGATTGCGACAAGATCCGTCAAGGCCGTGAACAACGCTGCATAAGCCATCTGCTGCGGCTCGACCCCCGTATCGACACCCTCATCCCAGGCGGCCAAAATCAGATCGAGCGCCTTAAGCGTCGGGTTTTTCGTATCGATGTCTTCGAAGCACTGCATGAATGACCCAGCCCGTTGTCCGCCCGCTGTGGGCGGCTCCCCTCACGGAGAGTGTGAACTAGCACGAGCTTTCGCGGAAGTTCTTGACGGCCACAATTCACAGTAAACCGGCTGTTGAGGAAAGTTGGTCACGCGGCAATGCACGCAACAGCGCCGCTTGATTACGGAAAGGCCTTGAGTAAGCCTTCCGAAAGAGACGAGCCTTCGGAGAGAAATCGCGTGATTGCTGTCTGCGCCGACGGACTGCAGGTGTTATAGGTGCGGCTATAGCTCCGATAACCCTGATTGAAGGCGCGGGTCAGCTTCGCTCGCCGCAGCGCACTCGACCCTTCCGCGT
>CAYTAP010000227.1:0-844 GCA_964435775.1 uncultured Tepidisphaeraceae bacterium
TGCAATATACGATTCGCAATATTCCCAAGCAGGTGGACCAGGCTTTGCGCATCCGGGCCAAAAGGGAGGGCAAGACCCTGAATCAGGCAGCCGTCGATGCCTTGGAGACCGCTTTGGACATCGCTCCGCGGCCGATCAAGCGCCGCAGCCTGAGTGGGGTGGCCGGGTCATGGATTGAAGATCCCGCCGTCGACGCGGCGCTGGCCGATCAGGATCGGATCGATCCGGAGATGTGGAAATGAAACTGATACTGGACACCAATCGTTACACCGATCTGGCCCGCGGTGACGCGACGGTTGTTCATTTTCTGGAACATGCCGACATGATTTACTTGCCCTTTGTCGCCATCGCGGAGCTTCGCGGCGGCTTCGCGATGGGGAAGCGCGGGCGGGAAAACGAAACATTTCTGCGCCAATTCATATTGCAGTCGAATGTCACCAGTCTCTATCCTGACGAACAGACCACGGTGCAATACGCCGCCGTGTACCGCCACCTGCGCCGCCAAGGCACGCCCATTCCCACCAACGACATCTGGATCGCCGCGTTGACGCTGCAGCACGGCTTGAAGCTCTACGCCCGCGACAAACATTTCGACCACATTCCGCAATTGGCCAGGGCATGAATGATCCAGTGGGGGATGTGGCTGCCCCGTTGTCCTCAATCCAACCACAGCCGCTTCTTCATCTTTTCCGGCAGATAGGTTTCTGTGATGAAGGAGAAATCCTTGCTGCTGAGGGCTTCCAGTTCCAGCTTCACGCCGCTTTTGAGCATCTGCTGGATTTCCTTCTGCCACTCCTTCTTCTTGATGAACCAGGGATAGTTCATGATTTCCTTGGCGCGGCGG
>CAYTAP010000227.1:854-1703 GCA_964435775.1 uncultured Tepidisphaeraceae bacterium
CTTGTTGATGCCGAAGCGGTCGGCGTCGAAGCTGCTCATGCCGATGAAGCGGGCGGCCGGGATGGCCATACGCTCCGACTCAAACGCCAGGTTGATCGACCCCTGCTTGACCACGGAATAGATGTAGTAGCCCCACGGATCGTTATCCACCAGCACATAGACCGGCAGTTTCAATTCGTGGTGCATCCGGTGCATCAGCCGCCGAACGCCGCGCGGAGGCTGGCCGCCGCCGTGGATGATGATGCAGTTGTGGCGCTGCCAGAAGCGGTCCTCGTTGAAACGTCGCCAGACGGCGCCTTTTTCGATCAGCAGGATGAAGCTCGCCTCGCACTTTTTGAACTTGATGAAATTCTCCTCGACGATGGAGGGGACCGACCAGCCGCCGGTCCCCATCTTGCGCCCGTCGATGGTGTCGCCATTGTCGCGGAGCGTGATGTTTCCCACCATCGCCCCCTTGTTCTCTGCGAACAGCCCCAGCTCCTCGCGCAGCGACGTGATCGCCACCTCCAGGTCCTCGATGATCGGATCGCTCTCGCTCTGCTCATCGAAGGTGTTTTCGCGGGTTCCCTCGATGGTGTGCTTCATGTGGTAGTACAAATCGCGGATGCTGGTCGTCTTGCCCTGGTCGTTCAACTCCTTGCACCCCGACGCCACCAGCATCGTCTGCATGAACTTCTTGGCCTGCGACAGGTTGAAAAAATTCCGCCGCTGCACGCTTTGCCCCATCGTGATGATCTTCTTCTTCTCGTCGAAGCGGGCGTTGCTCAGGGCGCGCGTGGGAATATCGAATCCCGGATCCTCCTTGGCGCGGGCGAACTTCACGACGGCCTGGGCCATCCCCTCGAGCTT
>CAYTAP010000228.1:0-1602 GCA_964435775.1 uncultured Tepidisphaeraceae bacterium
TCGCATCTGGATGGTCTGGGCTTGGGGGCATTGATCGCGCTGGTGGCGCGGGGTCCCAATGGGCTGTCATCGCTTGCCCGCCCGGCATTGTGGGGGATGGCGGCCGCCCTCATCGCTGGTGTCGCCTTGAGCATGTACGACGAAGTGCTGCCTTCCATCATCAACACATGGTCGCAAACATCATTTGTGGCGCTGTTCGGCGGCGTCATCGTGTTGGCCGTCGCCGGATCGGCCGGGTGGGGGGGCGTCATCGTCACGCGAGTTTTCTCGCTCTCGCCGCTGCGATTCTTCGGGAAATACAGTTACGCCCTCTACCTGTTTCACCTGCCGGTTGAAAGGATGGTCCGCAAGACCCTCTTCGACCCCCAGTCCATTCCCCGGCTATGGGGCTCGCAATTGCCCGGCCAACTGATTTTCTGGACCTGCTCGATCGGCCTGGCGCTGATCCCCGCGATGTTGAGCTGGCATCTGTTTGAGAAGCACTTCCTCAAGCTCAAGCGCTATTTCCCCGCCCATTCGCGGCGGGAGGCATCCCATCCGTCCGGGGCAGCCCTCGCTCCACCCGCCGCCCAAGGCGGCGAGCTTCAACCCGATAAGTTATCGGTCTAAAAACCGTGGGGAGTAGCAGCGACAGGACTCGAACCTGTGACCCGGGGCTTATGAATCCCCTGCTCTGCCAACTGAGCTACGCTGCCCGTGTGTCCTCATCTTAGCAGGCTCAGAGAGCCTGACAAGCGCCCCAGGGGCCTTCAAATCGCTTATGCGGATTTTTTGGACATTTTTCTTGCCTTGCTTGGAATTGAATTCGACATCCCAGTACCGGCTTGGAATACGGATGCCGAACCTGACGAAGGTGTCGGTTAAGTCGGTGGGTTCACGGGTCGATGTGTGAAGTGGCGGATGGCTTACGGCGAGAAATGCCACGACCGACCCGGCCCGATGGATTGCAGGGAGGTTTGAGGACGGTTCGGGACCTTTCGGGGTTCCGGACACTGAAAGGAGGCGACATCCGTACTGAAATATTGCGGCCGTGCGGCCGCCAGTCACGAATGGAGCAGTTGTGTTTGATGGTATCGAAGTTTTAATGTCCGGTCCAACGCTGGACCACAATCCGGGCCGAGTTGTCCGGGCGTTTTTGAAGAGTCGTTTTAAGGAGACCAATAACATGAATAGCTACCGATTCAATCGTACCGCCCGCAAGAGCGGTTTCACGCTGATCGAAATTCTGATCGTGGTGATCATCCTGGGCATCCTGGCGGCGATCGTGATCCCGCAGTTCACGAATGCGAGCACCACCGCCCGTCAGAACAGCATGACGAGCCAGTTGCAGACGATCCGCAGCCAGATCGAGCTGTACAAGTTGCAGCACAATGACGCTCTGCCGGATCTGATCACGGGTTGGACCCAGTTCACTGGTCAGACCGATGCCGCGGGCGCTGCGTACGACTCCGATTCGACCACTGGTCCCTTCGGTCCGTACATGCAGAACGTGCCGGTCAATCCAGTTACCGGTAAGACAAAGGTGGTTGCGACAGGCACCACGGCGGCCACGACCACTGGATGGTATTTCGATGCGTCAACGGGCAAGTTCTATGGCGCTGA
>CAYTAP010000229.1:0-1596 GCA_964435775.1 uncultured Tepidisphaeraceae bacterium
GGTCATGGTTGCGGCGGGGGTGGTGGCGCAGAACGCCGTGGATAAGGGGTTGAAGGTTCCGCCTTATGTGAAGACGAGCCTCGCGCCGGGCAGCCGCGTGGTGACCGACTACTTTGACAAGTCGGGATTGACGACCTACCTCGACAAGCTTGGTTTCCAGACGGTCGGGTATGGATGTACGACGTGCATCGGCAACAGCGGTCCGCTGGCCGAGCCGATCGCCAACGCCATTGAGAAGGGGGATTTGGTCGCGGCGGCGGTGTTGTCGGGCAACCGCAACTTCGAGGGTCGGATCAACCCGCACGTCAAGGCGAATTACCTCGCCAGCCCGCCGCTGGTCGTGGCATATGCGATTGCCGGCACGATGGACGTCAACCTCATCGATGAGCCGATCGCCAAGAACGATCGCGGCGAGGAGGTGTATCTCCGCGACATCTGGCCGACGCAGAAGGAGGTGAACGACACGGTCGCCGCGTGCATTTCGCCGGAGATGTTCCGCAAGGAATACAAGGACGTGGACAGCGGCAATGAGGCGTGGAACGCGATTCCCGTCAAGGGCGGCGAGTTGTTCGCGTGGGATGAAACGAGCACCTACATTCAGGATCCGCCATTTTTCCAGGACCTATCCCCCGAGCCCAAGCCGATCTCCTCGATCAACGGGGCGCGGGTGCTGGTCATGGTCGGCGGCAGCGTGACCACGGATCACATTTCCCCAGCCGGGGCGATCAAGAAGGACGGCCCGGCGGGGCATTATCTGATGGAGCATGGCGTCAAGCCGCTCGACTTCAACAGCTACGGCTCGCGCCGCGGCAACGACCGCGTGATGACCCGCGGCACCTTCGCCAACATCCGCTTGCGCAACCTGCTCGCCCCGGGTACGGAGGGGGGCGTCACGCAATTTCTTCTGGACGGCCCCGACGCCGGCAAGGTGATGAGCATCTACGACGCGAGCGTGAAATATCAGGCGGCCGGCGTGCCGCTGGTTGCCCTGGCGGGGAAGGATTACGGCATGGGCAGCTCGCGCGACTGGGCGGCCAAGGGTACACTGCTGCTGGGCGTGAAGGCGGTGATCGCCGAAAGTTTCGAGCGAATTCACCGAAGCAATCTCGTGGGAATGGGCGTGTTGCCCCTCCAGTTCGCCGATGGGCAAACGCCGACGACGCTGGGGCTGACCGGCCACGAGACGTTCGATATTTCAATCGCGGATGATCTCAAGCCACTGGCGAAAGTGACCGTCAAGGCAACCAAACCCGGCGCCAAGCCGATCGTCTTCGAGACGACCTGCCGCATCGATACGCCCGTGGAGATCGGCTACTACCGCAACGGCGGCATCCTCCACACCGTCCTCCGCAACCTCCTCCGCGCCGGCGCGAAGTGACGGCCCCGCACATGCCGGCGTGTTAAAGGTCTCATGCTTGGCATGAAAGACAGTGGCACCACGGAGGTCACGGAGAGCACGGAGAAATGCAAAGTCCGGCTTTTACTTTTTCTCCGTGTCCTCCGTGCCCTCCGTGGTGAACTTCTCATTTTTGTTTCACGCGACAATCGCGCGGCGGATGCGCTCGATCCCCGCCTTGTTCGCCTCATCCTGCGACA
>CAYTAP010000230.1:0-1594 GCA_964435775.1 uncultured Tepidisphaeraceae bacterium
GTACCACCCGGCGCTGCTCTTGCCGTCGGCAAACCGCCCCGCCGCTATGCGTGCCCGCAGCGCCGGGAGTTCGCCCGCGGCGATGACATTCTCGAGACCAATGATCATGGGGATTCCTCCGGCCCCATGATAGCAACGCCGGCCATGCGCTGCGACCGCCAGATCGATCAGTTGCCCAGAACGGCGTAGTCGAACGTGAGCCTCAATCCTGCGACGACCGCAGGCTTGGCATCGCGATCACCGCCCGGAGTCAGGATGACCTGGAGATCGGGCTGAAGAGCAAGGTGATCGAGGATCTTGTCCGAGTAGGTGACCTCCAGCGTCGTTTCGGCATGCGCCGGGTCGATGCCGGCATCGCGCAGATTGGCGCGCCCGCCATCGGACAACAGGGCCTGGTTGATGCCGAGCGAGAAAGCGCTTTCCGGGCGTCCGGAGAGGACGCCGGTCACCAGTGCGCCGGCCTGCCAGCCACCCACGAAATCGGTCGTGTTGCCATCGGAAATGCTCACCCGGGCAAACAGCCTCGTCGCGAATCGGCCCGTCTGATCGCCGAGAGGCGCCTCGGTCAGCACATAGCCACCTTGCGAGACACGCGGCCGGCCCGCTCCGGCGCGAATATCGTCTTGCCGTTGGGCGTAGCGCCAATGCCGCCGGCGATGCGGAGCCCGACATCGACACCCGCCTCGCCGATAAGCAAAGCGCCGTCGTCGAACGAAACGTCTAGGAAGTGTGGACATTTATTTGAGCCATAGGATGGTGGCGGCGATGGTTATGACGGCGAGGTAGTTTCGGGCGGTTTTTTCGAAGCGAGTTGCGACGCGACGAAACTGTTTGAGCCTTGAGAAGCAGCATTCGACCAGATGGCGTTGTGCGTAGAGATGCTTGTCGAGTTTGTATTTGCGGGCGCGTGAAGGGTTGTTTGGGATGACTGCGACAGCCCCCTTGTCGGCGATGATTTTGCGCAGGTGGTCGCTGTCATAGGCGGCGTCCGCCATCACGACCTGGGCCGGCAGGCCTTCGATCAGGGCGTCGGCCTGCGGTGCATCGCCTCTCTGGCCGGCGGTGAGGGTGAAGCGGACCGGACAGCCCAGCCCACGCACGGCCATGTGGATCTTGGTGCTCAGGCCGCCTCGGGAGCGGCCAAGAGCCTGCCCCGGACCTGATCCGGGGGCCTGATCTTCAGCCCCTTTTTTGCGCCGGAGGCGTGTTGGTGGGCGCGGATGATGGTGGAATCGACGATCAGGTATTCAAAGTCCGGATCGTCCGAGAGCGCCGTGAAAATGCGCCGCCATACGCCTTTATGGCTCCAGCGACTGAAGCGGCGGAAGACGCTGTTCCACTCACCGAACACTTCCGGCAGATCGCGCCAGGGCGAGCCTGTCCGCACGATCCACAGCACCGCTTCCACGAACATCCGGTTGTCGCGGCCCGACGAACCTCGGGTGCGTTCGTCGCCGATAATGTGCGGCGACATCCGCTCCCATTGATCATCCCGAAGGATCAGACGGTCCAGAACTCCCAAGACTGCCTCCAAAAGACAGCCTTGAATCTGATTTGCTCAACCTTGGGAATCCCAAGAGTCCACACTTCCTAA